>NZ_JARKOZ010000044.1 GCF_029978005.1 Solidesulfovibrio sp. | reverse complement strand
CTCAAAGCAACAACTCGTCGGCCAGATCATGGAGTACATCAAGAACTATAACGAGCTCTGGGCAAAGCCCTTCAAGTGGACCTACACCGGCAAACCGCTGGTCGCTTAAATATGTATTAATTTTGAGGACGCGACACTAGGCCCATATTTTCCCCCGCCTGTAGGGTGAGCTCCCAGCCCTTGTGTCTCTCGTCGCCCTGCTGGAGTCCGGGACCATGGATTAGGTCGAGGCCTTTTTCGGCGAAGCTGTCTGTGCCCATCTGGTCACGCAAAAGCTCGTCAACCGCACCCGCGACGAGTGGGAAACCCGCAGCCGCGGGTGAGGCCATGGCGGCGATGGCGCTTCCCCAACCTCGTTCCCCAACCCGGGCTCTACGGATTGCTGGGTGAAGCGTCTTCTATGGAAGAAGCGTGCGCTTCCGACTTTTCCTGTTCGACCGCCTGCGCCCACACATCCAGTTGATTGAGAATCGGCACCAAGCGCAAGGCGCGGGTGGTGAGCGAATATTCTACCCGCGGTGGCACCTGCGGGTGCGCCTCCCGCACGATCAGACCGTCGGTTTCCAGCTCTCTCAACTGCTGGGTGAGCATTTTTTGCGACGCGCCGGACAGGAGTCTACGCAACTCTCCAAACCGCATCATTCCATTTGCGCCAAGTGCCCATAGAATAAGTGGTTTCCATTTGCCGCCTATCATTATAATCGCTAATTCCATGGAGCAATAATACTGCTTTCCGTTGTGATCTTTGGCCACACACGGTTGACTGTTTTGTGACATACTCGGATTCACCTCGGCTCAGATGGGTTACCGGATAGAAACCACCATACCTCATTGTACCTACTTGCAAATTAAGACCAGCCTACTACAAGTGGCCTACTTGGTAAACGCGTCCTTGGGCCTCATGCCCCGGCGGGATCATGCCGGGCGCGAAAATGCGATAGGTAAGAAGGAGTTCACCATGGATCTGCTCACTGTTGATGCCGCCGCCTGCACTCGCGACGGCATGTGCGCCAAAGTCTGCCCTCTGGGCTGCATCGAAATGGGCGCGGATGGCCTGCCCAGGGAGACCCCGGACGCGCTCTGCATGTCTTGCGGCCACTGCGTGTCCGTGTGTCCTCACGGGGCGTTGACCAATTCCCTGTTGGATGCCAGAGCGGGCCTGCCTGTGTCGACCAAAATGGCCAACGCGCAGGCCGTGCGGGACCTCATGCTGTCCAGACGTTCTATACGGGCATACAAAGACAAACTTGTTGCGCCCGAGACCCTGGCCTGGCTCCTGGACACATCCCGGTTCGCCCCCACGACGTCGAACACGCAAAAGGTGTCCTGGATCGCCTGCCTCGATCCGGCCAAGACCCGGTCTGTGGCCGAACTGATCAGCGAATGGATGCGCCGGAGCGTACATCTCAGCGTATACATGAAAAAGATGGTGGAAATGTGGGACCAGGGACAAGACTCGATCCTGCACGGAGCGCCCGCATTCGTCGCGGCGTATAGCCCGGCGGATTATGTCTGGGGGGCTGTGGACTGCGGCATTGCCCTGACCTATATGGAACTAGCTGCGGCCTCGACCGGGCTAGGGGCCTGCTGGGTAGGTATTCTAGTGTCGCGTCCTCAAAATTAATACATATTTAAGCGACCAGCGGTTTGCCGGTGTAGGTCCACTTGAAGGGCTTTGCCCAGAGCTCGTTATAGTTCTTGATGTACTCCATGATCTGGCCGACGAGTTGTTGCTTTGAGCGCCAGATACCGTCCCGGAGCACGTCGCGGGCGAAGATATTGAACCAGATCTCCACTTGGTTTAGCCAGGAGGAGTAGGTCGGCGTGTAGTGCATGGTCATCCGCCGCTTCCCTGCCACCCAGTCCTTGATCTTCTGGTGTTTGTGAACAGCCAGATTATCCACGATCACGTGCAGGTGTTTTCCGGGGTACTTGCGGTAGAGCAGTTTCAAAAACTTCAGAAATTCCTCATGATTCGTGCTCTCGACGCAGCGTCCCTCGACGGTCCCGGCGTGAACCGCCAAGGCGGCCAGGAGACAGGTCGTGCCGTGGCGCTTGTAGGTGGCGGTCAGCCGCTTAGGCTCACCTGATCGCATGGGCAGCAGCGGCTGAGTCCGATCAAGAGCCTGGATTTGCGACTTCTCGTCCACCGAGAGAACGAGGGCGTTTTCCGGCGGGTTCAGGTACAGGCCGATGATGGCCGCCTGCTTTTGCTCGAATTCGGGGTCGGGGCTCTTGCCGCACCAATACTTGGTTTTGTGGGGCTTGATGGCCCCCTCGGCCAGGATTTTCTGAACTGCGGACTTGCTGTGGCCGGTGACCTCTGCCAGCTTACGCACGCTCCAGTGGCTGCTGCCGTCGACGGGTGTAGTGCAGGCCAGAGCCACGACGCCCACCCGTTCTTCCGGGGTGATCGACTGTGGCCGACCGCGCCCCGCCTGATCTTTCAAGCCTTCGAGGCCGTACGCCAGGAAGCGCTTGCGCCATTTCAGGCAGCTTTGCCAGTTCAAGGCAGTCTCTTTCTCAATCTGCTTGAGGCCCAACCCTTCGGCCGCCAGAAGGATCACCTTGGCCCGCAGGGCCATACGCTGTTCGGTCTTGCCGGACCCAGCCCGCATCCGCAGCGTTGCCGCCTGCTCCTCCGTCAACTCAACCTTTACCCGAGCGCCCATCCTGACCTCCTAAACTGGAGGCCAGTATATAGATTTATTTCAAGGACGCAACACTAGCAGGGCCTTGGCCCGCTCCACGCGCAGGTGGTTCTGGTAGGCGTGGGGCGGCAGGCCGTAGCGGCGCTTGAAAAGGCGCAGCAGGTAGGCCGGGCTGCGCCCGGCCAGAGCGGCCAGGGCGGCCAGCGACGTGTTCTCGCGGGGATGCTGCCGCAGGTAGTCCCGGACCAGGGCCGCCGCCCCGGCGTCGCTCCGGGGCTCGGGCGCGGCCCGGCCGCCGAGCAGCGGCCCCAGGGCCCGGCACAGGAGCGTCTCCTTGGACAGCCGGCCGCCCGGCGCGCCCAGGGCGCGGTAAAGCGTCACCAGCCGGCGGGAGAGCAGGGAGTCGCGCACCACCGGAGCGCGAAAGACCGGGTCGCCCTCCTCCCCGGCGGTGGACGCCAATGCCTGACGGTCCAGGAAGAACATGACATAGCTCAACCGGCCGTCGGGCTCGGGATTGCAGGAATGGGGCACGCCCGGCTCGATCAGGGCCGCCTCGCCCGCCCCGACGCGGCGGGCCGCCGCGCCCTGGCGCATGCGCGTGGCCCCGGAGAGCACG
Organism: Solidesulfovibrio sp.; assembly: GCF_029978005.1. Classification (GTDB taxonomy): domain Bacteria; phylum Desulfobacterota; class Desulfovibrionia; order Desulfovibrionales; family Desulfovibrionaceae; genus Solidesulfovibrio. The sequence continues at coordinate 140,516 of NZ_JARKOZ010000044.1, read as the reverse complement.
AGCCCCACGCACCAGGCGTCGTGGATGTGGCTGGCGAAGGCCTGGCGACGGTAGGCGGCGAGCCTGGCCTCGAGGCCGGGAAGCTCCGGGTCGACGCGCCGGCGCAGGAGCTCGGGGGCGAAGCGGGGGGAACGGCCGGACATGGGCTGAGCTTGTTCCAGGAAGGCCCGCCGGGTCAAGCCGGCGGCTCGGTCGCCTTGTCCGGCAGGGCGAAGGGCACGCAAAAGCAGAAGACGCTGCCCTGGCCCGGGATGCTTTGCACGTCCAGAAAACCGCCCATGGCCTCGGCCGCCTTGCGGGCGATGGCCAGGCCCAGGCCCGCGCCGCCGTAGCGTCGCGTCATGCTGCCATCGGCCTGCCGGAAGGGCTCGAAGATGGCGTCGAGCGCCTCGGAGGGAAGGCCGATGCCGGTATCGCGCACGGAAAAGGCCAGGTAGACCGTGTCGTCCACCGTCGGCGCGGCCCCGGCCTCGCGGCAGCTCCAGCCCTGGACCGCCTCCACCGCCACCTCGCCCGAGGGCGTGAACTTCACGGCGTTGCCCACCAGGGCCGCCAGCACCCGGCGCAGCCCGGCCCCGTCGCCGACCACCGCCTCGGGCACGTCGATGCGGATGCGGCAGACAAGGTCGAGCCCCTTCTGCCGGGCCGCCGTCTGAAAGGAATTGAGCGTCCCCCGGACCACGTCCCGGACGGAGAAGATGTCGCGCCGGGCGGACTCCCCGCCGGCGTCGAGGCGCGAGAAATCGAGGATGCCTTCCAGCAGGTCGGCCAGGCTCACGGCGCATTGGCGCAGGACGGAAAGGTTCTCCCGTTGCTCCTGGGACAGCTGCGTGCCTTCCAGCACCTGCAGCATGCCCATGATGCCGTTGAGCGGCGTGCGAACCTCGTGGGACATGTTGTCCACGAATTCCCGCTTGAGCCGCTCGGCGGCCAGGGCGGCCTCTTCGGCCAGGCGGCGTTCGGTCACGTCCTCCATGAGCCAGATGGAGCCGGCCTGGGGCCGCTCGGGAAAAAGCACCTGGCCGATGATGCGGCACCAGAAGTCCGTGCCGTCGAAGCGGCGCATGAGCCGCACCGTGTCCACCCGCTCCCCCCGGGCGAGCATGGGGTAGAACGCCTCGCCGAAGGCCTCGAAGGAGGCCCGGTCGGGATAGAACACGGCCGTGGACTGCCCGACGATGCCGCCCGGCGGGCTGGCGAAGAGTTCATGGAAGCGCGGGTTGGCCCGGCGCACCACGCGCTCGGTGACGAAGGAGACGCCGATGGGGCTGTTCTCCACGATGAGGTTGACGGTGCGCAGGGACTCTTCCAGGGCCTTTTCGGCCTTGTGGCGCTGGACGATCTGGCGGCGCAGCTCCTGGTTGATGCGGCGCAGGTCCTCGGACTGGTCGGCCACGTCCTTTTCCAGCTCGCGCCGGACCAGGCGGGCCTCGTCCTCGTGGCGCTTGCGGGTGGTGACGTTGCGGGCGGCGCAGATGATGCCCGTGATGCTCCCCGAGGCGTCGCGAAGCGGGGTCTTGAGCACCTGCAGCCAGACGGCCCGGCCGGAGACCACGACCTCGTAGTCGAAGGAGGCGAACCGGCCCGCGGACAGGACGGACTGGTCGGCCCGGCGGTGCCGCCTGGCGTTGGCGGCCGGGAAGATGTCGAAATCCGTATGCCCGAGGACTTCCTCGCGGGTGAGCCCGAACAGGTCGCAGAAGGCCTTGTTGGCGTAGCGGTAGACGCAGGCGGCGTCCTTGAAGAAGAAGAGGTCCGGGGACGCGTCCATGAGGGAGGCGAGAAAAGCGGGGCTGTCTTTGGGCGTCAGGTCGTCCGGCATCGTCGATTTCTACGTCAAATCCCGGCGCTTGGCCAGAAGGGAAGCCGCCTCGCGGCCGCCGTCCCCATTGCCGGCTCCGGGGAAATGTGGTTAGTTCCTGGCCGACCGATTCACGGCCCCAGAGACCGTCAGGGAGAATCCATGCGCAAGGTCGCCGCCTCGTTTGTCGTCGCCGGGTGTCTGCTGACCCCGGCTTTTTCCGTTCAAGCCGCCGAACCGGCCCCGGCCGCGCCGGCCGCGCCCGAAGCCGCCGCCCAGCCGGCCGCGCCCGCCAAGCCGGCCAAGGCCTCGCCCGCCACGGCCCGTTCGGACGCGGCCGAGGCGCGCTACCGGGCCTGGTCCGAGAGCGAGCACGCCAAGGACGCGGCGGTTTTCGCCAAGGAAAAGTCCAAGATCGAAGACAAGTACAAGGGCTATGTGCGGCCCAAGCGGGAAAAGAAGGACGCCAAGGCCGAGTCCGTCCCGGCCAAGGGCAACTAGCCCGCCCGACGCAAGGCCCCTCCCGCGCCAAGGCGCGCCCGCGCGTGACACGCGGCCCGTGGCGCGGGCCGCGCGCCTGAAGAATCGTTTTCGAGCACTCCCCGTCAGGCCCCGCACAGAAGCCCGGCCATCACCCCGGCCACTTCGCCGAGCTCGGCGCACACGGCGATGCCCGCCCGCGACAGGCAGGCCAGCTTGCCGGCCACGCCGCCAGGGCGCTCGAGCAGCGCCCCGGCATGGCCGAGCGCCCGGCCCGGCGGCGCGGACAGCCCGGCCACGAAGGCGGCCACGGGCTTGGGATAGGCCGTTTCCAGCACGTAGGCGGCCGCGTCCTCCTCGGCCCGGCCGCCTACCTCGCCGATGAGCATGACCGCCCGCACCCGGTCGTCGTCGCGCACCATATGGCACAGCGCCGTGAAATCCGCCCCGCCGAAGGGATCGCCGCCGATGCCCGCGGCCGCGGCCTGGCCGATGCCCGCGGCGGACAGGCGCGAGCAGACCTCGTAGGTCAGGGTGCCGCTGCGGGAAAAAACCGCCACCGGCCCGGGCAGGAAGGGGTCGGGCGGCATGATGCCGGCCTGCATGGCTCCGGGTACGAGAAGCCCGGGCGTGTTGGGGCCAAGGAGCAGCACGTCCTTGCCGGCAAGGGCCGCGCGCACGGCCAGCATGTCCTTTTGCGGCACGCCGTCGGTGATGCACGCGATGCGCGAAACGCCGGCCTCGGCCGCCTCCAGGATGGCGTCGGCCGCGCCGGCGGCCGGCACGAAGATCACCGACACGTCCACGGCGTGACGGGCCACGGCCGCGGCCACGCTGTCGTAGACCGGTATGCCCTCCACGTCCCGACCGCCGCGAAAGGGCGTGACCCCGGCCACGACGTTCGCCCCGTAGGCCCGCATGCGCAGGGCGTGGCGGCTGCCGGCCCGGCCGGTGATGCCCTGGACGAGCACGCCGCTTTTCCCGTCGAGATCGAACAGCGACGGCAAAGGCCGCAATCCTGACGCGCAGGCGCCCGCGTCGCCGGCCGCGCCCGGCAGCGAGCGGCAGGCCTCGGGCGGCGGCGCGGAGAAATCCCGCCCCGGCCCCGGCGCGACCACTTCCGAAAGCATGGCCACGGCCTGGTCCATGTCCTCGGCCACGGCAAGGGCCGGCAGCCCCAGCCGGCGCAGCAGCTCCGCCCCCTGCCCCGCGCCGTTGCCGGCGAAGCGCACCACCACCGGCCTCGGCGGCGGCGCGTCGCCCAGGGCTTCGGCGAAGGCCCGGGCCACGTCGGCGCAGGACAGGATGCCGCCGAACATATTGACCAGGCAGGCCGCCACGCGCTCGTCGGCGAAAAGCAGGTCGAATGCCGCCCGCAGCCGCACGGCGTCGGCCGTGCCGCCGAAATCCAGGAAGTTGGCGGCGTCGAGCCCGGCCCCCGCCAGGGCGTCCATGGTGGCCATGGCCAGGCCCGCGCCGTTGGCGAGCAGGCCCACCCGGCCGGGCAGGCTGACGAAGGCAAGCCCGTAGGCCGCCGCCCGGCGCTCGGCCCCGGTCAGCAGCCGGTCGTCGGCGTAGCGGCGCAGCTCTGGCCGCAGGGCCACCACGCTGTCGTCCGCCGTCACCTTGGCGTCCAGGGCCACGAACCGCCCGTCCGGCGTCACGGCCAGGGGGTTGATCTCGGCCAGGAGCAACCCGTCCGCCTCCACGGCCGCGAAGAGCTTTTCCAGCAGCGCAAGAAACGGCGTCCACAGCCCCTGCGGCAGGCCCAGGTGAAAAAAGGCCCGCCGCGCCAGGCGGGGCGTCAGGCCAAAGGGCGGCGGCACGTCCAGCGCCAGCAGGCGCGCGTCGCCGGCCAGGGCCTCGACGTCGCCGCCGCCCTCCCCGGCCACGGTCAGGCACAGCCCGCCGCGCCGGCGCGAGACGCCAAGGGACAGGTACAGGGCCCGGTCGTGGGGCACGGCCGGCTCCAGGCGCAGGAAAGGCGGGGTCGCGCCCCCAAGGGGCAGGGAGAAAAGCCGGGACGCGGCTTCGGCGATCCCGGCGGCCTCCTCCACCCGGACCACCCCGCCGGCCTTGCCGCGGCCGCCGGACAGGGTCTGAACCTTGAGGTAATAGGGTCCGGGAAAGGGCGGCGGGGCCATGTCCGCGTCGCCCGGGTTCACGACGACGCCGGGCGGGACTTCGATGCCGGCCCGGGCGAGGAGCGCCTTGCCGGCGTGTTCGGTCAGATGCATGGAGGGTTCTCCCTGGCCCATGGCGGGCGACGGGCACGCGCCCGGCTGCTCCCTTCCCTATGGCACATTCCCGGGAAAAATCCAGCCAGGAGGCGAACGTCAGTCGTCGGCCATGATGTTGCAGAGCTCCATGCGCTCGTCGTCGCCACCGCCTGCGGTCGGGTCGGGAACGGCCACGGGCTCGCCCAGGCGTTTTTTGGCCTCGGAGTAGCCCAGGTTGAAGGCCTTGATGTTCACGGCCCGGATCTTGTCCGGCAGCGCCGCCTTGAGGCTCTTGCGCACGGCCTCGGGCCGGGCGAAGGGGAGCAGCCAGGCGACCGCGCCGAGGGCCACCACGTTGGTGGCCTGGGGCACGCCGAGCCCGTCCGTGGCCAGGGCGGTGAAGGGCAGGCCCAGAAAGACGTTGGACGGGGTCTGGCGCACGAGGCCGGTGTCCACGACCAGGGTCCCCCGGGGCTTGAGGTAATGGGCGTAGCTGCCCACCGCCTCCTGGGACAGGGCGACCAGCAGGTCGAGATATTCGGTTTTGGGGTAGCTGATGGGCTCGGAGCTGACCACGAGGTCGGCCCGGCTGGCCCCGCCCCGGGCCTCGGGGCCGTAGCTCTGGGTCTGGGTGACGTAGTAGTCGTGGTGAAGCGCCAGGGCCTGGCCCAGGAGCCGGCCCATGGTCAGGATGCCCTGGCCGCCCAGGCCCGAAAGCCGGATCTCGTAGCGCGACAGGACCATGTCGTGGCCGTTCATGCCGCCCCTCCCCTTTTCTCCAGAAGCCTCTGGCGCATGGCCGCGTAGCGGGTCTCGAGCCCGGGCGCGTCGCGCTTGACGAAGACGCCGATGGGAATGCGGCCGGCCTTGTCCTCGAGCTTCTCGTAGGCCTCCAGCGGCACGGCCTTGTCCTTGAGCCACTTGAACATGTCCACGGCGCTCTTGAAGCCGTTGCCCCGGCCGTACTGGGTGAAGCACGGGGTCAGCGCCTCGACCAGGTTGAAGCCGGGCTGGGAGAGCGCGGCGGCGATGAGCCCGTCCAGGGCCTTGACGTGGAAGACCGTGCCCCGGGCCACGCCCGAGGCCCCGGCCGCCCTGGTCAGCTCCACGATGTCGAAGGCGGCCTCCAACTGGCCCATGGGGCTGGTGTGGGAATAGGCCCCTTCGGGCGTGGTGGAGGAGCACTGGCCGCCGGTCATGCCGTAGATGAAATTGTTGAGCACCAAGGCCGTGACGCCGATGTTGCGCCGGGCGGCGTGGATCAGGTGGTTGCCGCCGATGGAGAAGGCGTCGCCGTCGCCCATGACCGCGATGACGGTGAGCCCGGGGTTGGCCATCTTGATGCCCGTAGCGATGGTCAACGCCCGGCCGTGGGTGGCGTGGACGGTGTTGAAGTCCACGTAGGCGGCGATGCGCCCCGAGCAGCCGATGCCGGCCACCACGACCACCTCGTCCTTGGAAAGTCCCAGGGCGTGGACGCTTCGCACGAGCGAGCCGAGCACGATGCCGTGGCCGCAGCCCGGGCAGAAGACCAGGGGAAACTTCTTGTTGTGGCGCAGGTACTGGTGGATGAGCTGGGTCACTTCGGCCATGTCGCGCGGTCTCCTTGCCTGTCCGGGGAAAAGAGGCCCCTCCCCGGCGTGAGGCCGTCCTAGGCGATTTCCTTAAGTATCTGGGCCGGGGCGATGATCTGGCCGTCGACGCGGTTGATGGTGCGCACGGCGGCGTAGCCCTCGTTGACGCGTTTGACCTCCCGGGAGATCTGCCCGACGTTGAGCTCGGGCACCACGGCCAGCCGGCAGGAACGCAAGAGCTTCTCCACGTGGCTTCGCGGGAAGGGGAACAGCGTCTTGAGCACGAGCAGTCCCGCCCGCACCCCGGCCTCGCGGGCCTGGCGCACGGCCAGCCTGGCCGAGCGGGCCACGCAGCCGTAGGCGATGACCAGCGCCTCGGCGTCCTCGGTCATGACGTGCTCCACGAGCTGGACGTCGTGGAAGAAGCGGTCGATCTTGCGGAACTGCCGCTCGACCAGGGCGGCGACCTCCTCGGGGCGGGAGGTGGGAAAGCCGAGCAGGTCGTGGCTGAGCCCGGTGACGTGGAAACGGTAGCCCGTGCCGAGTGGCGGCATGGGCGGCACGCCACGGAGCGTCTCCTCGTAGGGCTTGTACCACTCCGGCGGCATGGTCGGCACCGGGCGCGAGAAGACCTCGAAATCGCCGGGTTCGGGCAGGCTCACCTTCTCCCTCGTATGGGCCGTGATCTCGTCGAGGAGCAGGACGACCGGGGTGCGGTACTTTTCGGCGAAATTGAACGCCGTGACGGTCATCTCCAGGCACTCGGGCACGTCGGCCGCCGAGAGCACGAGGATCGGGTGGTCGCCGTGGCTTCCCCAGCGGGCCTGCTGCACGTCGCCCTGGCCCGGGCTGGTGGGAAGCCCGGTGCTCGCCCCGCCGCGCATGACGTCGACGAGCACCAGCGGCGTCTCGGTCATGGCGGCGTAGCCGATCTGCTCCTGCATGAGGGAAAAGCCCGGGCCGGAGGTGGCGGTCATGGCCTTGCGCCCGGCCAGGGACGCGCCGATGACCGCGCCCATGGAGGCGATCTCGTCCTCCATCTGGAGGAAGACGCCGTCCGGGAGCTGGGGCAGCCGCCGGGCCATGGTCTCCATGATTTCCGTGGAGGGCGTGATGGGGTAGCCGGCGTAGAAGGTGCAGCCGGCGGCCAGCGCCCCCTCGACCACGGCCTCGTTGCCGAGCAGGAAAGCCTCGCGGCGTTTCTTGCGGACCTGGCTCACGGGCAGTCCTCCTTGCCGTGGGTGGCGTCCGTGGCCGGGGACTTGCCGTTGGGCCGGCCGTTGACGCCGTTGCCGTTTCGGGGCGCGACCACGATGGCGAAGTCCGGGCAGTGGGGCTCGCAGAAGCCGCAGTTGACGCAGGCGTCCTCGTCGACGACCACGGCCTTGCCATCCGGGCCGGGCGCGAGTACGTGTTTCGGGCAAAACGCGACGCAGATGCCGCAGCCTTTGCACCAGTCGGGGTAGACGACGACACGGTTTTGTCCCTTGCTCGACGCGCTCATGCCACCATCCCGGTATGAAAAAGGTTTGATTGCACGGACTGTGACGTGTTCGTCGAAAATTGGCAATGCGCGGGAACGGTTCATTTTGGCTCTCGACGAAAACGCGAATTTCCCTTAGGGCGAAACAACTTTTTCCCGGAGGTTGACGTTATGGTGGCAATAGGCCGGATTTCCTGGCTGCGGGCGCTGGTCGCGCTTTGCTGCGTTCTGGCCGCAACCCTGGGCGGCGTGTCCGCCGTCCGGGCCGAGGGAGGAAAACCCATGGTCAAGCTGACGACCAGCAAAGGCGACATCGTTATCGAACTGGACAAGGAGAAGGCCCCGATCACGGTCGAGAACTTCCTCAAGTACGTCAAGGCCGGGCACTACGACGGCACGGTGTTCCACCGGGTGATCAACGGCTTCATGGTCCAGGGAGGCGGCATGGACAAGTCCATGAAGGAGCGCGCCACCGAGGCCCCGATCCAAAACGAGGCCGACAACGGGCTCAAGAACAAGGCCTACACCATCGCCATGGCGCGCACGGCCGACCCGCATTCGGCCACGGCCCAGTTCTTCATCAACGTGGCGGACAACGGTTTCCTGGACCACACCGGCAAGAACCCGCAGGGCTGGGGCTACGCGGTGTTCGGCAAGGTGGTCTCCGGCCAGGACGTGGTGGACGCCATCAAGGCCGTGCCGACCATGACCAAGGGCTTCCACGAGAACGTGCCCATGGTCCCGGTGATCATCGAGAAGGCCGAAGTGGTCAGCGAGTAGCGCCCGCCCCGCGTCGACGCCAAAAGCCGTCCCGGTCGCCCGGGGCGGCTTTTCTTTTGCGGCCCGGTAGGCCGTCGGCCTGGGGATCGGAAGGAAAAATCCAAAAAAAGCGGCCCGGCCCGAGAAAACTGTTGACGGTCCCGGGCGAGGCGCGTAGTTTTCCTTTTCTCGCGTGCGCCCGTAGCTCAGCTGGATAGAGTGCCGGACTACGAATCCGTAGGTCGCAGGTTCGAATCCTGCCGGGCGCACCAAAAATTTCAAGGGGTTAGGTCGACAAGACCTAACCCCTTTTGCGTTTACCGGCGTGACGCCTGCTGCGGCGCTTTTGCTGACGACCGATGGGGGCTCGAAGTTTGGGACCAAGCCCGTTGTCACTCGAGGCAACGGCTTGTCCTGAGCCCTTTGACAACGGCCTGCCCCATTTTCCGGGGTAGCATCGCGCGCCTGTATAGTTTCAGACGCCTTTCGCCTTGAGTTTTTGTTTTTCTTCTTCAAATTGTTTCAGAATCTGGGGAAACTCATCCGGACTCAACGCTTTTGTCGCACTCTTGAAGACCTCGCTCTCCTCCTCCTGGACGTGGTGTTCCACGAGTTCCTTGAACACACTCATCTTGGCGCCCCATTGATCCTTGTCCTTTGGCTGTTGCTCCAACTCCTTCAGGACCAAGTCAGCCACATGATGTTCCTCCATTCCTTCCAGAGCTGGATCTCGTGACGCCTTTTTTTGCAGCAAAGGCTTATAGAATGTCTTTTCTTCAGCCTTTTGATGCGGAATGAAGGCGATTCTGAAAGTTTTGAACAATTCTTCACGCTTTTCCAAGTCACTTTCCTTGGTCATGGAGAGTTGCTCAAGAATTGACTTCGCCTCTTGGTGATCATCCTTGATGGCTTTAAACAGTGCGTTGTTCATTGCATTTTCCTCGTTCTTCGAAGGTCCCTCACAGGCAAGGCATGATGGGACGTTACAGGGTTAATCTTCCTCAAACTTGGGGCGGGTCCGTCTCCCGGGCATAGGCACGGTGGGTTGACAAAGCCGTCTTGAATGCTTGCAGGATCTTTTCGATGGCCTCACCGCGCAGGCCTACGATCGAGGGATCGCTTTCACCAGTCGGCAGTGTTGTGGGGACTTTGGCCTTTTCCAGGAACCGCTTGCCGTCTTCCCCCACGACCAGAATGGGCTTGCAGTGACGATATTGCTCCCGCACGAAATCCAGGGCATTGGCGTCACGCAGCCAGGCATCCACCGCGTCGGCCCCGTTCGGCACGACCAGAGCGTCGTAAAGGGCCGAGGGTCCCGCTTCCAGAGAGATTTCGACATCCAGGGCGTGGCCGTCGCTTGTGGCGACTTTGCCCAGGGTGCTCCCCACCAGCCACCCGCACGCGGTCGAGAGGACCCGCGGCGGGATTGTTCCCAATGGAGGATCGCCCCTGGCCGACCTTGACGGAAGAATTCGTTTCCGAGGTTGTGGAGGCTGTGGCCAGAGCCTCTCCCGGCTCGACGGCAGCGCCAGGCTGCGGCGTCCGGGACGCATGGCCGTATTCACCGCGCTTGGTCGGATTGTAAGGCATTCGGGCCGATAGTTCCTGGCCGGCCACAACCTTCTTTAGCAATGTATCCGGTCCGTCGCTGCCCAGGCTGGACGGCGCCTTGGCGTCGCCCGGCCCAGACACGGTGCTGAGGACAGATCCGGCACCTTTGATGGATGGATTGGATTTTTTCATGAGATTTTTCCTTCGTCTGCTCGCGTTGACGTCTAGGGCAAATGAACTTCACGAGAAGTTCAAATCGGCCGGACGGTTGACAGAAAATGAGACCCTGTCGTCCGTCGGGCCGGCCCAACATGTCCTCGTGTTCGTAACTACTTCTTGGGGCTGCGCCCTTTGGGCTCCCCCATCATGTTCTTGAAGATAGCCGTGACATAAGCATAGTAATCCTTGGATGTTCCTTCCTCCTTGGCCTTCTTCTTGGCCTCGTTCCATCTGTGTTCGGCTTCTTCGACCGAAATGCCGTGTTCGTCGGCCAATTTCTTCACGTATTCGGTTGGCATTGCGCTGCTCCCCTCCGGCCGGGCCGGGAAAATGTACGTGTTGCTTAAGGCAAGCGCCTTCTCGTCTGCGCCATTTCGCGTGGGCTGCTTGAGGATGTCGCTCGTCCTTGCCGATAACCCTATGATTTAAAATCTTTGGGAATATTTACCAACGAACCGGGCTGTCACCGGTGAGAACACCCCTGCCGAGCAAATCGCTGGCCTGCGTGTCATTTGTGCAGGACTCTTTTGAAGAAGTATCCATGTGAACCTTTGAAATCGTTGAACTGTTCTTAATCGATGAGAGCTTGCGCACATCCAACAGCCTGGTCATGTTCCATCCGGCCCTAGATAGGTGAACTTAGACATCGTGTTATTCGACTGTAACTCTATAATTATATTCATTATATAGCCTATAACTGGTGTAGGGAAATTACTTTGCAGCCTTTCTAGAATATCCTATTTTTTGCCATGGTCAACCTCTTCCACTCAATATTCGTTTCTAATCGCTCTAATTTTTATAAATTATATTAATTCTATAGCCGCTATTTTACGTTAAGTTTTGTTATTATGCAGTCTTGCACTAGGCGGGCAGGTCCTTGAAACAGGCTGGAGCAGCACACTGCACAAAGGCCTCAGGAGGCTGAGGTGGTCGTGTTAAAGTGGACCGCTTGTTAAGCTTTTGTCCTCGACGACGGAGGACGATTTTCAATGCCCCAGCGAGGGAAGTTTTCTGCGGATTTCAAGGCCAAGGCGGCGCTTGAGGCGCTGACCGGCGAATTGACGCCGGCTGAGCTGGCCAGGGGGCACGAGCATCCGACAAGGATCGCGGGGTGTAAACGCCCGGCCAAGGAAGGCATGGTGGCGGCCTTTCCCGGAAGACGGCAACCATGCAGGAGGATGCCGCCGCCGAAATCCGAGAAATCCATGCCAAGATCGGCTAACTCACGGTGGGGAAATATTTTTTGAGCGAGCCCTGGCAAAATGGCGCGTCGGGGGCGAAGGTGCGGGATGGTCGGGCGCGGCAGGCGCGCGACAACCGGTTCGTTGTACAACGAACAGCGGCCGCCTTGGGCTTTTGACGGTCGCCGCCCGGGGAACAACATATGCCGGGATGGTCACTCGGCTTCCAAGGCGGCAGGAGCATCAACCGGACGATAGCTCAACCTCGCCGCCAACCTGTCCAACCCATCCGGACCACCTCACACCGGCGGACCAGGGGGCGCTGCTCTCGAACCAACGGCCTCGTGGAGCGCCTCAACGAGACGGTGTTTGATGAGCTTTTCCGGGAGGCGGTTCGGCCGACCATGTACGAAACAGCCGAGACGCTCCGCAAAGAGCTGGATAAATGCCTTGTCGAGTACAACACGCAACGGGTACATCAAGGCTGCTGGGACATGGGCGGCGGACCTATCGATACCAGAGGCCGGCATCTTAATCCGTCAAACACGAACTCTGGCAAGACAACCAGCTTTTACTGCATCGCCAAACCGTCCCACATCCGGGCCACATCACCAAGAAGGAGGAAATAACCATGGGCCTCGATCAAGTGCGTTGTTTCTTCCTTGCCAAGAGCGCATTCTCGCCGAGAAATTATCGTATTTTGCTCATATGCCTGGTGGCACTCGGCCTGGCCCTTCAAGTGCGGCATCTGCTCTCGAATCGTTCCCTCTGGCTGGATGAAGCATTCCTGTCCTTGGCTGTTTTACAACGTTCACTTTCCAATATTCTTTCCTTGCCGCTTCCCTATGAGCAGACGCCGCCGCCGCTATTTCTTGTTTTGGTGAAGATCCTGACGAACTTTCTTGGCACTTCCGAGATCGTATTGCGAAGTATACCATTTATGAGCAGCGCCTTGACACTTTGCCTGTTCCCGATGCTTTCACGCAAGCATTCGCAATCCTCCCTGCTGGTGGGAACCTTCCTGTTGGCGTTTTCCTACGGGAGTATTTACTACGCCGCCGAATTCAAGCCTTATTCGACGGAAGCCTTGCTTTCGGTTCTTTTTATCCTGGCCGGAATAAGCTTTTCACAGGGTGGTCCGATAAAACACCCGTTCGGCTGGGGTTTGGTCTTTGTCATCGCGCCATGGCTGGGTTTGACCACGGTATTCATGCTGGCCGGAGTTGGCGGAGGGCTGCTTTTTGCGCAGATGACTTCAGGCGCAAAGCAGCCAAGGAAAGGTTGGGCTCTCCTGACCGTGGGGTTTGTGTCCCTGCTCGCCATGTTCGTGTGCTATGCGCTTCCAGCCAGCCAGACACAACTGCGAATGGACTACTGGAAGACCTTCGAGGCCCCCCTGCCGAATTCCCTGCAGGCGGTTGTCTGGTATGGGGAACGCGCCGCTCTGATCCTATGCCATTTCTTCGGACTGCATTCTCCGTGGCAAGGGGCAGCGCTCTTCGGGCTGGCGGCAATCGGAGGCTTTGCCCTTCTCAAGCGGGACCCGGCCTACGGCCTCGTTCTTGTCCTTCCGATTGCCGCGGCCGTCCTCCTCTCTTTGGCAGGAAAGTTTCCCCTCCATGAGCGCCTGCTGGTTTTCACGCTGCCCATCTGCTGCCTGTTGCTCGCCGAAGGTTCCACCGTCCTAGGGACACGGCTTGCCCTGCGTTGGCCGGTGGCGTACTGGCTGCCGGTCGCGGCCTTGCTTGGCGTTCTGGCTCGTCCCGTTGCGGCCATGGTGCTCGATCCCGGCATCCTTGAACATCAGGAATTCAAAAAAATCAGCGAAGAGATACTGCAACGCAGCCTGCCGGGCGATGCGGTCTTCGTCTTCCAGGCCGCCGTGCCGATTTGGCAGTACTATAGCCAACGGGATCCGCGTATTGCGAAGTTCCATCCCCTTACCGTCATCCGAGGAAACCAGGCATCGCTCCAGGAGGCGGAGCGAACCGTCCAGGCGGCTGGCCATGGCTGGGTGATTTTCGTCCATCTCCAACGTCCCGAGGAGCGTCAACTGGAAAAGGACTTCGAGGACAGCGGCGCCCTACGAATGCGCATGGCTGTCAAGGGGGCCTGGGCTTTTGCTTTTGACGTCAAATCCGAATAACTCAAGTCTCGTCGTCGAGATCCAGCATGCGGTCGACTGAAAAGCACGCCTCGCTTCGGTTATAATCACAATAGGCCACAACTGCATTGCGCCTGCGTTTTGCTATATACAGCGCCTGATCCGCACGCCGCACCACTCCAGTCCTGTCGAGTGCATCGACTGGAAAGGTTGCAATACCGATACTCACAGTGACGTGTCCCAACTCTCCAAATTCATATGATATATTTTGCCGTTCAATGGCGGTCCGCAATCGTTCCGCCACCGTCAACGCATCTTTCCTGGACATATGGGACAAGAGGACAGCGAATTCATCTCCGCCGTACCGCGCGATCATGTCGTATGAGCGTGCGACATGGCGAAGGACGTCAGCCACCGTTTCAAGGACCTTATCCCCTGCCAAATGCCCATGGGTGTCATTTACCTTCTTGAAATGATCGATGTCGATGAACAAGAGAGAAAATGGCTTGCCAAAACGTTTGAATTTTTCAATTTCGAGGTTAATTCCCCGAAAGAAGTAACGCTTGTTCAGCAACCCCGTCAGGTTGTCCTTTTCAGCGAACGCCTCTTTCCGTCTGAGTTGCTGCGCATTGATGAGCACCGGATTCCTTATCATTCTCTTCACATTAATGAAGTAATCGTAACACGCAACGTGAATGCCGACCTCCTTCCCGATTGCACGAGACATGCTGTGCATATGGTCAATAATATCCATGAAATGCTGCTGCGCAACACTCGGAGGAAACTTCAAGCGCACCAATTCATAAATAATACTTGAGTATGCCTCATGACCGTATTGCTTCTCGACAGCATGGAGCACCTCGGTTTTAACGGTTTGCTGTTTCAGAGCAGTACCTTCAACCGCGTGTATTATTTTTGATGTGTTTTTTTCCATAGCAGTACGAATGTAAAAAATGGCATCCTCACTCCAGCACCTATAGCACCCAGGTCCTATTAGCAAGATACATGCCTAAAATACTCGCCTGTTTTAAGCATGTTAGGCACCGACTTCATGCTCAAGTGTAAAATTTTCTATCCTTTAAAAGGAATTTGTTCACACCTTCGGCCTGGCACGAGACCTGATACTGCCGCTTGCCCATGAGAATCCGGCCTGAAATGCGCCCGAAAGAGGACTCGCCGGCGGATGCCCTGAGCGCCCTTCTGCGCTCGATGATCAACAACATGCCCGAGACCGCCACGGGAGCCGAGAGAAGCGGCCATCTCGCCGACGGGCGCGAGCACCGCCGGACAGCGAACCCGTCATAGGTTTCGGCTTAAGCCCAGGCTGTCGCCGTGGTCCTGGCCACCTTCTCGCTGACCCCTTCGGCGGCGAAGCGGAGTTCCACGGTTCGCCCTCGGGCATGCGAGAGCCCGCGGAGAAAGGCGCTTGGGACCATGTAGCGGTCGTAATGGTCCAGGCTGCGCCGCCGCATTCGGGCGTACGTCGTCGCGTCCATGGCCAAGGCCGTTTCGATGGCCGCGGCGAGTTCCGCTTCCGAAACGTACTCGAGACAAACGGCCCCAGATTCGAGCGGCGGGGAAAACAGCTGCCCATAACCGAGGATCGGCACCACGCCCAAGGCCATGGCCTCGACGCAATTGTGGCACATGGGCATGACCACCCCTGGCAGGGCCAAAAAAAACCGGCTCCTCGCCAGCACGGGGAACCACTCTTCCCGCCCGAGTCGCTCGGTGGTGGCGTCGAACACGACAATGGAGGACCCGAGGTCCTCTTCGGCGAGGGCGCGCAGCAGCGCCTCGCGCCTGGAAAACAACCGCACGCGTCGGCCGAACCGGCGCAAGACGCTCTCCACGGCGGCGGGACGGGAGACGTAATGCCGTAACAACTTGGATTCGGATGCATACTCCGGCTTGATGTTTCCGGCAAAAAAAACGCCCACGCATTTGGGAAGCCGCCGCAATTCCGGAATCATGGCCACTTGACCCGTACGATATACATTGGGATGCATGGGATAGGGCAAAACCAGTGCCCCATCCCGCGTTCCAGGAGGAATATCGACGTCATAGTTGAGAAAAATGCTCATCTCGAACATCGATGCAGTCCGCCCGTCCACGGCGGAGTCGGAGCACAACAGGGCCTTTGGCCGGTCAGTTTTAACCAAATATTTAGTATATTTCATATTTTTTGACATGCCCACATAGGCTGCATAGGCATCCCTCTTGTAGTAATCTTCAATTTTTATCGGCGCTGCAATATACACATAATACCCTGCCTGCACGAAGAATTCGGCCAGAAGATACATGTAGCGATCATGAAGCTGGCTGATGCGCAGGAACGCCTCCGGCTTCTTCGTGGCATTGCGTTTCATGACGTTTCTCATGGTCGTCCCGACAAAGGCGCACCGGGAAGCGATCCCGTCATAAAAAGGAATATGTTGCAGAGACATGAAGCACCTCTCTTGCACTGGCCAGTCATGATCCGGGTCTTTGTCCCAGCCCAAATCTTTGCCCTGGCCCTCGGGAACATGCCAAAATGAACGCGGTTAGGATTTTTCGTGACGCCCCGCCGGCTTCGCGTCAGCGCCCGACGCCCGAACCGCTCCGGTTTCCCCTGCATCCGCAGGCAGTCGCGCCAATTCCTCCCACACCGATTCCACCTTCGCGGCGTGGGCGCGAAGCGCATAGCGCTTGCGGACCTTTTCCAGACCGGCCAGGCCGATGCGCTCGCGCATGCCGGCATCGGCGAGCAGGCTGCGGATGGCCCCGGCCAGGGCCCGGGCGTCGCCCGGCGGCACGAGCCACCCGTCCGAACCTGACTCGATGATCTCCGCAGGCCCGCCGGCCAGGCTGGCGACAACCGGACGCCCAAGGGCCATGGCTTCCAGGATCACCCGGCCGAAAGGCTCCGGGCTGGTGGAGGCGTGAACCACCACCTGGCACGCGGCCATGGCCGAGGCCACGTCCTTCTCGTGCCCCGTGAACCAGACCCGGTCCCCGATGCCCAGTTCCAGGGCCTTGTGCCGCAGCCGCGCCAACTCCCGGCCCGAGCCGTCCGGCTCCCCTCCGACGATCAGCGCCCCGGCCGAAATCCCGGGCAAGGCCTGCGCGCAGGCTTCGAGGAAGACGTCATGCCCCTTCCAACCCACCAGACAACCCACCAGCCCGATCAAAGGAAGTTCTCGCGGCAGGCCGTGCCGCAGTCGAAAGCCCGCGGCGTCGACGCCCGCGACAAAGGCCGGGACGTCCAGGCCTTCCGGCGTCAGGACGATTCGCTGCGGCCCCAAGCCCAGCATCCGGATGGTTTGCGCCACATAGCCCGACACGGCCAGCACGCGGGAGACGCTTCCGGCCAGCCAGCTTGCCAGGCGGCTCGGATATTCGCCGCCCCTGGCGTGGATGACGCACGGCCGGCCCGACCGCCGCGCGCCGAGGATCACGGCGTCATTGATGAGAATGCCGTTGTTGCCCTGGATGATGTCGATACGGTGCTTCCGGGCGTACGCCGCGACGTTCCGGGCGAATCTTCGACCCGTGGTGAGCAGATCGACCAAAAAGGCGGCATTGCCGGCCCGTCTTCCCAAAACCGGCCGCAAGGCCGACTCCAGGCCGCAGTTCGGGCCATAGCGCCGCTGCCGCGGCAAAACCCCCACCCGACGCACCGCGCCTGCGGGCTCGATACAGTCCTGCGGGTAGGCCGTAAGCAGATGCACCTCCCACACGGAGGCGTTCAGGCAGGCAAGCAATGTCGCCAGACTGGTCAGGGCGCCGCCGAATCCCGCTCCGGTCTCGACCACCAGGATACGTTTCATCGCGCCGCACACTCCATGAAGAGGTCTCGATGGGCCCTGGCCGCGTCGTCCCAGCGAAAGCGTTTGACGTTCTCCCGCCCGGCCGCGACCAGCGATCGCCCCAGCTCCGGGGAATGCAACACGTCCACAATGCTCCGGGCCAGGGCCCCGGGATCGGCGGCATCGACGAGAAGCGCCCCCTTGCCGACCACCTCGGGCACGGATGCCGCGTCGGAAGCCACTACCGGCGTGTTCAGGGCCATGGCCTCCAGGGGGGGCAGGCCGAAGCCTTCCCAAAGCGAAGGATAGACGAAAACTTCGGCCCCCTGGTACAAGGCATCCCGGTCAGCCGACGCGACAAAGCCCGGCATGCGCAGCCTTGGGGAAAGCCCCAGTTCCCGGCCCAGGGCCGCAAATCGCTCCCGGGCACGCGGCTGCACGCCGGCCACCACGAAATCCATTTCCGCAAGCTGCCGGCCGGCCAGGGCGAAGGCCCGCAGGGCCCCGGCGGTGTTTTTCCAGGGGCT
This sequence comes from Solidesulfovibrio sp., assembly GCF_029978005.1. GTDB lineage: Bacteria > Desulfobacterota > Desulfovibrionia > Desulfovibrionales > Desulfovibrionaceae > Solidesulfovibrio. Next base: position 122,830 of record NZ_JARKOZ010000044.1, on the reverse strand, counting down.
TTGCGCCCCCAACGCCAGGACATACGGCCGTCCCACCAGTCCCTTGGCCCGCAGGTAGGCCCTGGCCTGCTCCTTCGAGGCAAACGGTCGCGCCGGCAGAGTGGCCCCGTTGGCGATCACCCGGACGCGCTCGCAAGCGCAGGCGAAGACCTTCCGGATGCGTGCCTTGGAAAATTCGCTCACGGTGATGATCCGGGCGGCGTACCGGCGCGTCCACCAGGGGCTGAGCCAGCCGTGGTAGAAGCGCTCGATCGGCCCGACGTGGCGCACCCGCTCCTGCAACAAGGTGTCGTGGACGGTCACGGCCTGGGGGAATCCGGCGACGGGCACGGCCTGATTGGCCGGGCACCACAGCAGATCCGGCGCAAGCCGGCGCACGGCCCGGGGGAGCGACCACCACCGCCAGGTGTAGAACCGGTTGCCGCGCGGTTCGGGCAAAACGAGCACGCGCTTTTGCGCCGGGCCGCGCAGACGCCCCTCCGGGATGGGGCCGGGACTGAGCAGCGCGAACTCGTCCCGCGGCTCGGGCCAGGCGGCCAAAAGCTCGCAAAGATAGGAACCGATGCCCCGCAATTCGGGCAGATGCAGCACGGAAGCATCCACGGCTATGCGCATGGCGCCCCCTCGGGGAAAAACCTCTCGAGCACGTCGGCGGCTTGCCGGGCCCGGGCGGCCCAGGTATGGGCCTTGGCCGCCCGGGCCCGGCGTTCGGCCGCCGAAGGCGGTTCGGCCAGGGCCGATTCCACGGCCTCGATGAAGGCCCGCGGGCCGCTGGCCACCCGCACCAACGGCGCCACATCCGGGTGCATGGCCACCGCCGTGGACACGATGGGGCGTCCCGTGGCCAGGTAGTCGTAGATCTTGATGGGATCGAGCACGCCGGTCAGGGCGTCCTCGCGGTGGGGCAAAAGACAGACATCGGCCTGGGCGGCCAATGCCGCCGCCTCCTGATACGGCAACGGGCCGGTCCATAGCACGTTGGCAAGCCCTTGCAGCGGGGCGACCACGGCTTCGCCGCATACCAACGGACCGGCCATGATCACGGCCCACTGGGGCCTGGCCAGGGCGATCGCCCGGAGCAGTTCCACATCCAGGCGTTCGTTGATCTGGGAAAGATAGACCAGGGCCGGCCGGCGGCCCAGCAGGGGGTGGGGGGACAGGCCCGGGTCCCAGGGCCGAAACACCTCCGGATCCGTGGCGTTCGGCAGGTAATGGACTTGCGGGCACCAGGCCTCGGCCCGTTTGACGAGGGCTTTGGACACGGCGAAGACCACATCCGCCCGGCACAGCATTTCCCGCTGCCGGTCTTCAAGGAGCCGCCCGTCCCTGGCGGCCTGCTCCTCAGGCAGGGCCTGGACCCAATCGTCGGTCCAATCGAAGACCACCAGTTCCGCGTCGTCGCCCAGGACGTCCAAGGCGTCGCGCTGGGCCGGATGGTACAGCCACAGCACGTAGCCGTCGGGGAACCCGACCCGGTCGACGAAGCGGCGCAGCTGGGCCAGCCAGGACCGGTGGTTGGCCCGGCCCAGCCCCGGAAAGGTGCGTCGCCCCGGCCAAGGCCACAAGGGAGAGGCCAGATGCAAGCCATGGCCAATATCCACGGGCCTCCCGCGCAGACAGCGGCGGGAGCGCTCCCCTTGCGGCCGCACAAGGCTCCAGGCGTCTTCGAGAATCCCGGTCAGGGGGATGCTCGGCTCCACGTACAGGGTACGCGGCGACCGGCCACTGCGGGCCAGCTCGAAGAGCAGCCGTTGCTTGCGTTTCCAAAGCGTGGACCACGGGTCCCAACTCAAACAGACGATGCCGGGCAGCCGTCCCCCGACGGGGGCCGGTCCCTGGCGCAGACGCCAGCCGCAGCGAACGGACGCGCCGTTTCCCGTGGCCGCCAGGACGCGGGTTTCGCCCCAGGCGGTTTCCAGCGTCCCGGCCTCGGCCAGGGGCTCGCCGCCCCAGAGCCGCAGAACCGTGCCGTCGAGGGTATCCCGCGCATACGTCGGTCCCAGCCGCCACGGGCTGTCGGCCGCCCAGCCGAAATTGTGGGTCCGGATGGTCACGTCCGGCAAATCGCCAGGGTTTGCCGGCAAATCCAGGCTGTCCCTGGCCTCAAGGAAACGCCGCCCCAGCACAAGTTCCCGCTGCCACAGCGCGCCATCCCGCGACAGGCGCAACCTCCAGCGGTTGCGCCCCGGTCCCGGTTCCAAGGTCCCTTGCGCGCCCGTCGGCGCCCGCCAGGGCCCGTCCCCCACCCTCCAGAGCGGCGACCAGCAGTTGGCCTCCTGTCCGCTGTCCCGGGCCAGGATTCCGTACTTCCCCGGCCCCGGCCCCAGAGGATAGCGGAAAAGCGTCCGGCCTTCCCATTGGAGATCGTGCGGGGTGATGCCCGCCTCGGTGGCGTACCCGGCCCCGTCGCGGCCCGCGCCGAAGAGGGCGAACCACCGCTTGCGCCGCACCGCCAGCAGGCCCGAATCCCGGAGCCAGGCGACGCCCGACGGGGGGGGCTCCGCCGGTCCCGGCAGCATCGGCAAGGCCCCGGCGAGGGTCAGCCAGACGGCGGCGAAGGCGTTGTACACGCTCAAATGGTGATAGTCGTACCAGCCTGCCCGACGTTTGACGGGAAGCCGGTTGCACACCAGCGGCCACCATCCTTCCCCTGTCTGGAACCGACGCAACCGTTCCAAGGTCTTCCGGGCCGCGAAGCGGTACTGGGGGGCATGCTGCGGGTCCAGCCCCACCGCGGCCCGAAACAGGTAGACCGCGCAGGCATAGCCGAAGACCTGCCCCTGGCCGCGTCCCAGGGCGTTGCTCTCGCCGTCCGGGCCGGTGATGGCCAGAAGCCAGCGCGCCGACAGGACGACGGCCCGCGACACGCCGGGATGGGTCGGCAACAGGCGGTGCAGCAGACAGGCGACGTAGGCATGGTACTGGCTGGGCAGGCTCTTGCCCCGAACGTCCTCGATGCCTCCGTCAGGCAGTTGCGACGCCAGCACATAGGCCAGCCACTCGCCCGCCGCGAGGCGATCCGAGTCGTCGCCGAACAACCCGAACCGCCTGAAATGGGCCAAGGCCCGCATGGCCACCCAGTTCACCGCCCAGTGGACATTGGTCTTCCAACCGCGCAGGCTCGCAAGCCACGCCTCGCCCAAGGCGCCCGGCGCCTCCCCGCGCAACAGCAAGTATGTCTCCACGGAGGCCAGGTTGTTGAAATCCCAGTGGTAGGACCATGTCCCCGGCGCGTACTCGTCCGGGGAAGTGCGCAGGTGGAAGGCCATGGCGCTCAGGGCCGCCTCGAGCAACTCCCCGTCCGGCCGGGCCTGGTGCTGGAGGGCGCAGCACCAGGCGAAATGCGTGGTGGCGTAGTGCTCCCCGGCCACCCGCCCGTCCAGGGGATCGGCAATGCCGCCCTGGTCATAGCCGTCCTCCCGGACCTGGAGACGGCGCAGCCAATCCAACGCGGAACGCGCCAGTTCGCGGGGATCGGGCGGAGGCGGCGCAGGCATGTTCAGGTTCTCCCGGCCAAGGCCTGGGCGTAGACCGTCTGGTAGTTTCGAAACGTATCCTGCAGGCGGTAGCGCCTGGCGACAAAATCCTGGGCTGCCCGCCCAAGCCTCGCCCGCAACGGCGCATCCCCGAGCAGGGTCATGAGGGTCCGGGCGAGGGCCCGGACATCGCCGGGGGGCACGAGCCTTCCGTTTTCGCCCTCCCAGGCAGGCCGCACGATGCCCGGGACCCGCCCCACCGCCGTGGCCACCACGGCCCGGCCCGCGGCCATGCCTTCCAGCAGGGCAAGGGGCAGCCCCTCGGAAAGGGACGGCAGGACGAGGATGTCCAGGCCGGACATGACCTGGGGGATGTCCGAGCGGCTCCCCAGAAAGCGCACCCGCGCGGCCAACCCCAGAGCCTGGCTTCGGGCGCGAAGCGCCTCCCCCAGCCCCCCTTCGCCGACATATGCCAGCCTGGCCCCGGGAAAGCGCCCGGCCAGGGCGGTGAACGCCTCCAACAACACGTCGGGCCCCTTGATCGCCTCCAGCCGGCCGACCATGCCCACCAGGGCCTCGCCGGGCCCCAGGGCGAGCTCCTCGCGAAAAGCGCGGCCCTGCGCCCGGGCGTAGCGTTCCACGTCCACGCCGTTCTCGATCACCGCGACCTTGCCAGGCGCGACATGGTCCCGCTCGACGCTCGCCCGGGCCAGTTCCGGCGAGACCGCGACCAATCGGCGCACCCCCAGGCAAAGCAGGCGTTTCTCCAGCCGCCTGATCCGGCGCGCCTCGATATAGTGGCGGCTGTGCTCGGTCATGACCACGGGAATGCCCAAGAGCAGCCCCGCGGCCACGGCATAGGACAGGCTGGACAGGTCGTGGGCATGGAGGAGCTGCACGCCAAGGGCCTTCAAACGCCGCAGCAGGCGCAAACAGGCCCGGCTGTCGAAGGCGATCTGCTTCCTTTGAATGAGTTCGACCGGAATTCCATGGCGCGCCAGGGGGGCCGTATTGCCGGAAATGGCGTCGAAACAGACGACATGGCACCGCGCGCCCCGCTCTTGCAGGGCGATGGCGACGTCCTGGGCCAACCGTTCCGCGCCGCCAAACCCCATGTCGAGAATCAAATGCGCCAGGCGAAGCCCGTCGACTTCGGGCAAGACCCCGGCCTCCCCCTCGCGGGAAAGCCGTCGCGGGACGGGGTTGTCGGATGCGGTGGCCATCATGTCTTCGCCGCCCGGTCGCGCAATCCCCCACAGGCCCAGCGCGCTCGTTGATAGGCCAAGGCCAGCCGCCCCTTCCAGTTCAACGGCACGAGCACTCTCCACAACGTCTGCGGAACGCACTGCCATTCGTATTTATGCCGCGTGGCCCCAACCCCGAAATCAAGGATGGGGATACCCTGGGACAGGGCCTCGGCGATGACGTGGAAATTGAGGATATGCCCCGGTCGATACTTTGCATAAGCACAGTGGTATTCGTGGGCGTAAATCAATATTTCACAGTTTGTCTCCATCGTTATGGCGACCGCGGTCAGAACGTCTCCGCAACGATAGAAATGCATTTTCACCATCATGCCGTTTTGCATCAATTTCTCTAAAAAGCGTTCCCTTTTCCCGCTTGTGAAAACGGATACCCCGGCTCTTCCCTGCCAGCTGCGTCGCGCCAGTCCGGCCGCCTTTTCCCAGGTCGCCTCCCAGTTGGCCGCCTGGAGGATCACGGCTTCGTGGCGCGCCGCGTCCTTTCCGAACACCCGCTCCACCCGTCGCATCGCGTAGTGCAGATCCTTGCGCGCCCCTTTGGAAAGGGTGGCGAGAAACGCCTCCTCGTCGGCGGCCAGCGTCCGTTTGAAGCGCTCGATGTCGACGCGCGCCAACCGGGAGGCGCACGAGGGAAACAGACTGTCGGCATAGGCCGCGGGGAAGCGCCGGAAATCGGCGAGGTCGGCCTTGTGCGGAAGATCCTCGGGCCGCAGGGCCGGCATGCCCTCTTCCCCGACGCCGAGCGGCCCGGCCACGGACCGGTGCTCCTGCCCCAGGGCCTCCACCACCACAAGGCCATGCCGCCGCCGCCAGTGCAGCGGCAAAAGCACGCGACCCTGCCGCAGCACCACCGTTTCGCCGGCGTCGGTTTCCGCGCAGGCCCGCAGCCAGGAGGCCGCGTCCGAGACGGCCCCGCCGCTTTGCAGTCCCTCCAGGGCATCAACCGACCAAGGCATGTCTCGCCTCCCGAAGGACGTGAAGCCAGTCGAGGCAGCCGGAACAAACCGCCATGAAGTACGCAGGATCAAAGACCTCGTCCGGGCAGCAAAAGCGCGCGTCCACCCGTCGCAGCAGCAAGGGGTCGCTTCGGGCGTCATTGGGCCCGAATCGGGTGGACACGGCCAGATCGATGCCCGCTTGCGCCAGCATTTCCCTGTAATACGAGGGGATGCGCCCGGCAGGATAGGCGAAGGAGGTCACAGGCCGCCCCGTCTCCTCCTCGATGCGCCGCTTCGACGCCGCCACTTCTTCCAAAGCGCTCCCGGGCTCCATCTCGTCCAAAAGGGGATGGGTGACGCCGTGCGCGGCGAAATCGACCAGGCCCGAGGCGGCCATGGCCCGGACCTGCTCCCAGGACAGCATGGCCGGCCGTCTGTCCGCCCGGACCGGAAGCATCCTCAGGAAGCGCGAGCGTGCGCGCGGATCGAGGCGGCGAAGCGGGCCTCTGATGAACGCCGCGGTGCTGGCCAGGGAAGGAGTCTGCGACACCGCCGAGAGCTCCCGCCAAAACGCCTCTGGCAGTGACGCGCCGGCAAACCTCTCCAGGTCCCGGGGGCCGGCGAAAAAGTCTTCCACGGCATCCCACCAAAAAAAACGATCCGGATGATCGAGAAAACCCGTGGCGAGAAACATGGTCGACGGAAGGCCGAACGCGCGGAGAACGGGAAAACCCGCCTCGAAGAAATCGCCGTATCCGTCGTCGAAGGTGAGCGCCACCACGGGCTTGGCGTATCTGGCCCCGGTTGCGGCCAGGGAGAGGGCCTGGCGCAGAGGAAGGCAATGGCTTCGCCGGGCCAGGGTCTCGGCCATCCGGCGAAAAGTCCCTTCCGCTACCATCAGGGAGGCATTGGCGCTGGTCTTCAACCTGGCCGCGGACACGACCCGGTGAAACATCAACACCACGAACCGGCCCGGCGACAACCGCCGCAGAATCCTGTCGACGCCAAGCCCCTGACAGCTTCTGGCCACAACCCGTTTCATCGCCGCGTTCATTCGCCGCACCTTCCCGACGCCACTGCGGCGAGCCTCGATTTGAGGGCATAGGCCGACGCGGCGTCGGACACGCCGGCAAGCGCGCTGCAGAGGACACGGGCCATCTCCGGCCGGCATTTCCGCGCCAAGGACGCGTAATCGATCAGGTTGAGGCCCTCACGAAGGGCGAAAAGCCGCAAGGAGGGCAAGGGGCCGTCAAGTCCCAGGTACGCCCCGGGCCAGATCAGATCCCGGGCTCCGGCGGCATTTGAATACAACAGAGGGACGGCCGCATCGGGAATGCCTTCGAGTGATTTGTCCCGCCAACAGTCCACCTGCCATTGCGCGAAGCCGTCCAAGCCCAAGGTGGAAAATCGCGCCAGGAACACCGGGAAGCGCACCCAGGGCGTGGGCCGGTCCTTGCTCCGGAATCCCGGCAGTTCGCCGTAGGCCAACAGCCAGTCTCCGCCCGATTCACGGAAAAAACGCACGGCTTCCTTGTCCAGAAAGGCGGGATCGGCCGATACGGACCAATCCCTCGCCCCCTTGACGGCCAGCCGTTGCAGCCACCTGCGAAGAGGACGCCAGTCGGATATATCGATGCGATAGTGCAGGGGGCAGGCCCCGTCGCCGGCCCCGCAGGCCAGGCCGAGAAAGCCCAGGAAGCGGTCGTGACCGGCCAAATCCCGTTGCGTGACCGGCTCGTCCAGCCGCCAGGGCACCTTGGCTCCATGTTCCGGGTTTTCGTTGTGAAATTCCTGAAACCGGGTGGCCCGCCAGTCCTTGATCGCGATATGCCTGGCAACGGCCTGTCGCAACTCGACGTTTCGCGCCGCGAAGCGCGAAGCGTTCATCTTCAGGGGAACGGGCCACTGCGCCTGGAAAGGCAGGAGAAAATGGGAAAGCGGCTGACCGTCCGGAAAGGCCGCGCCGGTAAAAAGACCCGCCAAAGCGGCATCGAAGGCCGTGAAATCCGGGCTCCCGTCCGCCGCCAGGGTCGGGGTCAGAAAGTCCAGGACCGGGTCGCCGGCCTGCCGGTAGGGAACCAGGGTGAAGGTGCAGCGGAAATGCCGGAACAGCCGGTGGATGGACAAGAATGTTTCCCGATCGGCCGGCAGCAACCGCAGGTAGTCGCCGTAGGAATTCATCTCCACGAGGAAGGCTGGGTGCACCGGCAAGGTCAGGGGCAGCACCGTCAGCGCCAACGGCAGGGTCGCACCGCCGCCCTTCCAGGTGACGCGGACCTGGCCGTGCACCCGGTCGCACTCGAGCCCCCGGGGCGCGGACAGCTCGACGACGATAGGGAAGGCCCGAAACGCGGCGGTGGGGGGGCGCTCGACGGGCAGCCGGCTCGGAATATCGAAGGAAGGCTTGTCGTCCCCCATGGGCACGGCCACCTCGGGAACGTTCCAGATATGCCAGGCGCGGTAGGCCGTCCAGGGAACCTGTTCGGACAATTCCACCACGATGCGGATGCCCTCCAGGCGCTCCCCGGCCTCGGGCAACAGCACCAGTTGAAAGGCCCCCGTCTCCCCCCGGGCAAGGCGCAGCGTTATCGCCGACCCGTTCCAGACGGGATTGGCCTGCCGCCACGCCCTGGCCGGGACGTCCATGTCGTGGCCGGTCAGCGGATCGAGCATGGTCAACATGTCCACCGCCGCGACATCGGCGGCCAGGGCCGATCGGCAAAGGATCAGGCAGCACAGCAGGAGGCCCAGGGCCAAGCGGTAGGCCCCTTCGATGCGGGCGGCCACCTGGGGCCAGGTGAAATTGCGTCTGACCTTCTCCCGTCCGGCCTGCCCCATGGCCGCAGCCTTCCGGGGATGGCGCGCCAGCCAGCCGACCTTGTCCGCCAAAGCCCGGGAGTCGCCCCGGGCGATGAGGAACCCGGTCTCGTCATGGTCGATGATGCAGGGCGTGCCGCCCACGTTGGTGCCAACGCACGGCAGGCCGCTGGCCATGCCTTCCAGCAGCACCGTGGAAAAGGCCTCCATGTGCGAAGGCGCCACCACCGCATCGGCAAGCTGGTACAGCTCCGGGATCCTGGCCCGCTCCACCCTGCCCAGGAAAACGACGACATCCGTCACGCCGCTGGCGTCCGCCGTCAGAAAGGCACGTTCCAGGTCGGGGCCGTCGCCGCAAAGCAGCCAACGCGCGAACGGAACGCATGTCCGCAGGGCCGCGGCCGCTTCGAGGACGTCGAAAATCCCCTTATGCTCCTCCATGGATCCGACGAACAGCACCGTGAACCACTGCGCGTCGGCATTCCTGCGCCAGTCCTCTCCGCCGCGCGGGGGGTGGAAAAGCTCCGCGTCCACGGCATTGGGGATGCGCAGGATCCGATCGATGGCGACCCCGGCCGTCAGCGCATGGGTTTCCTCGAGGGCATTGAGGGCGATGACCACGTCGGCGCCCCGCAACAGGTCGAGCCAATACACGCGCCGACGCCACACATTCCAATGCAGCCTTTGCCTCAGGGACGCGGCGGCGTGGGCGGCCGCCAGGAGATGGCACGTGCCATGGGTGGTGATCACGTAGGCCCGCCCCAAGCGCCGGGCGGCGCGGGCGGCGGCGTGGGACACGTCCCAGATCGAGTGGGCGTGGATGACGTCGGGATCAAAGGCCTCCATGAGCCCGATCAATTGGTCCTGAGCCCCGGGATCGGCCCGCAGGACCGTCAACCCCTCGGGAGAATGTCCCTGGCCGTCCTCGTTCCAGGTGGCCACGGCCACATGATGGCCCGACAACGCCTGCTCCCGGGAAAGATGCTCCACATGGCTGGTCACACCCGTGACCCGGGGATAGAAATGCTTGCAAGCATGGAGGATTCTCATGTCCCCTCCTCCACGGCCAAGCGGGCCAGCAACTCCAGGGCGGCCGTGTAGGCGCACACCACGGGCCGGTCCCGAAAATAGATGATGCAGCCTTCGCTCGAGGCGTCCACGGCAAGTCCGGCCAATTCGGGCGGGACATCCGACGGCCGCCGGCAGGCGTCCAGGTAGCAAAGCGCCCTGGCCACCGCCGGCAGGGGCCGTGTGTCCCGCGTTGCCCGGGACCATTCGACCAGGGCCAGGGCCAGGGCGGCGGTCGTTTTGGCGCAGGCCCCGAGTGCGGGCTGTCCCTGGCTGTACAACCAGGATCCGTCGGCCTGCTGCGAGGCGACGATGAAGTCGGCGAGCCGCCGCGCCCCCCGTTCGATCAGGCCCGGGGCCCCGAGACGCAAAGCGCCGGCCAGGCCCATGAGGACCCAGGCCTGGCCGCGCAGAAAAACCTTTGGCACCACCCGCCGGGGATGGCTTTTCCACTCCGGAAAAAGAGGGTCCCCGGATTTGCAGGCGCCGACCGGATCCCACCAGGCCCGGCCGATATGCCCATCGGGGCGGGCCGCCTTCTTGAGGATATACCCGGCCGCGCGAAAGGACGCCTCGGCCGACCAGGATTCCCCGGGAAACAGGGCCAGGCCGCGGCCCAGGATGCCTGAATCGTTTATCTGGCCCAGATACCGCCAGGTCTGGGACTGCTCGAAGTAATAGCCGGAAATCCCGCCCGATGGCGTAAGCCCCGAGGAGGCCGCCAGCAGGAGGGCGTCCCTGGCGGCCAGCGTATAGACGGGCACGCCGGTGTATTTGCCCAGCCGCTTCAGGCCGGAGGCGATGAAGGCGGCATTGAACGGGACAACCCATTGGCTGACCCCATGCGGCGATTCGCGATAGCGCGGGTCCGTCCATTCCGGAAAGCCGCCCAGGCAGTTCGGATGGGTCAGCCGCGTGGCCAGCAATCGATCCCCCACCGCCCGGGCCGCGGCATCGAGGCCCGGGACGATCCTGCGGCTGGCGGCGGCCGACAGGGCTTCCAGCACGATCCCCGTGTCCCAGCGCCAACCGGCCAGCCGCAACGTCTTCTCGGTCAGGTCATAAAAGGACCAGACATCCCCGTTTTCGGCGATCATGGCCAAAAGTCCCCGGGCAAGGCCCGAAAGGACGTCGCCGGCCGGCACGCGCGCGGGAGCGGGGACCGAGGCCGGCCCCAAATCCGCGCCATCCAGGGTTTGCAGACGCCAGGGCCATCCCGGCGCAAGGCCCGCCTTCCCGATGTCCGCCAGCGCTTCCACCACCGGGAAAAGCACGACGTCGCCGGCTCCCCGGCTGACGGACAAAAGGTTTTCGTCGCGGCAAAACGGTTCCGGCCCCAAAAGCAGACGCCTTCCCCGACGCCAGCGCACGTCTGCCGGCCGGCCGTTCACGGTGATCCGTCCCGGCGCGCCGCCGCTTTCGAACAATACCCCGGCCAACCGGGCCGGGTCCGCGCCAAGGGCCGGGAAGACGAGCCGTTTCCGCCCGCAAAGCCCCTTCAGGCGGTCCGTCAAGGACGGTCCCCGCCCGTTTGCCCGATCCCCGGCCTGCGGCAGCACGGCGACGTAGCGCTCCATCATGGACATGCCCTCCTCCCCACCTGCGCGAGTTCATCCCGGCAGCGCATGATTTCCTGCTCCACCACTCTGGCGTTGCCGATCCAGGTGGGGCCGGCGAGAGCGGACTGCCTGGCCGCACGGCCAAGGCGCGCCCGCAGGTCCGGATCGCGGCAAAGCCTCGCCAGGGCATGCCCCCAGGCCCCGGCCACGCCCGGATCCACCAGCAGACCGTTCACGCCGTCGGCGACCGCCTCGCGGCCGCTTCCGGTCCGCCCGGAAACCACGGGCAGGCCGCAGGCCAGATACTCGGCCACCTTCATGGGCGAGAAGTAAAAATCCTTGCGTCCCGGATAGCAGGACACGGCGATATCCACGTCCACGAGCAGGTCCGGAATCCGGTCGTGATCCACCGGGCCGACGAAACGCACCCGCTCGGCGATGCCAAGCGCCCCGGCCAGACGACGACAGGCCGCCTCCAGGGGACCGCCGCCGATGACGACACCCGCCGCCCCGGCGCAAAGGGGCAACGCCTGGGCCAGCACGCGGAGAAACTCCTCGCCGCCCCTGCCCGGGGAAAGCGCCCCGAGCCAGCCGATCAAAATCGTCCGCCCATCCACGCCGAGCAGCCGGCGAAGCCTCCCCTTGGGCCGATCCGGACGAAACGCCTCCAAGTCCACGCCGTTTGGCATCACCCGAACGCGGGCCGGATCGGCCCCAAGGGAAACGGCCTGTTGACCCAGCTTCTCGGAAACGCATACGACCCGGTCGGCCCTGCGCCACAAACGCCCCTCCTCCCTGGCGGACCACCAGCCCAGGGCCCGGGCGGACGCCGCCGGGCCGAACCGCTCGTCGGCCAACGAGGCGTTGACCTCCAGGACATGCGGCACCCTGCCCCCCCCGGCCGCGCGCACCGCCCGCGACGCACCCGCCTGGCACAGGGCGTAGCGCTCGTACACGGCGTCAGGCTGGAAACAAGCCATGATCCGGGATACGGCCCGGCCGAACCGAATGGGGTGAAACAGGCACTCCTGGGCCTGGTCCGCAAGCTGCGGCAACGTCTCGTAGTAGAGGCGCGATTTCCAGGACCCCCCGGAGGCGGGGCGGCGGGAGACGTTCCGGGCCCCTTGGCTGGCCGCATCGGCCGCGGCCGGGCCTGCGGCCGCCGAAGCCGCTACCGTCGAGACAGCGGCTTCCCCTGCCCGGCCCCGGACGCGCTCGATGAGCGCGTGCACGGCTGGCCAGATCCGCTCCTCGGCAACGACTTCCACGGGCATGGACAGCTTCGCGGCTCCGCCGGCGTTGCTGACCACCAGCCGCACCTCGTGCCCCAACCCGGCCAGGGCCTTGGCCAGGCAACGCAGATGCACCGAAGACCCCGCGCTTCCCCCCAGGGGGATGCCCCAATCGGCGCAGCAGACGAGAATCCTCATGTCCGCCCCTCCGCCCGCCAGCCGCCGGCCAGGGCCACAATCCGCCGGGCCTGCCCTTCCAGGGTGAACTCCCGCTCCACCCGTTCCCGTCCGGCCAGGGCCAGACGCGCGGCCAGGTCCCCGTCCCGGAGTATCAGGAGGATTTTCTCGGCCAGGGAGACCGGATCATCGGGCTTCGCCAGCAGGCCGCATCCCTCGTCCAACAACTCCGGGATTCCGCTTAACCGGGTGGAAACCACGGGCCGTCCCAGGGCCATGGCCTCCATGAGGGACACGGGGATGCCGTCTTTGTCCCCATCCGGACCCTGGCGGCAGGCCAGGACGAAGACATGGGCCCGCCGCAGCCTGGCCATGGCTGCTTCGGGTTCCAGGGCGCCGGTGAAGCGCACCGCCCCGGTCAGTTCCAACGCCGCAGCCAATCGGGTGAGTTCCGGGCGCAACGGCCCGTCGCCCACCAATTCCGCCTCGAAAGCGATGCCTTCGCCGCGCAGCAAGGCCAACGCCCCCAACAGCACGTCAAAACCCTTTTTCGGCACCATGCGGCCGATGGACACGAGTCTGGACACCGCGCCCCGGGGCGCGGGACAGACCGGCAAGGCCGCCAGATCCACGCCGCAATGCACCACGTGGACTTTTTCCCGGGGCAGGCCCAGGCGCTCCACCAGCATTTTTTTGTTATAGCGGCTGATGGTGGCGACGAAGGCCGCTTCGGACAGCCTGGAGGCCAGCTTGTCCGGCTCCACGAAAATGTCCGCGGCGTGGACGGTCAGGCTGAAGGGAACTCCGGTCAGCCGGCGCACGTAAGCCAGCATCTCCGCTTGTTCCCAGCCGAAATGGCTGTGGATATGGGTCACCCCATGCCGGGTGAAAAAGGCCGCCAGGGCCGGGGCCTTGATGCGGTCCGTCGCTGAAAGCGGCTGCGGTCCCGGCCGCAGCAGACACCCGAGCGCCCTTCCCGGAGCGTCGGCCAGAAGCCGGAGGTGTTCCAGGGCCAGTTCCGGCAGCCGCCTCTTGTCGACATCGCGCCAGTACAGCAAGGCGTCGCCGGCATCCGGCTTCCATCCGCCGCCCTGGCCCGGCCCGGGGCGGCAAAGGGCCGCCACCACCGGCGCATGCCCGGTCAGCGCCGACACGGCGCGAATCTCCCCGCTCACGAATGTCTGCGAAAGCACCGGAAAGGTGCGCAGCAGATATCCCAGTCGCGGTCGACCGCGCGTGCCCGCGTTCATCGCGCCGCCCTCAAGACGCGCCCCGGATACAGGATGCTGGCCGTGAACGCGTCGAAGGGCCTGCGCTTGGCGCTGCGCCGTATATCCATGGGATCCAGGGAGCCTGGGCGGTTGCATCCCGAATACAGGGAAAAGGCCATGGAGTAGCCCGCTTCCCGGGCCATCCGCTTGGTCTCCTCGCCGAAACTGTCGCGCCGTCCCACGGGATAGGCCAGGGAACGGACCGGCCTCCCCAGCTGCTCCTCCAGGAGGCGTTTGCCCTCAACGAGTTCGCGCCGTTGCTCCTGCGGCGCCAGGGTGGCGAGCACACGATGGCTATGGGTATGCGCGCCGACGGCCATGCCGGCCCCTGTCATTTCCCGCAGGTGCTCCACGGTCATGAGTTCGGCGTCCTGCAGCGCGGCCGGCGGGAAGGCCGTTTCCAGCTTCTCGGCCAAAGAGGCCGTCAGATGCCGGGTCTTCGCCTCGGGCAAGGTCTTGTAGCGTTCCTGGAGGATGTTGATGCAGGCCTGCCTGGCGGATGGCCCGTCGAGGCGGTGGCGCACCCCCTCCAGCTCCAGAACCGGCACGGGGCTGCGCCGGACCAGATAGGCCACGATGTCCCACCAGCCCAATCTCCGATCCAGCAGGGGCCCGGTGGGGATGAAAAAAAAGGCCGGCATCCCCCGCTCCCGCAGCGCGGGAAAAGCCAGGTCGTAGTTGTCCCGGTAGCCGTCGTCGAAGGTGAGCGCCACGGCGCGCCTGGGGAAGGCGCGCCGCCGCGCGAGGCAGTCGAGGAGCTCCTCCTCGGAAAGGATCCGGGCGTTGTCCCTGAGCCAGCGAAGCTGCCGGCGGAAATAGTCGAGGGAGATGCCCCCGTACACCGTCGGATCAAAGGGGGTGTCCGGAGCCCGGGCGTAGAGGCGGTGGTAGTTGACGACCACCAGGGCCGTGCGCAACCGCTCCAGCCTGTCCCAGAAGAGTTCGAGCCTCCAGGCCAGGGCCTCGGTCAGAGATTTTACATCCATCGCCATCCCCGCCTCAGGCCAGCTGCCGCCAGGTCGCGTCGAGCAGGACCAGCCCCTCCGAACCGGACACATTGCGGTGGCGCTCATCGCCTTGCACCTGGAAATTCAGCAGGTTCTCGCCGTAGAAAATGCGCTTCTCCACCCCGCCGCCGCTGACGCCCAGGCGCAGGGAGTAGATGCCCGGCGTAAAGGGAATCCGGGAAATACGGCAGACCGCCTCGTGTTCGCCGGGGCCGACCTCGTCTATCCAGATCTCGTCACGGCTGTCGTAGGTGGTCAGGTAAAGGAAATCGGAGGTATGCACGCCGATGCCGAATTTCGGCCGCACCAGGGGATTGCCGTTTCGGTACAGGATGCGGATTTCCACAGGTTCGTTGGCGTGCACCCGCCGCAACGGCTGGCCATCGGGCGTGGTCATCGACAGCGACAGCAACTCGAAGCCGTCCGAAGACTCGAAATCGCCCCAGACAGGAGAAGCCCGATCGTAAATGATCCTGTCGCTTTGTTCGAAAAACGTCTGGCATACTTCCTGTGTCGGCCCATCGGCGACGATCTTGCCGTACTCGAAAAGCAGGACCCTGGTGCAGATGCGCTGCACCTGGCGGATATTGTGACTGACAAGCAACACGGTCTTTTTCTGGTTGAGGATGAGGTCTTCCATCTTATCGAAGCATTTTCGCTGGAAGGCGATGTCCCCCACGGCCAGCACCTCGTCGACGATGAGGATGTCGGCCTCGATGTTCGTGGCGATGGCGAAGCCCAACCGGACCTTCATCCCCGAACTGTATTTCTTCACCGGCGTATCCTCGAAGGGCCTGATCTCCGAGAACTCCAGAATGGGGTCCACCAGTTTTTCGATTTTCCGCCGGGGGACGCCGAGAATGGAGGCGTTGAGGTAGATGTTCTCCCGGCCGGTCAGTTCATGATGCAATCCGGCTCCCACCTCGATGAGCGGAGCCACCCGTCCCCGTACCCGGACGGCGCCCGCGCTCGGCGCGGTAATGCCCGAGAGGATCTTGAGCAGGGTGGATTTGCCCGCGCCGTTGGAGCCGATGATCCCGACGACCTCACCGGATTGGACGGAAAAATCGATGTTATCCAGCGCTTTGAACCGCTCCGGCTTTTCCGGGGTCCGCCCTGTGACCGTGCGCAACACGTTGCTTACGCTCTGCTTGAGGGTCACGATCTGCCCCAATTGGAATTCCTTCGTCATGGCGACGACTTCAATGGCGGTCATGGCTGATTGCCGCTCCTCGGATTTGTTCGTGTCGCGCAAGGGGATTGCAGAGGCGACACTAGATGACATCCGCGAAAGAATGCTCCGCGCGTTTGAAATATTCGTAGCTGGCCGGCAACAGCATCGCCACGAACAGGGCTCCTGGCCATATCACGGAAAAATCCGGCGGTTGGTTGCGCAGCAACACGCTCTGGAAGGCGTCCACAATGCCCACCAGGGGGTTTAGGGTGTAAAGGAAATAGAGCAGATCGGAATGGACTCCGGCGGCTTGCGAGACCAAAAGCACCCGTTTGACCAGGGACAGGGGATAAATGATGGGCGAGGCGTACATCACCAGGGATATGGCCACCGGCAGGAACTGGGACACGTCGCGGTAAAAGACGTTGAGGGCCGCGCCGGCAAGGTTCACGGCCAGGGTCGTCAGGACCAGATAGGCCAGCAAAAGCGGCAGCCAGGCGGCCTGGGTGGTAAGCGAAAGTCCATACCAGGCCATCAGCCCCAAAAGCACCGCGAAATCCACGCAAAATTCCACCATCTTGGTCAGGACGGACACCAGGGGGAACACTTCGCGGGGAAAATAGATCTTTTTTACCAACCCGGCGTTGAGCACGATGCTGTTCACCCCCAAAGCCACGCCCTCCTGGAAGAACACCCAGGGGATCAAGGCGGTGAAGGTCAGCACCGGGTACGGGATCGAACCGCTGTCGATGCCGATAAAACTGCGCATGAGGGTGAACACCAGCATGAGCATGACGGGTTTGAGCACCGTCCAGGCGATGCCGAGGTAGGCCTGCTTGTATCGGACCACGATTTCCTTCCAGACCAGCGTCGACAGCAATTCCCTGTAGTCCCAGAGACGCAAGGCTGCTTTCACGTGCGACATGCCATCGTTCCTCATAAGGAGATGTAGCGCCGAAGCGCCGGACCGAGAGTGTTGGCCACGGCAAGGGGCAGCCGACTCCAGCAGACCGCAAGCGCCCGGCGCGACACGCCGGGGCTGCGTTTTGCAGCTGGCGGCCACCGACGGCCGGATGGAGCGAAGCGCTCCCAGGCAAGCCCCAGCTCCCGCCCGCCCCATTGGAGTTTGAAGCGGTGCGTCCCGACGCCCGGCGTGCAACGGCCCATGTCGAACTCCTCCGCCCCGGCGGCCGCGGCCTGGGACAGCATGGACCAATACAAGAGCATGTTGGGATTGGCCCGGTTGTGTTCCCGCAGGGACGAAGCCCAGGGTTCGAAGGCCGTCCGTCCCTGGACCATCCAGATGGCGGCCGCGGCCGGAGTGCCATCCGACATGGCGACCACGGTCACGCGGGCCAGGTCCTCGAACCCGCGCAGCACCGCCTTGAACCAATCCAGGGAATGGACCGGGGAACCGAGATCGCGCATGTTCCGGGAAAAAACCCGGTAGAAGACCGACAGCAGCTCCATGCCGCCGGTCGCCGCCGTCAGGCCGTCGCGCTTGGGCTTGTTGATCTGGCTGCGCAGTTTGGACCGGAAGGAAGCCATGAGTTGCTGCGCGCCCTGGGGCAGCGCCATGCGGATGAGGACTTTGGCGCATTCCCCCGCTTCGGGCCGCGACTGGCGCAGTTCCAACCCGGCCGCGCCCTGCCGGCGGGTCTGTTCCAGCGCCTGGTCCACCAAGGCCTGCCTTGTGGCGGCATCCTCCGCCAGGGGGCCGCAGCAATCACAATATGGCAAGGAGACGAGCCAGCCGCGAAGACCGGGCAGGCGCATGCGCACAAGGGGCAGCACACCGGCCACCTGGCCGTCGCGCCAGGCCGCGAGCGGCGTGGGGGCAAAGCCGTAGGCGCGGCGGATGGCGTCCATCCAGGCCCAGCGGTGAAACGGGGTCGCCTTGGGGTGGCCGGCCACGAACGCGTCCCAGGCTTCCCGCTTTGCATCGTCGACGACAAGTACGCGCATCCCTGGCTACCCCAACATGTTTTCGAGCGGCGCCAATCGCGCTGACCAGCTGTAGCCTTGCTCCACGCGCCGTCTGGCGCACGCGCCCATGCTCGCCGCAGCTTCCGGGGACAGCAGCAGTTTCAGGGCGGCTGCGGCGAAGGCCTCGGGGTCGTCCGGGGCCACGGCCAGGTCCTGACCGGCGACGGCCTCGATCCCCTCAAAGGCCTGCGGCGTGGCCAACACCGCCTTGCCCATGGCCATGGCTTCCAAGACCTTGTTTTGCACCCCCCGGGCCAGACGCATGGGGGCCACGGACAAGGCCGCCTCGGCGACATAGGGGCGCACATCGCCCACGCCGCCCGTCACGCGCACCCCGGGCAGTGCGGCCAACGCGCGCACCGGGGGGGTCGGGTTGGCCCCCACGATCGTCAGGGTGGTTTCCGGCAGGCGTCGGCGCAGACGCGGCAGAACGGCGGTGGCGAACCAGACCATGGCGTCGATGTTGGGCCGGTAATCCATGGCCCCGCAAAAGACCGTCCGCCCTCGGACGCGTGCGGCGGGATCGGGCGGGACAAAATACTCCAGATCGACGCCGTTGGAGAGGGTGCGGACCTTGTCCTTCGCGCCGCCGATCCGGCGGAAAAGCGACGACTCGGCCTCGGTGACCAGAAGCGTGATCTGAAACATTTCGGAAACCAGGCGCTCGTACCGGCCAAGAAGCCGTGCTTCCAGGGCGTACACGCGGTTGAGCGGCCAGGCGGTGCGGCCGGCGTAGGCGCGCCACTTCTCGGAATCCACATCCACCAAATCCAGGAGCATCCTCGGCGGCAAAGGTCCCGGCGTCGCGCGCAGGTATTCGGCCATGGGCGCGCTGACCGCCAGGGCGGCTTCGATTGGCCGCGAAGCCAGGACCGTATCCACATAGTCCTGCAAGGAGCCGTCGCGGAAGCATTCCACGGAAAACGACGTTCCCCTGATCGCCCCCAAGGGGGATCGCAGTCTGCGCCACCAGGGCATCCGCTGCACCGCCAGGCTTGCGCAGTAAGGCCGCAACGCCTCGCGGTGGATCAGGTCGCCCGGGTCGTCCGCCAACATGCCGAGATGGATGCGCCACCCCCGTTCGGCCAGATGGCGCACCAGATGAAAGGACCTGATCTTATCCCCTTTGTGGGGGGGATAGGGAATGCGATGGCACAACACGAGGATTTCCCGCGCTCCGCCAGGATGCACGGTCGGCGTATCGCCTGTGGATCGTAGCGTGCCTTCACGCAGCATCATCGTTCTCCGGTCACAAGAACTCTGCCGCCGATAACTTCCCTTGCCTTTTGCTTCTCTACGCCGCCGAAACATTCCCCGCGATGGGGGCTGCTACCTAATCCGCGACTTGCGCCGATTGTTTTTTCCCGTCCGTCCGGCGGCTTCGTCGACCCTCCCCGCCGCCTGCGGGAGCATACGCCGGGCGTATGCGGGCCAACCCTCCCGGGCCAACGGGCCGCCCTCCATCGCCCTGCCGGTCGGCAAACCTCGACGGCCACAGTCCCCATCGTTTTGGGAAAGTCTTTCTCCTCCAACAGACTTCAAACACGATCTATTTTCGATGCGACCCGGATCGGCCGCGACCCTGGCCCATCCCCCGCGCACTTCTCTGGCCGCGGCACGTTTCCTGAGACCTCGTCCTTCGGCACGCTCTGTAAGCAATCCCGACAAAGACTGTCGGTTCTGGCCCTCAAAATTCGCCTCCCCGGCACACGCCGATTTTTTTGTTTATTATTCCACCATACTAAGCGCCATCCCCAGAGGCACGGCGCTTGCTCTAGCGGAATCCGAAACATCAACCCCGAACATCGAACCAACGCGGCAACAGTTGAACGCGAACCGCACGCTCATCGCAACGCACCAATATAACTATATAATTTGGCGAGTTCCATACAATATTATGCATATCCTCAACATTTATCACGGCGACCAAGCCACAGCTCCATACCAACCATACAACATACGAGGTAGCCAGCTCATGACCTGCTCAACCAAGCCAATATGTATCGTGACAGGATGCGCAGGAAATGTCGGCTCAAACTTGACGAAGAGGTTACTTCGGATGGGGTGCATCGTCATCGGCGTCGACAATCTTTTCTCAGGATCGTTAGACAACATGACCGACTTCATCGGCGATCCGGCCTTTCTATTTCACAACAAATCCATAACAAATACATTGTTCATGGAACAACTCATTAAAAAACATTCTCCAATATCTGCCATATTTCATCTGGCGGCCATTATCAGCGTGCCCTATTCCATGGACCATGTCGCGCAGACCATGAAGGTCAATCATGAGGCATCCAGCTTCCTGCATTCCAAGGCCATACAGTACGAATGCCGGACCTTCGTCTTCGCTGGTTCCGCCGCCGAATACGGCAGTCCCCTCCTCAGACCGGTTTTCGAAGCGGACGCCGGCGATCCCATAAGCCCCTACGGATTGTCCAAGTATCTGGTGTCGCAGGCCATCGACCAATCGGGATACGGGTGTTCCCTGCGTTTTTTCAACATCTACGGCCCCACCCGCGCCAAGGCAGGGCCCTACGACGGCGTGGTGCGCAAGTTTCTGGAAAGGACCCAAGCGGGACTTCCCCCGATCATCCATGGGGACGGCATGCAACTACGGGATTTTCTTTTTCTGGAGGACGCCCTGCGGGCCTTGACGACGGCCGCGGGCTTCATGAGGGGGTGGCCGCTTTCCGGGGTGTACAACGTAGGCACCGGTTGCGGGGTCAGCATCAACATGTTGGCCAGGTTGACCGTACGCATGGCCAAGCGAACCAACAAACCCATCTACGCCGAGGCGCGTCAGGGCGACATCCGTTACTCCGTGGCCGATAATTCGAAGCTTCTGCGCGACACGGGCTGGATTCCGGGCATTTCGATCAAAGAGGGCCTGGCCAAGACCGTCGCCGGCATGCGCGAAATCGCCGCCCCCCTTGAGCGGGAAGCCCAGGTCGTCCGGTAAAACGACGGCTGCGTCTTTGCCCCTTATGGTCGGGGTGGCCGCCCGCGGCTCGGGAACGGCTTGCCGAGCAAAGCCACGACCCGGGCCGCGTTGTCCGTCCACGTCCGCCGGTTTTCGACCATGGACCGGCGGGCGGCCTGGCCCAATCGCTGGCGTAAGGCCGGATCGCGCACGAGGGAGCGGACCTGTCCGGCGAAGTCGTCCCAATCGCCGGGAGCGAAAAGCAGGGCATCTTTTCCGTGGCGCACCACCTCGCGAATGTTGTCCTGATCCGGGGCCACCACGGCCTTGCCCGCAGCCAGATACTCGAAAAGCTTCATGGGAGAGGCGTATGCCGTAGCCGCCGGCTGAATCGCGATATCCACCCCCTCCAGAAGGCCGGGCAGGACCCGGCGGTCCGTGGGTCCGGTGATGGTCACGCGGTCCTCAAGGCGGCATCGGCGAATCATCCGTTCCAGATCCGGCCTGATCGGCCCGTCCCCGACCAGCAGCAAAGCGACCCCCTCCCGGAACAGACCGTGTTCATGGAGGGCGGCGACCATTTCCAGCAGCCCGTGCCACGGCCGGAACCAGCCGACAAACCCCAGCCTGACGGGGAATGCGGCCTGGCCTGCGGGCTTTGCCGGGTCGTCGAAGTCGCCGGGATTGACCCCGTTGTGCATGACCGCGATCCGGGCCGCCTCGGCCCCCCTCTCCACCAGCATGCCCCGCAGCACGCCGGTGACGGCGATGGTCCGGGTGGCGTGGTTGACGATATACGTCTCCATCGCCTGGGCCAGGCGTCGGAAGGCCAAACCTCCGTGCAGCGCCTTTTCCCTGGCCAGGGGGGAGTTCACCTCGAGGACCAGGGGGACGCCCGTCAGTTTGGACACCACGATTCCGCTCAGGTTGTAGAGCGAGTACCGCTCGTAAACGAACGCGGGGCGATGCCGTCGGACGGCCCGGTAGAGCCGGGGCACGCCGACGAGGTTGTACCCCAGTTCCAGCAACTCGTAGGCCGCGGGCGGCAGGCGGGCGACAAGACGGCTGACCAGGCCCGGACGGGAATCCCGCCCCACCTGTTCCCGGGCGTGCAGCGCCACCTTGGCCACCGTGTAGCCCAGCGTTTCGAACGCCCGGCACATCTCGTGGACGTGGATGCCCTGGGCGTCCACGCCTTGGGTGCGGTGGTGATAGACCACGACGGGCCGTTGCGGTTCACTGGACATCTTTGCCCAACGCCTGCCATTCCTTGAGGGAATAGGTCCGCTTGTTGTCGGGGGATTCGCACACGGGAAAGGTGCTGGAATAACGGTCGCCGGCGGCGGTCATCGAGGCGATGACGGCCGGACTGAACTGGAGCGGGATCACGGCGGCGTTGCGGAAATCGTTGCCCGACAAGCGCAGGCCCGTGCCATGGGCCAGGCCGAGGACGCCGCTCCAGGCGCATGACTCGAAGGTGTTGGCCTCGATCACGGCATTGGGGGCGTCGAGGGTGATGCCCTGGCCGTAGATGTTCTTGAAGTGGTTGCGCGCGACCATCGGCGCCGTGGTCCCGCCGACGAGGGTGAGGCCGGCGCCGCCTTCCTTGGTGGGGAAGGAGCCGGTGCGTTCGAGCTGGTTGTCGGTGATGACCGGCCCGGCCACCGCGCCGTTGATGTGGATGCCGTTGACGTGGGTGTCGCGGATGATGTTTTTGGCGATCACGATGTTCGCCGCCACGTCGCTGACATAGATGCCGTGCTCGGAATGGCAGCGCTCGATGCGGTTCTCGACGATGGCCGTGCCGTCGCTGCGGTAGGACATGATCCCGTAACTGTCCACGTCGCGGATGGTGTTGCCCTTAAGGGTCACCGACTGGCAGTTCCCCACGGTGACGCCGCGTTGGAACCCGGAGATGGTCAGGCCCTCGATGACCACGTGGCTGGATTTTTCCAACAGGATGCCGGAACCGTGAGCAAAGCTTTTGGCTCCCTGATCTCCCCGCCCCTCCAAGGAGGCGCCCGGTGCGGCGGCAATGCGGATGGGGGCTTGGGGCGTGCCCCGAAGCTCGGATATGCGCAGGCTTTTGCCGTATGTCCCCGGCATGAGCCGCACGACGCTTCCGGGGGCCAGGGAACGGAGCCGATTGCTGAGCGTGTCCGGATCGTCGCCTGGCCGCACCTGGACTTCCTGGCCGGCAAGGACGGAAGACGCTTCAAGGAGCAGAAGCGGCAGCAGGGCCGCGAGCAGCATTTTTCGGAAGAAACTCATGGGAGACCTCCTGCGGGAAGTTCGGGGTGTGCCGCAACACGCACGCATAAAGCGCCGCATACCGCGCGGCGATGCGCGACCAATCGTGCGCGGCCGCGATTTGGCGCAGTGCGCAAGGATCAACGGTTAAGGCCAGGACGCGCCGGATGCCCGCGGCCAGCGGCTCGGGCTCGGCCGAGTCAAGCAGCACCCCGGCGCGGGGATCGGCCAGGGCCTCGGCAATGCCGCCCAAGGCCGGGGCCACCACGGGCGTCCCGCAGGCCAGGGCCTCATGGATCACCGTGGGCCAGCCTTCGCTGTGGCTGGAAATGGCCAGCGCATCGGCGGCCTGGTAATAGGCAGCCAGCGCGTCGTGGGACACCCGGCCGGCAAAGCGCACGCGCCGGGCAAGGCCAAGCTCCCGGGCCAGGCGCTGGAGGGCCGGCCCCTGGCTGCCGTCTCCGACCAGCGCAAGATGCACGTCCGGGAGCAGGACCAGGGCGCGCAACAGGCGGTCGTATCCCTTGACCGGCTCCAGGCGTCCCGCGGCTGCGACCAGGGGAACCCCTGCTTCCAGGTGCAGGTCCCGACGCGCTTGCCCCTTGTCCGCCAAGGGGAACCTGTCGCAATCCACCCCATTGGGAATATGGAGGATGCGTCCGGGGTCTACGCCGAGGCGGGCGATTTTTCCGGCCAAGTCCTGCGAGACCGCCACCACGGCCGCAGCCTGACGCAGGGTCTTTGCGATGATGCGCCTTCGCGCCGGATGCCGGGCCAGGACATTGATGTCCGAACCGTGGCAGGTGACCACCAAGGGAAGCCCGGACCGGGCGGCCAGGCTGGCTGCCGCGGCGCCGTCCGGATAGGCGTAGTGGGCGTGGATGAGGTCGGGCTCGAACGCCAGGGCCCGGCGGAAGCATTTGCCGCTCCACCAGGCCATGAAACGGCTGTCCAGGGATTTGAGCAGCCTGGGGATGGTCCAGAAACGACAGCGATCCGTCTCGACGATCCCCTCCTGGGGCTGGCCGCAGCGGCGGGGAACGGACGCCAGCCAGTGGTAGCCGTTTTCCGGGACCACCAGCCGCACCTGGACCAGCCGGGTCAGGGCGAGCACCAGTCGGGCGACGAATATGCCGTGAACGGCGTTCGCCGCATTGGGATACAGCGACGTGTAAACCAGAACCTGCATGGGAGTGGCCCCCTGGCCAGGCTGCAGCCATGGACCGCCCAGGACCGGAAACGCCGGCCGGGGAATGTCCTCTACCCGCCTGCCAGCCCTTCGGGTTGCATCTTTATAAAATATCCCTGTATCGACGGGAAACTAGGCTTGGCGCACCGCGCCAGTCACGCCACGGACAGCCGCCCCTGCCGTCAAGTCGGCGGCCCTGCTTGCCGGCGAGGGCAGCGCGCGCGGAACAAGGCCGGACAGCACGGCCGCCATGGCGATGTAGACGAAAAGAAGCTCGGAATTTTCCCGACTCAGGAAGGAGCCGCCGACGCAGAAAGCGATTATCCCTGCGATGACTCCGCGGCAATGCAATTGCGCCCAGGCATCCCCGGCCCGCCTGGCCCGCAGATAGGCCCGAAACGTCGCGACAAGCGTCAACACGATCATCATGGCATAGAGGAAAAGCGTTATCTCTCCAGCTTCGGCCCCCACTTGAAACCAGGTGCTGTGAGCCACAAATCCTTCCGTCGTGTTGAGGCGTCGTTCGTATTCCTTCACAAAATTACCCCATCCCACCCCTTTGAGAGGATTCTCCCGCATGACCTCATAAGCAATCCTCCAGTAATACACCCTTTCCGTACCGTTGTATTCCTCGGGATCGTCCGACGGCCTCTCCCAGGCCGACTCGGCCTGTTGTCCGAGCCCGAAAATGCTCTCCACCCTGTCCACATAAGAGCCGGGCATATAAAAAGAGACCACGAGCACCATCAAGCAGCCGACCCAGACGGCCCGCCACGGCTTGCGGTCAAGGAGCAAAAAAACCAGTCCGGACATGGCGGCAGCCAGGAAGCCCCCCCGCGAATAGGTGAGGGTCAGGGTCAAAAGCCCGCCGATTGCCGCCAGCCCGAAGAGGATGCGCGCCTTCCACCCCCGGTGCCAGTGAAGGGCCAGCGCGACGTAGAACAGCGGCAGCCCCATGGCCAAGGCCAAGGCCCAGTCGTTGGAGTCATTGATCCAGCCGGCGACGCCCTGGATGCCGACCCAGGCCTGTCGCGTTTGGGTTTCCACAAGGCTTTTGAGGATATCGTAGGACAAGCAGGCCACTATTCCCCAGAAAAAGAAGCTGTAGTCCTTTCGATCCGCCATGGCCCAGACCGTCAGCATCGTCAGCAGCCCCACCTTGAGGAATTCATCAAGGCGCTTTTCCGCCAACTCCGGCTGCACGGCCGCCAGGGCGCTCACACAGGCCATGACCAAAAAGGCGGCCATGGTCATCATGGTCAGCGGGAAACGGAAGTTGAGCCTGCGCACGTTGAGCAGGCAAACGGCCAGCCCCATCCCGGCCGTGATCTTGGCCAGGGGAATGCCCATGAAGATGGGATAGCTCGCCTGGGGGTTCATGATGGAAGTGCCGAAATACATGACCATGGCGGCGACCGGACGCACAATGGCCAGACACCCCAGGGCGATGTAAAAGAGCAAGAAAAATACGGTCATCACCCACGGCTGGCTAAATGTCATCGATCCGAAAAGCCCCAAAAGGGAATTGATGCCCATGATGCGATCCTGCTGGCTCGTGGTTTGGCGAGCGGGTGGGATGTTTAGGAAAGGCGGCTTGCGGGAAGCGGGCGTTCCAGGGAAAAGACAGGGAGCGGCTCCAACGCCGCCAAGACCATGCCCATCGGTGCGAACGCCATGTTTTCAAACAAGTCGCGTAAGCGACGTTCCATCTTCTCCAGGTTGTAGTAGTGCCGGAACCGGGACTTCCAGCCGGCCTTTATACGGGGCTGACCAGGATCGATTTCCCAGGGATGGAAATACACGGCGCACGGCCGGCCTTCGTCGCGAGCCAACCGGGCGAGCCCCCATCGGGTGAACCAACCGGGGAAAAGCCGGAGATATCCTCCCCCCGCGATGGGCAGGGCCAGGGAACGGACCAGGAAGTTCAGGCGCAACGTCGTCGGAGGAAACTCGAGGATCTTGCCGCAAGGGCGCGCTATGCAGTGGGGATACGGCGGGGCTCCGGGAAACCCGTACAGGTCGTGCACGACAGGGAACACGCTGGAATCATACGCGAACCCCTCCTCTATCAGGATATCCAGGGCCCATGCGGTCGCCGGCGTGATGGAGTAGCTCGGGGCGCGGTATCCCCGGATCGGCTGGCCGGTGATATCCTCCAGCAGGGCCTTGGCCGACGCAACGTCCCGGCGGAAGGCTTCTGGCGTTTGGAAGAGGATGCGTCGGTGTTGAAAACCGTGGCAGGCGATCTCATGGCCGGCGGCCTGGACGGCCCGCACCAGATCGGGGTGGCGCTTGGCCACCCAGCCGAGCACGAAAAAGGTTGCGGCAAGCTTATACGCAGCCAGCAAATCCAGCGCGCGCCGGGTGTTGGCTTCGACCCGGGATTCGAGTCCGTCCCAGGTCCCGGGCGCGATGACGGATTCGAAGGCGCTGACATGATAATAATCCTCCACATCAACCGTCAGGGCATTGCTGGGAGGATCAGACATGCTCGCCTCAGAATCTTTTTGTGAGGGCTAGGCCCACGATATTGACGTGATAGGTCGAGCTATCGGAATTATAGGAATCGTTCAGCTTAAGCCGGTAATAGCCCTTGAGTTCGAATTCCTTCGGCAACTCGTAGCGCACTTCGGCCGTGCCATAGACCCTCTGGACGCTGTTGTTGCTCGTGATCGTGTCCACACGGCTTGCGGAAACGAGGGCCGCCAAACGCGCGGTGAGTTCGTATTCAAGTTGAGCCGACAGGGTGAAGTCATTGGAATGCTGCGTATCAGGCCCGGAAAAGTCGGAATAGCCCGCATTGGCCGTAACCTTGGCCCGGTCGAACGCATGGGTGACTGTGGCCGTATACAGAGCCCGGAACGAATCGTAGACCGAGGTGGGATTGTCCACGTAATCGCCCTGACTTTCCAGAATGACGGCTGTCCTCCCAAAGGAGTGGGTCAGGCCGGCTGACCAGGTGGGCATAAGGTTGACCGAAGCGTCGTCAGGGATTGTCTCCACGGCGCCAATGCGGCCGTAAACAAAGCAATCCTGCTTGTACGTATATCTTCCGACCACAGAAGCGATATAGCGGTTGAGATTGCGCTGTTCCGTGAACTGCCGTTCGCCCCGCACGCTGACCCCGACCTCCAACCGGTCTGTCATCTCGTGCAGAAGATCCGCGAACGCCGCATTGATGTTTTTGTTCACCGTGTCGCTGCCCCCGGAATAGAGATCTTCCTTTGCCATGACGCCAAGCCTCGCCTGGGTGCGGTCCGTAATGCGGGGGGTCAATATAGCGGCGAACGTGGAAATATTCTGATTGGTCTGATCGGCTGTGGAGTCGGCCGCCCTGGTCTGGCCTTGGGCAGCATTGGTGAAGACCATGTGATTGCTGTCCGTGGCCTCGACGGCCAACAGATCCTTTATGAGTTGCAGATTCAGTTTAGCCTCAAGATTGTTGATCATTTCATTCTGCCGCTGCCCATTGTCATAGATGCGAAGTTCACCTTGGTAGTCAACGGAAGCCAGGAACCGACTGGCGGAATATTCCGCCTGAATGGCCGGACTGAGCAGCGAGACAAAGTCCGACCTTGGATGCGATGTCTCATTGACGTTGTCGTTATATTCCTGGCCCACGGCAATGGTACCCTTATAATTCAGCTCGGCCCGCGCAGAAGGCGATGCCCCAAAGATAAAAACGACTAAGCCGATGAGGAAACAGTATTTTTGCATGGGCCCGTACCTGCCGGTTAAGGTAATCACTCAACTTGCAGCGGGTTTATAAACTGCATCCTCGGTATTATCAAGTTTCATGGATTTCCTAACAGCAATCTTTTAAACCATGATCTGCTTTTTTCTTTGTGCTCCAAAACGGAAGAAATGGAACCATCCTCCAGGACTTCCTCTGTTAAATCAATTACATTTGGATCGCATGTCAGCAATGCCCTTTTTTCCGAGTCCGTTACGAGAGGCTGCGGCGGCGCTTGCATTATTTTTGAATCGACAGGCAGGGACGCCATTTTCTCTCTTCCGGGATTGGGAAAGGCAAGCCTCGAATCCGTCGCTCTGTTCGATACTGCACTGGCCGAACCGTTGCCCCCTCCCGCCATGCATTGGCAAATGGCATCCACCCGCTGGTTCAGGGTTTCGAAAATCCGGCGCAGTTCCCCATTGAGGGTCTGAAGCTGGCTGACCTGGCGCGACTCGAGGCGTTGCAATCGGCGATCGATTTTCAGCAATATCCCCTGCCGGGAGAGTTGATTGAACCGTGCGTCCACGGCGCCATCTCCCTTGTCCTGCTCTTCGGGGACGCCTCGGGCGGTGCTTTGCCAATACTGCTCGTTGAAATTCAGGTCCTGGGCGATTTCATGGATCATGCCCGGCCCGACCTCGTGGGTCTCGTTGGCGAAGGCGTCAAGCAGGACATAATCGCACAATATATTGATGAGCCGTGGAATTCCCCGAGTGTAGGAGTGGATGATGGGAAAGCATTCCGCGGCGATCCGGAGGGCGTCCCGATTTCCCGCGGCCTCCAGACGGTAGCGGATATAATGCTCGATCTCCCCCTCGGCCAGAGGCTCGATGTTGCAGATGATCTGTATGCGCTGGCGCAGTTGCAGCAGGTCCGGATCCGACAGCACCCGCCGCAGCTCTGGCTGCCCGACCAGGATGATGTGCAACAGCTTGCTGTTCTCTGTTTCCAGATTGGAAAGCATCCGGACTTCTTCCAGAACACTCTTCGAGAGGTTCTGGGCCTCATCGATAATCAGCACCACCGGACAGCGTTTGGCATACTGCTCGATGAGAAACTCCTGCAGGTCGCGCAACAAGGCGGGCTTGTCCTTATCGCCGATGTCCAGGCCAAAATCCGCGTTGATCATGGCCAGAAGCTGTTGCGACTCCACCTTGGTATGGAAGACGCGGGCCAAAAGCACATTGCGCAGATGTTTCTTGATCAACTCCCGGATAAGCGTCGTCTTGCCGGTACCGACCTCGCCGGTGAGCAGGATGAACCCCGAATGTTCCCGAATGCCGTAGTCAAGGTAGGACAGCACCTTTTTGTGGGACCGGCTTGGGTAAAGAAAGTCAGGGTTCGGCAACAGCTCGAAAGGCTTTCGCCGGAAATTAAAGAAACTCTTGTACAATTGCTGCCCCTATTATCCTCATTCCAGGCATGAGGAGTAATCGTAATCCGCGTAAGATGCGGCCGTCGGCGCGTAACTCGTGGCGTTGTAGACCAATCCCAAAACCTTATTGTTGAGCAACGTCATGCATTCCCGGACCTCCTCAAGGGAACATTCCCCTTCCCTGACCACCAGGACCACGCTATCGGCCAGATCCGACAATGCGCGCGTTTCGGCAAAAAGAAGTACAGGCGGCGTGTCGACGAGCAGGATCCGGTCGGGGTAACGCTGCTTCATTTCCGTCATGAGCCGGCGCATCGAATTGGAGGAAAGCAACTCCAGGGGATTTTTGACGGTCTTTTTCCCCGCGGGCAGCAGCACCAGTTTGGGGATGCCGGTCTTGACCAACGCGCTGCCCACGTCCAGCCCTTCGGCCAGGCAGTCCGCCAGCCCCTTCTCGGGTTTGACGTCCAGGTATCGATGGCAGGACGGCAGGCGCAGGTCGGCGTCCACGACCATCACGGTATGGTCGTATTCCTGGGCCAGGCTGATGGCCAAATTGGCAGTGATGAGCGACTTGCCCTCGCCGTGGTGGGCGCTGGTGATCAAGACGATGTTATTGAAGGTTCCCGGCGACGTGATCGCCTTGACCAGGGATTCCTTCAACTTCCGGAACTCCTCCGCTTCCAGGGAGGCGGGATTTTTGAGCACCACCAGTTTTTCCTCCGAAAGACGGCCTGGTTCGACCGGCGTCGGAGGCGGCAAGGTCGTGTTTTCGTGTCTGAATGAGGACCATGCCGCGGGCGGGGAAATTCCGGATTGCCGTTGGGTGGCTTTGCTCAGGGCGTCTTCGATTCTGCTCATGGTGCACGTTCGCCTTTTTCGGTTGCTAAAGGGAATAGAGACCGATTTTCTGCAGCCAAGTGCCTGTCACGCCCATGGCCTTGAGACTCTCCACCGCCAACACGCCCAGAACGAGGACGAAATAACCGCCAGCCATGGCCAGGACGAGCCTGTTGCGCTTGGCCTGCTGCTTGGCCTCCACCGCGGTGGTCATGAGGGGAATCACGGCAAAGACAGGCAGTCCCAAGGTTCTGAGCTCCTGAAGGGACCGGATCGAATGGTCGTAGCGCTCGGACAATATCACGGCGGCCACTCCAGCGACCAATCCCAGGAGAATTCCGATGAGAATGATGACCGGCCTGTTGGGGCTGACCGGAACCTCGGGAGCCACGGCCGGATCGATGATGCGAAAAACGGTAGACTTGTCTTTCAGCTCCATATCCTTCGAGATTTCAGATTGCCCGTATCGGGTCACCAACTGGCCGTAGAGGGCGGCATCCTGATTCTTTTTGGCGATCAGGTCATCGAGGGCGGCCATGACGCGGGGCCGTTCCCGAAGCAGGGCCATATTGCCCTCGATGATCTTGTTTTGGCGCTCCAGCATGGATTTGACGGTGTCGATCTCGGCCTGCAAAAGCCGCGAAGGGGGTGCGCCATCCCGGGCGCCTGCCCCGGCTCCATTGCCCGCGGAACTGCTGCGGTTTACCAGCAAAGCCGCCCTGGCCCGAATGACCTTGGGATGCTTTTCGGTATAGATGTGCAGCAACCGGTTCAATTCGGCCTGCCTCTGGCTGACGTTGGATCGGTAGACCGGGGCCTTGGCGTTGAGCGCCAGGTTTTGTTTGGCCTCAATCTGGGTTTGGCGGGCTTTGAGCTCCACGATCTTCTGCTCCGCCTCCCTGATGTCGGTACGGAGATAGGCCTCGTCGCTGGTCAAGATAATGGTGTTTTCGCTCTTGAAATTATTGATGACGACGTCGGCTTCCGCCAAACGTTTCTTGTATACCTCGATTTGTTCGGCCAGAAATTTTGTGGCTTCCGTTGATTCCTCGCGTTTGATGGAAGTATTTTGCTCGATGTACAGTGACGCCAAAGTATTGATAAAATTCTTGGCGAAGTACGAGGACCTGTCCCAGAAACTGATGATGACCACGCCTTGCTTTTCATTGAGATTGACCATGATGCGGTTTTGCAGGTCCTTGATGTACGCTTCCTGGTCGTTTCTGGTCGGCAGCAGCATATCCTGATCCAAGTCCTTGATGACCTGCAAAAGAAGGTTTCGGCTGGTCAGGCGCACGGCCAAAGTCTGTATCTTGTTCTGCACGGACGGCGAAACAGCCAGGCCCTTCACCAGATCAGTCAAGACGTTTTGTTGTATAAAGATAGTCGTTTTCGCCTCGTATTTTTTCGGAATGAGATAGCTTACCGCAATGGCGGTCGTCATGGCCAGGAGCGCCACCAGTAAGAATATCCCCTTCTTGAGATAAATAAGCCGCTTGTAATGCTGGTATTCTTTTATAACAGCAAACATACCCCCCCCGTGTGCTAGAAGAAACTTTCGTCCACGATAACGAGGTCCCCGCCGCGCAGGACTACGTTTTGCGTCAAATCGCCGTCACGAATCAGTTTTTTAGCCTGGACCTTTATGATTTGCCCGTTTCCTTCCGTTGTCCGAATAATCCTGGTGTCGTTGGGGCTGGCGAACTTGGAAAACCCTCCGGCGTCCAGAATGGCTTCGAGCAAGGTCATGCCTTCACGGTAGACCACGAGCTTGGGGACGTTGACCGCGCCGACCACGTACACGCCCCGGTTGGAAGCGGTGGGCGGCAGCAGGATCGTGTCCCCGGCCATAAGCGGGATATCCTGGGAAACATCACTGCCCACGATGAGGTCATGGAAATCCTTTTTGATGTCCCGACCATCGCGCACCACGCTGGCGGTTCGCAAATCCGCGCCGCTGATGTCCCCGAGGCTGGTCAGCAGATTGAGCAGCGTGGCATGCTGCGTGATGTCGACCACCGCAGGCTTCACGCCCCCGCCCGTCACGAAGACCTTGTTGTTGCCGGAACCGACCACCGAGATGTTGACCGTCGGCTTGAGGATGTATTCCTTGACCCTGTCGGTGACCTCGGCTTGCAGTTGCGCCGCGGTCATGCCCACGGCCTGGACCTCCCCGCCGTTGGGAACGGCGAGCTTCCCATCGGGGCGTACCGTTGCATCGCCCGAAAATTCAGGCTCGCCGGCCACACTGATATGGATTTTGTCACCGGCGGTGAACGTGTAATCCTTGGCCTGGGCCGCGAAAGGCACAAGGGTGAGGAACGTAAAAAGAACCATCGCCATGAACTGGTTTTTATCCGCGGAACACCAAGGCCCCATGACGCCAGAACAGATCTTGCGCAGCATAGTGCTTCTCCACTTCAATGAATTCTCAAACGTTTCCAACACGACAGGTCCATATTGCACAATAAATCTTCGCATAAGCACACATAGACAACTATTTCACTTATAATAATGGCTGCACCACACTTCAAACATCACTGCCAAAACCTCGACATGTTCATCTCGACCCCTTGCACAACAAGACAACGCCTATTGTTTTCAAGATAATGCGCAAGTCAAACAAGATGGAAATATTTTTGATATAGTATAAATCGTAACGGAGTTTTTCCAGGGCATCCTCAACGGAGGCTCCGTAGGGGTAACGGACCTGGGCCCAACCGGTCACCCCCGGTTTCACGAAATGCCGTTCGGAGTAGTAGGGAATGATCTTCTTGAGCTTGTCGATGAACTCGGGGCGTTCCGGCCGCGGGCCCACCAAGCTCATTTTGCCTTGCAGGACGTTGATGAGCTGGGGAACCTCGTCGATGCGGCTTGCCCGCAGGAACCGTCCGAGCCGCGTCACCCTGGGGTCGGCCGTGGCAGCCCAGACGGCCCCGGTGCCGTGTTCGGCGTCCTGACGCATGGTGCGCAGCTTGTAGAGCACGAAGGGTTTGTCGCCCCGCCCCACCCGCGTTTGCCGAAACAGGATGGGCCCCGGGGAATCGAGCTTGATGGCCAGCATCAAAAGCGGGGCGAACGGCGCCAACAGCGCAAGTCCGACCAGGGAACAGCAAACGTCCAGGAAGCGTTTGACCAGGAGCAACCCCGGGGTGATGTTGAAACCGTGACAGAAGATGAACCAACTGGGATTGATGTCTTCGATGAGGAGCTTGCCGGTGATGCGTTCGAAAAAACTGGGCGCATCCAGTACCTCGATGCCGCTGAGCTTGCAGTTGAGCATTTCCTGGAGAGGAAAAACCCCGCGCCGCTCCACCAGGGAAATGACCACTTTGTTGGCCTTGAGCGCTTTGGCGACTTCAAAGATGTCCTCGGACTTCTGCTCCGGCAAGGATTCGTCACGGCGCGGAAAAGAGAAGGCCCCCGCCAACTGGAAACGCTGATTGGAGAGGCCGACGAGCTCCTTGGCCTTCTCCATAAAACCGTCATTCCCAACCAGCAGCACCCGGTTGACAAGATTCGGCAAGGCCATGGGGATATTTCGGGAGATGTCCCTCACCAGCATAATGCCAATGAACATGCTCAGTGCGTACACAACGATGTCGGCATCATCCGCCGAGACAGGCCTCAGTTCGGCTATCGTGCGGAAAAGCGCCACGGAAATGGCACAGGAGAGAGCCGCCTTAAGAAAAATGTTGGCGAGCTTCATCTTAAATTGCATCAATGAATACAATAGATTTACAAAAATATATGGCATTGCCACAATTACAACATACCAAAAAACCTTGCCACAGCACGATTTCTCTTCAAAAATATCAATATTTATAGCAGCCAGCACGGCGCATGTTACAACCACAGCAAACAGCACATAGACTCCGAACCATTTCAAAAGAGACTCATGCTCATACTCTTTAAGGCAACAGCATTCTGACATGGTGCACCTCATGAATGTCAGCCCATACCCAATCAGTCCTTATATACAATCGCCATAGAGAGGTGACGGGAAATGTCTTCATTGTTCGGAGCCAGAAAAGCAGCTTCTTGAAGAATAAATATCGCGTCTGGCTGGCGATCGTTTTTGAGCAAAGCATAGCCCAGCGTATCGAGAATGATCGGATTATCTCCTTCCAATACATTCGCCGCCATGGCATATTCCAGCGCTTTCCCGACGAGCGACGGCTTATCCGCATAGATCATGGACAATGTGTTGAGCACCATGGGAATGCTCTTGTCCCGACGCCACATGCTTTGCCGGTTCCAAACCATGCTGTCGCCTTGCGCAACGTATTGCCCGGCCTCGCCCCCAGGCGCGGTGGCCATGCCAGACGCCGGGGCCGTGGAGGCGGATGCGTCAAAATAACGCGCCGCTTCCTGGGTCCGACCCATTTGCAGCAGCAGCGCCACCAATCCCAGCCGCGCGCCGGCCACGGACGGCTCCGCCGCAAAGCTCTGACGGACGATGCGCTGCGCGCCGGACAAATCCCCTTCCTCGACCAGCGACACGGCGCGGGCCATGTCGTTGGCCGAAGCCACATGGCGCTCCATGAGCCTGGTCGCTTCGGTTGCGGCCCGCTGCCAATCCTTGCGGTACACGGACAGACGGAATCGCTCGGCAAGGGCCGTATCCTGATCTATCGCCTCGATTTTTTGGATGGTGGCCAGACTGGCGGCCGCGTCGCCAAGGGCGGCCTGGAGACGGGCCATGGCGACGAGCGCAGGAAGGTGATCCCCCTGCGCCCCACGGCAATCGCCCAGCACCTTCAAGGCGCTTTGCAGATTGTCCCTGCGGACGAGAAAGGCGACCAGGTCAAGGAC
Source organism: Solidesulfovibrio sp. (assembly GCF_029978005.1). Classification (GTDB taxonomy): domain Bacteria; phylum Desulfobacterota; class Desulfovibrionia; order Desulfovibrionales; family Desulfovibrionaceae; genus Solidesulfovibrio. The sequence continues at coordinate 87,732 of NZ_JARKOZ010000044.1, read as the reverse complement.
GATGTCGCACTGCCTGGATTTGGCCGCTTGCTCCAGATGGGTGCGGGCCTCCTCGAAACTGCCCTCCTCCTCGAGACAGGCGGCCAAGGCGGCATGAGCGACGGGATCCTCGGGAAAACGGATGAGGAGCTCCCGATACTGCTCCACGGCTTTGGCCGTGTCGTGCACCTGGAAAGAGATCGCGGCCGAGAGGCAATAGGCCGCCGTCAGGGCCGGATCCAATGCCTTGGCTCTTTCCAGCAGTCCCAGAGCCTCGTCCGTTCGGCCTTGCCGGGCAAGGATGCCGGCCTTCGCGAGATGAGCCAGGGCCGCGTCTGCCTGGCTTAATCCTTCCTGATCCAGCACGGCGGCAGCCGCGTCAGGGCGTTGCCGTTTGTTGAGCAGGCCGGCAAGGGTCAGCCGCCCCTCCAGGCTGTCCGGCCTCCTGGCCAGGGCCTGCCGCAATTGCGCTTCGGCCTGATCCACGTGGCCCAGCAAAACCAGGATGCGGCTTTTCTGCAGCTGCGCGGCGATGGCTTGCGGCGCATCCTCAGGAATGGCTTCGTAATAGCCCAGGCTTTTGTCGAATTGTCCTTTGAGGAGATAAATATCGCCGAGCATGCGTTTGGCCTGTGCATCCTCAGGCTTGAGTTGCAGAATTTTTTCCAATTCTGCCCTGGCGGCCTCGGGCCGCCCCATCCGGAAATGCAGCCTGGCCAGCAACTGTCGGGGCTGGACTTGCTGGGGGCTGTTGTCGAGAACAATTCCCAGCTCGCTGATGGCCATCTCCAGTCTGCCGTCGCGTTCATACGCCTGGGCCAGGTAATAATTGGTTTGTATGTCGGAGCGCAGGCGCAGGGCCTGCTGGAAGTTGCTTACGGCCTGCGCCGACGCCCCGCGGGTCAACTCCAGGAGTCCCTGGAGCTTGAATCCCTCGGGGCGATTGGGAAAATCCGTCATCAGTTTGCGCGCGACGCCTTCGACACCCTCGAATGCGCCCTGACTGGCGAAGCGATAAAAGGCTCCGTAGTAACGTGCCTCGATATCATTGGGAAATTTGGCGACGATGCGCTCATAGGTTTGCATGGCCCCGGCAAAATCATTGCTCATGGCCTCGACTTGGCCCAGCAGGCGCAATCCACGGTAATTGTCGGGATTGGCGGCCAGCAAGACATCCAACTCGGCCCGGGCTTGCGAAAGCTGCCCCTGGTCGAGCCGAACCCCGGCAAGCCCGATCCTGGCCTCGATCTGTCCCGGGTTCAGGGACAGGGATTGCTGATAAGCTTTGGCGGCCTCGGGCAAATTGTCGACGCGGAAATAGGCATGGCCGAGCACTTCCCAGGCCTCCGCCGAATCGGGGTTCCGGGACAGGTAGCCCGCGAGTTCCTTCAACGCCTCCTCGGTCTGGTTCAGGGCGACACGAATCCTGGCGATCAGGAGCGGAAGCTGGCTGGGGGGATTGGGGCTGTCCGCCAGCTGCTGCGCTTCCTTCTCGGCCTGCTTCGACTTGCCGAGGGCGAGATAAGCCGAGGCCAGTTCGTAACGCGCCTGGCTATCCTTGGGGTCGCGTTCCAGAAGCGCCTTGTAGACGACCATCGCGCCCTTGGCATTGCCTGCCGCCGCGAGACGGCTCCCCTCGGCCAGGGCCTGATCTCTGCCTTGCTCCCGGCAGCCGGTCATAAACAACGTCAGACCGACCAGGAAAAGCATCACCCACCTGACAGTTCTCGGCATCGCCTCATCCTTGGTAGCAAGTTGGCGCAACATCACGGCCCGACCCCCTCCCCGCGCCCGCGAGTTGCTTGCAGGCAGGCGTCCGTATCGGGGGCATTCTTTAGGATAGGGCTTTACTGGAGGCATGAAGCGGAAGAAATGGGGATGATGCCCCATTCGGACTGGGGGACTGCTCCCATCCGCCCGGTGAAGCATCTGGAATTGCACATATAAAATCTGGCCAGACGACAATTCGTACGGGGGTAACGCACGCTGCCCCGCTCCGAGAGGATAGCCGAGGCACTGGCCGCCTCTGTTAAAGCGCTCTATTTATCAAAAAATATCAGGATATTATAAGGCATCTGGCAAATCCTTGGAACCGAAGATGATAGCCTTGCCCTACCGATTTGTTAATATTATTTCGTATTGTGTTTTCCCTCCTTTTGATTAGACTATAAAAATGGAAACTCAGATTATTATCCCCGAACCGCTCAACGAACTCGTTCACCCTTTCCGTCGCACGAGCTACGGTCCGGGATATCCGTCCATTATTGCCGCCATTGACGTAACCAAGGCCGACCATCGATGCGCCGTCCAGAATTTTTCCTTCACTGTACCGAATATGCATGTCAGGCAGGGAGACACCAGGAAGATCTTCTGCCGGGTTTGTTTCACTATCCATCCGCATTACGAAGTCATCGCCGAGGTCACGACACACTGCCAAATCAACCGAGCGAAAGGCATCTCCTGTCGCACAAGGAGTTGCACAACCGGTTTCCCGTATCATTCGCCTGGTGTTCAAACCCGCGCACCGGCAGAAAGAGGCCGGCAATTGACCTAACGCCTCGTCGAGGAGGTGAATCATTTGTGGCTGGTCCTCTGGAAGTCGGAGTTGAGCCGGCCAACAATCACGACGAACATCTCCCGCGCTTTGCCGTGCTCCGGCCAAAGGCACACTTCGCCTCCGCGAGTGGGAATGGCTCTCCGTCGGTGGAACGCCATCCCCTGCGATGGGCTCGTCGACTGCGCGGCAGGAGGATTTTCACATGTTCGTTGACGCCGTCCGCGTTCTCCACCGGAACCGCCCGGGCCAGCGAATGGATTCAAGAGGGTAAAGGCGGCTCCTGTGAGCGTTTACCATTGGCAAACTCGCTCTGGAGAAAAAGCGATGCGGAAATCTCGATTTTCAGAGACGCTGATCGTCAAGATGCTTATGGGAACCGAAGCGGGACGGCCCACCTCGGAAATTTACCGCAAAAACTGCATCAGCTCGATCAGGATATTCAAAGGCAAGTCAAAATACGGAGGCATGGAACCATCTGGCGTGCGACACCTTGCGCCAAAAAGACAAGCCAGCGAATCTATCAAGCAGACAGACACATTCTATCAGTCTATCGTAGAAAATCAAACCGAACTCATTAGCATATACAAGTCAAACGGGATTTGTATTTTTGTCAACAATGCTTTTTGCCGCTTTTTTGGCCAGAGCAAGGAGCATTTTATTGGTAACTATTGGCACCAGAACGTGTTTTCGGAAGACATTCCTAGCGTATACGACCGAATTGCAAGCCTAACACCCGACAATCCGGTTGTTGTCACAGAATATCGTGCAATCAACGGATCCGGCGAAGTGCGTTGGATACAGTCAGTAAACAAAGCTCTCTTCAACAAAAGCGGAACAATCGAAGAGACACGGGCCGTGGGCCGAGACATCACCGAGCAGAAGCAGAAAGAGAAGTTAAAAGATGACGTCGAGCGCATGATCCGACACGACATCAAAACGCCCCTTGCAAGCTTGATCGCACTGACACACTTAATATCCAAAGGACGCCTGAATGAACAGCTTGTAAGGCACTTGCCAAGACTTTATAACGCCGTGAGACAGATTGCCATCTTGATGGATTCGAAAGAAAAAATTGAAAAAATGGAACGGGGGACCTTCATACCACAAACAACTCAAATTAAATTTATCGACATTTATCAAAACATATCCTCGACGCTTGCAGACATATTGGCAGAAAAAAATATTGCCCTGACCCACAGATGTGACGATTTGAATATTTACGGCGACGAATTTCTTGTCGAAAATATGTTTCAAAATATAATCAAAAACGTCATAGCACTATCTCCGCCGAATAATGCAGTTACCATCTTGCACAGATCAACTACATCTCACATATTTGTCGACATATGTATCAAAGAAACAATTCCTCAATCCATAAAAGACGCTTTTTTTGAAAAACAATCTACAAATATAAAAGATTTCAAGAACAGCCTGGGTGCATACCATGCATGGTTAATCGCCAAAGCGCATGGCGGGCACATTATCTTCACTGCTTCGAACATCAATGAAACAACATTGACAGTAAAATTTCCAGCCCCAACACAACGCCGGAATAATCAAGGAAACTGGCCATGACCACCCAAGGAACCATGCATAAGCCATGAAGTGATACGGCAATGAATATACACTCCCGCACGAGGGGCTCCGACCCTTCCCAATCAGGGCCCTCTTGCGAACCAACATGGCCATGGACAAATAGTGAGGTTGCCATGAAATCTATCCGTTTGATCCTTGTCGACGACCACGAACTCGTGCGTGAAGGCGTTCGCTTTTGTCTCAGCGGACTCCCATCCATCACAGTCGTAGGCATTGCGGCAACCCCGGCGGAGGCCTTCCAGCTTATCACACGAACTTCCCCAGATGTCGCCATGATAGATCTGGGCCTGCCTACCATAGAGACAGGGATAGGCGTCATAGAGGACATCAAGTCCCGACATTCCAAAATAAAAGTGCTCGCATTCACCGGCCACGATGAAGCCGCCGTGATCCGTGGCGCCCTCGCCGCAGGAGCCGACGGCTATCTCCTCAAGTCGGCATCCATCATCGAATTTTCCACAGCCATCAAGGCGATAGCTAACGGGAAAAAGTACTTAACACCTGACGTATCCGCCAATGTCGTATGCGGATACCTGGGCTATAAAAACGCACAAGATACGCCGACACAAGGACTTTCCAGGCGCGAGAGAGAGGTTCTTAGCCTTTTGCTGCAGGGCAAAGGGAACAAGGAGATTGGATCCATCTTATTTATTAGCCACAGGACTGTTGAAAAACACAAGGCAAATTTAAAGACAAAATTGAACTGCGAAACGACTGTCGAATTGGCTGTTTATTGCATGAAACACGGTGTCGCCATATAGACAATTAGCCTTTCACATACTCCGGCCCTGTCAATTCCTGCGGGCGGTGGCCCGGATTGAATTGTTCCCGATCATTCGGGAGCAAGCTCCGGGCGTCATTTACCCAGTCCCGGATGCGTGCGTACCTCGCCCTAAGCCCTACCCCGGCCCTTGATCACCACCTTGGCTTCGAGCCCGGACCGAAATCACACCACACAGAGGCATTCGTCTCGAATTTGCCATTGAAGCTTCCGACGATGCTCTTTTGCCAAGGCTTGCCAGGGGCCAATCAAGACCATGCCCCGCCCGGGTCAGCGCACAGCGAAACAGCGACACAGCAACGAGCTCAGGGTCGTTATCCAACACAGAGGGCGCGACACGGCGCGTTCGCTCGCCAGGCGCGAAAACGTCCTCTCAATTGGCTTCGTAACCATTGAAATATCAATAGGTTAATACTTCCCCAGCCAACCATTCCCTTCCCAGATTCTGAAAATCCTTTTGGGGGCGGTGAGGGTAACAACTCCATCGGCTCGTGAATCACCCCAGGTCGAATGGGGCATTCCCCGCATTCCGTCTATCCCATGCTTTCGCAAACAATGCGCACTCAAATGGAGGAGCAGCTTTCACAAACCAAGCATCCGTGCAGGCTGGAAACAATCTTCGACAATGCATCAACGTGTTAGACATGCAAGACATTCTCAATTCATACACAGCATAAGCAGCCCCATAGAAGTATGGCACGATAAAACAAGTCGTATACAATAAAACAAATTAAATATTTAAACACTATACAGGAACGACCATGCACATAACACGTGGCACAGTGCACAAACAGTCAGACACCCACTCTGCCTCCATACAATCCTACACCCTGGGACCAGCCATTCGCATGCAATGGCTTCCACTCGCGCTAGGGATTGTTGTTCTCGCTCTGTGCTATAGTCAAATAATACCGTCTATGGTCCGAGATTGGTATTTTGACGACAATGCTTCTCACGGGTTCTTCATTCCTTTGATCTCCTTGTATATCGTATGGATGCGACGATCCGAGCTGGCAACAAGCCCTGTCGACTCCAGCAAGATCGGCCTGTTTCTGATCGCTGCCTCGGTGATCATGCTTGTGGCGGGTTGGCTGGCCTTCGAACTTTTTACCATGCGATTGTCGCTCGTGATTGCGCTGTGCGGTTGTGTTCTCTATTGGTTCGGCAAAAGGGTATTCTCTCTGCTGGCCTCAGCGCTGCTCTTTCTTGTGTACATGATTCCTCTTCCGGCAATTGTGTACAATGCTGTCGCCTTCCCTTTGAAGCTCTTCGTCAGCTGGCTTTCCGTCGGCATCCTCCAAGCCATGGGGATGATGGTCGTACGTGAAGGAAACATCATCATGTTTCCCAACATCACTCTGGAGGTCGTGGACGCGTGCAGCGGCCTGCGCTCCCTCACCGCGCTTTTCGCCCTGTCGACAGCCTATGCCTTGATCCTCATCCGGTCTCCCCGGCATCGCATCATACTGGTGGCCTCCACTCTTCCCATCGCTGTCGGCGCCAACGTCCTGCGCGTCACCGTCACGGGAGTCCTGGCCCGTAAATTTGGAGCCGCGGCGGCTGAAGGCTTTTTTCATGAGTTCACCGGCTTAGTCACTTTCGTTTTGGCTTTGGCCGCCTTGGCCGGCCTGCATCAGGTATTAAGGAGGTTCAAGTGAGAATTCACTGGCTCCGATTTGTATTCGTTTACAGTCTGTTCTTGGCCGCATATGGGTACATGACCCTGCACAAAGAAAAGATACAGCCCCTACCCAGACCGCTTTCAGAATTTCCTGCACAGCTTGGTGACTGGCATTCTGCCAATGCTGAATACTTTAACCAAGAATTGTTGTCTGTTCTTCGTCCAAGCGACTATCTCTATCGCCACTATCTAGGTCCTGACGGGAAAACAATTGACCTCTACGTTGGCTACCACGACGGGGCACAAGGGGCAGGACCGATCCATTCCCCTAAAAACTGTCTGCCGGGGAACGGCTGGCTGGAAATTTCCTCACACACCCAGGAGATGGAGATTGGCAAGAACCATATACATCTGACGAAGGCGCTGTATCGACAGGAAGATCAGCAGAGACTGTTCTTGTATTGGTTCATGGTCCGTGGTCGAACCCTCTCCACCGAGATCGGACTCAAACTGGCTGAAATCGCCAATTCTGTCCAAAATGGACAACGCGGAGCTTGCTTCGTGCGCGTATCCCTGCCCATAGAGGAGGATTCGACCGAAGCTGTGTTCGCAGCCGAATCATTCCTCAAACAGCTGTACCCGATCCTTCACACCTTCATATCCTCATAGACAAGGCGGAATGCCATGCAAACCATTCTTGTCGCCCTCTCCAGCATTTTCGGATTGCTTGTGTGCATGATGGTCCTGTTTAGGCGTCAATTCACCTGGCCCGATACGCTCCTGCTTCTCGCCCTGACGGGATTGATCGTCACCGAACTCCTGAACTTGCCAGCCGTCGGCTCTCTCGCCGCCCCCCTGACCTTGGAACGCTGGAGTCTTGCGTCCCAGGGACTGGCCGTGTGGGCTCTGGCAGGTTTCAGTCTGGCCTATGCCAGGATCAGCCGGCCCCATTCCATGTCCTGGTTGAAGGCGCTCTTCCTCTCCTCCTGCGGCCTCTTGCTTCTGATCCCGCTGACCATGCCCGCGCAAGCCCTGTTCTCGCCCCCCCTGCGCCAGACCCCTTGGATCATTCCCCTGACGAAATTGGGGTTCTACCACCATCTGGGCCTTCTTATCGCCGTTCTCTGGTGCCTGTTCAATCTGGAAGCGACATTGGTCAATGCCACGCATGTCAAACGCTGGCGCATCAAGTTTTTCGTGCTGGGCCTCATGGCCATTCTCACCGCCCAATTCCTGGTCGTCAGTCAGGAACTGCTCTACAGCGCGCTGGATCTCTCCCAAAGCCCGACGCGCGGGATCGGCGTTCTCTTGGGAGTCGTTCTCATGGGGTATTCACTGGCGACCAGAGGCGGAGAACAAAAAATCATATTTTCTCACCGCCTGGCATACAAGTCCCTGGTCATTTTCGCAGCGGGCATCTATCTCATCAGCATTGGCCTGATAGGTCAGGCCGGACAACATTTCGGATTTATCAATAAATCAGCGATCATCTCTGGATTATCCCTTTTCGGGGGGATATTCCTCGCCGCAATATTTCTCTCTGAAACATTACAGCGCAATATCAAGCTGTTCATAAGCAAGCACTTTTACAAAGACAAATACGATTACCGCTTGCAATGGCTGAATTTCATCCATCGCCTGGCTGAAACGCACCAGGCTCAGGACCTCTATCAAGCCGTCCTCCTCCAATTTTGCGAAAGCCTGGGCATGGGGCAAGCAGCCTTGTACCTGCGAAATGCCAAAACCGGCGACTTCGATCCGGTCCATCAGTGGGCGATGGCCAATGCCGATACCGTGCTTCCGTCGAATCATCCTCTGTGCCGACCCCAAACGTCCCCAAAATTCGTGGCGGACCTGCGCCATGCAGCGACGTTCCCTCCCGCGCCCCCGGCCAGTTTTTGCATCGCCCTTCCGCGTGGACAGGTCCTGGAAGGATTGATTCTCATCGCGCATCCGTTCAACGCCGAAGAGGTGTACGACGAAGAGGACTTCGAACTCATGGAGGCTCTGGCCCATCAGGCGGCCTCCGCCATCATCAATATGCATCTGGCCGATGCCTTGGCCGCTGCGCGGGAAATGGAAGCCCTGGGCAAGGTTTCGGCCTTTGTTCTTCATGACCTCAAAAATCTCGTCCATGCGCTGTCCATCCTGGTGGAAAACGCCAAGACCTACATCCAGGAACCGGAATTCCAGCGGGATCTGTTCGAAACCTTGGACAACACCGTGGCCAAGATGACCTCGCTCATCCGCAAGCTACGGGAAATCCCTCCAAGCGAATCCTTGAGGCGCGAAGCGGTGGATCTCTTGGAATTCACCCAGGAGTCCCTGCGAATCGCTCCCCAGGGCACCCTGCGGGTGCATGGCGACAGCGTACCCGCCACAATTGATCGCACTGAAATGTCCAAAGTCCTTATCAATCTCTTCCATAATGCCCAGGAGGCGTGTCAGGGGAAATACCCCGTGATGGTTGAGGTCGGCCGACAGGGACAACCCTATATCAAAATCAGCGATTCCGGATGTGGAATGGATGATGAATTCATAAACAAACATCTGTTTGTTCCTTTCAATACCACAAAGAAGGATGGAATGGGCATCGGACTCTACCAAAGCAAACAGATTGTCGAAGCCCATGGTGGGCATCTCGTGGTGGAAAGCCATCCAGGCCAGGGATCCACCTTCACGGTCCTGTTGCCTGAAAGCCACCACTCCTAGCGGCAGGGGTCGAAGACATGGCACACATCCTCATTGTTGACGACAACAACGAGATCCGGCAGCAGCTCAAATGGGGGCTTTCCAACTCCCCCTATGTCTTGCATTTCGCCAGGGATGCCAAGGAAGCCATGGAAATCTTCCACTCGGTCAAGCCGGGAGTGGTTGCTCTTGACCTGGGGTTGCCGCCTCGCTCCGAAGACGCGTCACAGGGAGTGAGCTGTTTGGAAAAAATGATCGCGGAAAGGCCTTCCTCGAAAATCATCGTCATCACGGGATTCGACGGCGAGGCCAACGCCCGAAAGGCCATCGAACTCGGCGCTTACGACTTCTTCCGCAAACCCGTTGACATCGGGGAACTCAGGGTCATGATCCGACGGGCCTTCCATCGTCTGGAGATCGAAGGCTCCGCACCACCGCCCCGCCGCAACCAAGCCCGCGGGCCCAAACCCGTCCACGGCATTGTCGGCGGCTGTGAAGCCATGGGTGAAATATTTGCTTTCATCAACAAGGTGGCGGCCTCGGATGCGCCTGTTCTCATTTACGGCGAGTCCGGCACGGGGAAGGAACTGGTGGCCAAGGCCATCCACGAGGCAAGTTCCCGGCGGGAGCAAGCGTTGGTATCCATCAACTGCGGGGCCATTCCTGAAAATCTGCTCGAATCCGAATTTTTCGGCCACGAGCGCGGGGCCTTCACCGGGGCGACCAGCACGGTGCGGGGCAAAGTGGAATATGCCGAGAACGGCACGCTGTTTCTGGACGAAATCGGAGAATTGCCTTTGAATCTGCAGGTGAAACTGCTTCGCTTCCTGCAAGACATGAGCATTCAAAGAGTCGGCGGACGCAAGACCATCGAAATCAACGTTCGCGTCCTGGCTGCCACCAATGTAAACATTCATGAAGCCATGCGCCTCGGGCAATTTCGTGAGGATTTATATTATCGTATTGGCGTGGTCAGCATCCAGTTGCCGCCGCTGCGCGACCGGGGTGAGGACGTCGTGTTGTTGGCCAATCACTTCCTGGATATCCACGGCCGCCAACTCCCCAAAAAAATCCTGGGGTTTTCACCCCAGGCCTTGGACGCCATTCGAAATTATCCCTGGCCGGGCAATGTTCGTGAACTGGAAAACAAGGTCCGGCGCGCGGTGATCCTGACCGAGCAACCGTACATCGCTCCTGCCTGCCTCGGATTCGGAGACGAGTTCCCGGCGGCGGGCATCGTCAATGCCAACAAGACGCTCCGGGACGCGAGAACCCAGTTGGAGCGGCAGATGCTGGCCCAAGCCCTGCGGCGCTTCGAAGGAAACATCGTCAAGGCCTCGGAGTCTCTTGGGGTGAGTCGGCCAACCTTTTACGATCTCTTGCGCAAGCACGATATCGATCCGAAAGCCTTCAGCAATCGGTAACATCCCGGCATAGCGGCCAATGGGCCTCCTCGGAAGCCAGGCTTGTCCAGGCCCAGGCGCTGGAGCGCGTGGGCAAGGCCATGGGCCGCGGGCTATCGGCGCGGCAGACCCGCATTCCAGCTTCCTTCATTATGCAAGGATGTTGCACAGTACGCCCTTCATGAACGCAGCCGAAGGTTGACAAAGTTTTCAGCCGCAATGTTGGCGTTCTTTACAACTCCACAGGCCAAGTCCCGACAATTCAATAAAATATCCTGACGTTTCTTTATGTTACGGCATGGCACGCAACATGCTAATACACTGTCAGTGCTGAGGAGTTCATCGCAACAACTTAATCGATGGAGGAAGACACAATGTTACGCAACAGTATTCTCGGACTGCTTCTTGCCTTTGCTCTTGTCGCCAGCACCGCGCTGGTTTCTTCTGCGGCCGACAGCCTCGACCTCAACGCCACGCAGTCATTGGGTCACGGCGGCGACGGCTGGGGTCACGGCGGTGGTGGCGGCGGTGGCGGTGGTGGTGGCGGCGGCGGTTGCGATCCTGGCGCGACCCCCGAACCGGCGACCATGCTGCTCCTCGGCTCCGGTCTGCTCGGAATGGTGGCTTACAGAAAGCGTATGCGCGCTTAACCGCCCAGCCCAGACTTTTCGCGCGCAGGATCGATATCGATCCTGCGCGCGCTTTTTTTTTCGCCGCACGACACTGCAGGGTGCTGCTTGAGCCGATGTCCGCCGCCTGGAAGGCAAGATCAACCCGGTTGTCGGGTCTTGTTTCCATCGAGCCGATTTTCCATGGCCCAGGCGAGCACCTTCACCAGCTTGTTCAAGGACACGGGTTTGGCGAGGTATTTATCCATGCCGGCCTTGAGGAACCGTTCCTGGTCGCCGACCAGGGCGTGGGCGGTCAGGGCCACGATGGGAATCGTCGAGGACACCCCGGGGGGCGGCGTTTGCCGGATGATCTTTGTGGCCTCCTCCCCGTCCAGTTGCGGCATCTGCACGTCCATGAACACCAGATCGAAAGCGCCATGAGCCAGCTTCTCGAGGACCTCCTTGCCGTTGGCCGCCTCCCCCACGACATGGCCCAGGTCTTCCAGGGACACTCGAAGATACAACCGGTTGATGGGATCGTCCTCGGCCACCAGGATCCGAAGGGAGTCCGAGGGATGTTCCGTCGGCCTTGCCGGGGCCTTTTCGGCCGGCTCGGCAGCTTCGACCGCATGGAAGGAAGCCGTGAAGAAAAAGGAGCTCCCGGCGCCCGGCCGACTCTCCAGCCAGAGGCGCCCGCCCATGAACTCCACCAGCCGTTTGGATATGGCGAGCCCCAGCCCCATGCCGCCATAGTGCCGGGAGAAGCTGCCATCGACCTGGACGAAACTCTCGAAGATGGCTTCCTGCTTGTCCGGGGCAATGCCGATGCCCGTGTCCTCCACGGCGAACTGGAGCATCACCCCGGCCGAGTCAGCCTGGCCGGGGGCTTCCATGACCGCCACCCGGACCGTGATAGAGCCTTGATCGGTGAACTTCACGGCATTGCCCACCAGGTTGGTGAGCACCTGCCCGAGCCGGGTCTGATCGCCGACCAAATGTTCCGGAACCGCGGGGGAGACGTCCATGGAAACGGCGAGGCCCTTGGACTTCGCACTGGAGGCGAACAGTGCCAACGTCGCTTCCAGGGCCGGGCGAACCGCGAAGGGGGCGGGCAAGAGCACCAGCCGTCCTGTTTCGATTCGGGTCAGATCGAGGATGTCGTTGATGATGGCGAGGAGCTGTCGACCGGATTCACTGGCCAGGAGCAGATACTCCGCGGCGCTTTTGCCAAGGCCGCCTTCCCGGCGGACCAGATCGATCATGCCGAGCATGCCGGCCAGGGGGGTGCGCAGTTCGTGGCTCATATTGGCCAAAAAATCGCTTTTGGCCCGGCTGGCCGCCTCGGCATCCAGCTTGGCCCGCATCAGGTCCTCCCGATCCCGATTGCGTTGGCTGATGTCCACCAGGACCGTCAGGCAGGTGGTTTCGCCTCCGGGCCCGGGCTGGTCCGTGCTCACGGCTTGCAGGTCAGTATGGGGTTCAACGGAGCGGAGGGTCAGCTCGCATTCCTGTCGGCCGCCGCTTTTGAAGACCTTGGCAAGGTGGGAGTACCAGATCGGCTGGGAGTCCTTTGCCAGAAACGGGAAAAAGGGGCTTCCGACTATGCGGGATCGCTGTGAGCCCAACATGGCGCAAACCGTGAGGTTGGCGTCGGACACGAGTCCATGCCGGGTCGTCGTCATATAGCCTACCGGGGCGAAATCATAGAGCTGGACATACTTGTCGCGCAGGATCTCCATGTGGTCCCGGGCCTCCCGCAGCTCCTGGTTCTGCTGCTCCAGCTCGATCTTGTGCACGTCGAGATTATGGCGCAGGCACCGGACATCATCGGCCTGGCCGACCCGCTGGGCCGTCTCGAGGTGAGCGCGGAGTTGGTCGTCCCAAAAAGGGTTCACCAGCACCGCCGAGGCCCCGGAATCGAGGGCAAGATCCATGGCGGAGGCTTCCATGGCCTGGACCACCAGGACGATGGTCGCGGCCGAGGCCGCCCGGATGGTCCGGCAGGCCGCCGAGGGATCGGCGACGCCGAGACTGCCGCCCCCCAGGAGCACGACCTGCGGGTGCAGCTGCCCGGCGAGGCGTGCCGCCTCCTCGGCCGTGGCGGCTGTTGCGGCCACGGTGTAGCCCAGGTCCTTGAGCCGGTCCTCCATCTCCAGGAGCAAAGCCGGAGCCCCTGCCAGCAGAATGTCGCGCGTCGCCATAATGCCAGTAAACCTTCAAGACCAAAGGTTGCGTTGAGAATTGCTACCCGGAACCTTCCTTGGCAAACGTAAGCAGGATATTGGCGCTCTCCTCGCCCTCGACCGCAATCAGACGCACATCGACCCGCAACGCCCCTGTGCCGAATCCCGCCACATCGTGCTCCACGACGACGTTCTCCGTCACGGGCCGCCCCTGCCGGGCATTTTTCAGCGCCTCGCGCAGGTCCGGGACATCCCATATGCCGTTTCCCACTTCAAAAAGAAACTGGCCGACGATTTCTCGCGGCGTGGTCTGAAACCCCATGCAATAGGCATGGTTGGCCATGGTCACGCGCAGTATCCCGTCCAGGACGAGAAGCGGGGTTTGCATGACGTTCATGATGCCGCCGAGCAGGCCCAGGGCCTGCGCGCCCCGCTTTTCGGTCATTTTGAGCTTGGTGATGTCGTTGAAGGTCAAAACCAGGCCTTCGATGACATTGTCCACCGTACGGTAGGGCAGGATGCGCATCTGGTACCAGGCCCCGTCCTTGGCCCAGACTTCGAACTCCTTGGAACGCAGGGTTTCCAGCACCTGCCGGGCGTCATCCACCATGGACACGTAGTTGAGGTTGGTGGCGATGTGGCTCACCGGCCGGCCCACATCGGAGTGGATGAGGTTTAAAATCCGCTGGGTGGCCGGAGTGAAACGCTTGATGTTGAGGTCCGCGTCCAGGAACAGGGTGGCGATGTCCGTACCCGAGAGCAGATTGGACATGTCGTTGTTGACATGGGAGAGCTCGTCGATCTTGCTTTGCAGTTCCGAATTGAGGGTGACCTGCTCCTCATTTATGGATTGCATTTCTTCCTTGGCCGTCTCCACCTCCTCGTTGGTGCTTTGCAATTCTTCGTTGGAGCTTTGCAGCTCCTCGTTCATGGATTTGAGCTCCTCGGTGGTGGTGGCGTACTCCTCGGACACGGTCCGGAGGTTCTCCCGCATGGCCTGGAGTTCCAATTCCAATTCCTGGACGTATCGGCTCTTTTGTCCGCCCCCCTCGGTCAGCTCGGCCTTTTTCCTGCACCTGGGCTTGTCCACATCGGCGAAGGAGACCAAAAGCAGACTCTGGCCATTGGGCGCGGTGGTCACGAAGTGGACGGTCAGCTGGGCGTGCTGGATTCCGCCGTCGATCTTGACGGCCAGGTGGCGCAGCGACACGTCCTTTTTCGTAGAGGCGGCCAGGCCCACGGCTGCGGTCAGGTCGGCCTTGATGCCCTCCCTGGCCATGGTGAAGATGTTGGCGGCGGGCTTTCCCGGGGCCAGTTCCAGGTATTTGCCGGTCCTTCCGTGGATGTAGAGGATCTCGCCGGATTGGGTGGCCAAGACGGCGGCCGGAGTGCACTTCTCCAGAATGAAGCGCTCGGCGATGATCCTGGGGTTCGGGGCGGGCGCCTGGCCGGGCTCGACGTCGTTGCCGGCCTGATCGGCCGTATCGGCCCGGGAGAAGGCGAATGGGGTGGACCGGGAATACAGGCCGTGAGACACGTGGGAGACCTTGCGCAGGTAAATGCGCCACTTTTTGTCCTGCTCGTGAAACAAGTCCGTCAAGTTGCCCAAACTCTCCGAAGTGCCCAAAAACAGGAGGCCGCCTTCCACCAGGGCGTAGTGGAACAAGGCCAGCACCCGTTTCTGGGCGGGCATCTTCAGATAGATGAGAAGGTTGCGGCAACAGATCACGTCGAGCCGTGAAAAGGGCGGGTCCTGCAGGACGTTTTGCACCGAGAAGACGATCATCTCCCGGATTTCCGAACGGATCTTGTAGCCCGCGTCAGTCCTGGAAAAAAAACGCGACAGCCGTTCCTCGGGCACGTCCGAGGCGATGTTCAGGGGATAGGTTCCCTGTCGGGCGCCCTCGATGCTGTGGCCGTCAAGGTCCGTGGCGTAGATTTGGATGGCGAATTCCCGCCCGGTTTCCAGGAGGGCCTCCTTGGCCAGCATTGCCAGGGAATAGGCCTCCTCGCCGCTGGAGCAGCCCGGGACCCAGAAGCGCAAAAGCTTTTTCACCGCAGGCTGAGCTCTGATGTAGTTGACCAGTTCCTGCTTGAAGGCCTGGAACGCCTCGGCATCCCGGAAAAAAGTGCTGACCCCGATGAGCAGGTCGCGAAACAGCTCCTGGACTTCCTTGGGATTCTCCTTGAGGAACTTGGCATAATCCGGGAGTCGGCGAATCTGCTGGAGGTCCATGCGCCGTTTGATCCGGCGGTTCACGGTTTTGTGTTTGTAGGGCGAGAAGTCGTTGCCGGTGTTCGTGCGCAGGATAAGGAGGACCTTTTCCAGGTCGCTCTGGGGCGTCTCCTCGCCCTGGGCGGCGCCCCTTCGGGAAGTCGTGGCGGCCCGTTTCATGTATTGAATGATCTGGGCGGGCATCTTTTCCGGCGGCAGGATGAAATCCGCCACCCCGGCTTGGGCGGCGCTGGCGGGCATGACGTTGAATTCGGCATTGGCCGGGTCCTGGACGATGACCAGTCCGCCCAGTCCCTTGACCGCCTTGGCCCCCAAGGTGCCGTCCGTGTCCGCGCCGGAGAGCACCACCGCGCCGGCCTGTTCCTTGAGGTCCTCGGCCAGGCTGCGGAAGAAGAAATCGATGGGCAGCCGCTCGCGCTGGCTCGGCTCCTCCTTGAAGAGTTGGATACGGCCGTTGAAAACGCCCATGAGACGCCCGGCAGGGGGCACGAGCAGCCGGTCCGGCTCGATGCGCATGCCGTCGTGGATTTTCACCACGTTCACGGCGGCGTGGGACTTGAGGAGCGGGATGAGGATGTCGTCTTTGGCCAGGGGCGAGCGGTGCTGGGCCAGGATGAAGGCGATGCCGGTCCTGGCTGGCAGATTCTTGAGGAAACTGGTCAACGCGGCCAGGCCGCCGGCCGAGGCGCCGATGCCCACCACCGGGACGGCTCTCGTTTGCCCCGATGCCCTGGCGGCCTCCTGCTCCTCCTTCCCTCGCTTGGCTTGGTCCTCGGACAGGCACTGGGCATCGTCGGGGGAAGGCTCTTGCGGATCGGGCCTTGCGGTGACAACCCTGGACGTGGGGCGAGCCTTGGGAATTCGTTCCTTTTCAGCGTCTCCGTGGAGGGGGGCGGGCTGGTCTTGCTCGTTGCCGGGGGCCATACGGGTATCCTTTCTCATACTCCCTAACGATAGAACAGATTCCTAGCTATTACAAGAAATTCGCCCCCTCGTAACGCAAATACGCAGCGGCGAAGGGATGCGCGGCTGGCAATGCCATCCCGCAACAATCCTGTCCGCAGGGCGGTCCAGGTTTACAGCGCGGCCGTCGCCAAGGCGTGCGGGCTCGCGTGCCCGAGAAACCGTATTCACTCCAGCCGGAAATGATTTTATGAAGTCCAAAACGAGACGGAAAGAATTGTAAAAGACCGTCGAAAAAATGAGAGTCATTTGCTCTTTTCGGAGCTATGCTGAAAACAATCCCAAACCCAAGACACCATGCCGCAGGAAGCGGAGGGCTTGCATCATGAAGGTTCTTCTCATTTATCCAGTTTATCCAGACACTTTCTGGAGCTTCAAACATATTTTGCCGTTTATTTCCCGCAAAGCGGCCTTCCCGCCGCTGGGGCTGCTGACGGTTGCCGCCATGCTGCCGACGCAGTGGGAGAAGCGACTCGTCGACGTCAACGTCGCTCCCCTTCGGGACGAGGACCTGGCCTGGGCGGACATGGTTTTCATCAGCGCCATGCTCGTGCAGGAGGCCGGAGCCAGGGACGTCATCGCCCGAGCCCGGAACATGGGCAAACGCATCGTGGCCGGCGGCCCGGCCTTTACCGCCCAGCCCGAGCGTTTCCGGGGAGTGGACCATTTCGTGCTCAACGAAGCCGAAATCACGTTGCCGCCCTTTTTGGACGATCTCGCCCGGGGAACGCCAAAGCCCGTATATGCCTCCTCCGAAAGGCCGGACATCTCGCGCACGCCCCTGCCGCAATGGGATCTGATCGACTTTCGGGACTACGTCACCATGTCCGTGCAATACTCGCGCGGCTGCCCGTTCGATTGCGAATTCTGCGACATCGTGGTCATGAACGGCCGTCGTCCCAGGGTGAAGCCCGTCGAGCAGATGCTGCGCGAACTGGAAAGCCTGCACGACGCCGGCTGGCGCGGCCCGGTCTTTATCGTGGACGACAACTTCATCGGAAACGTCGCCTCGGTGAAGCAGTTCCTGCCCCGGCTCATCGACTGGCAGACCAGGCACGGCTATCCCTTCAAGTTCATGACCGAGGCGAGCATCAACCTGGCCCGGGACGGCGAACTGGTGCGCATGATGAGCAACGCCAATTTCCACAAGGTCTTCATCGGCATCGAAACGCCTTCCACGGACAGCCTCGAGGAATGCGGCAAGAAACAGAACGTGTCCATGGATTTTCCGGAAGCGATCAAGACCCTGCATCAAAACGGCCTGCAGGTCATGGGCGGATTCATCGTCGGGTTCGACAGCGACACGGAGGGCATCTTCGAACAGCAAATCCGCTTCATCCAGAAGATCGGCGTGGTCACGGCCATGGTCGGCATCCTCACCGCCATGCCCCAGACACGGCTCTGGCGGCGTCTGAAGGCCGAGAACCGGCTTCTCGGCGACGCCACGGGCGAAAACACGGACGCCAGCCTGAACTTCATCCCGGCCATGAACCGCGAGGCTCTGATCAACGGCTACAAACGCCTCCTGGCCACGCTCTACTCCCCGGAATACTATTATGCCCGCATCAATACCTTCCTTAAGAACTATACGCCCACGGCCCGGGGTAGGCTGGCCCGAAGCGACTTCCGGGCTTTCCTCAACAGTCTGTGGCGCATCGGCATCCTGTCCCGGGCCAGGTTCGACTATTGGAAGTTGCTTGCCAAAACGGCCCTGACCAAGCGCAAGGCCCTGCCCGTGGCCGTGGAACTGGCCATCCTCGGCCGGCACTTCCAGTTGGTCGCCAAGCGGGCCCTGTCGGCCATGGATGCCTGGGCCGACGCCCCTGAGGGCGATCCCTCGCAGACCGGATGAGCAGGCCGGGGTGAGGCGAGGCCGCAACGGTCCAAGCGCAGGAGGCGAGTCGGGAAAGAAGGCGGCACGGCAGCGTCGCGACAGCGCGCCGGGCCTCGGGAGAGCCCTCGTTGCGGGCGCACCGGAGGTCGGACCCGCAAACATGGTGAAAAACCGGCTTAAGATCGCAGCAGACTGATGAAATAAAGCCAAACCTGCGCGCAAGATCTCGGGCTCGATCAAGGAATGCCGATGAGCCTCAAAGAGTTCGGATTGAAAACTTTGGCGCGCCACGCCTTGCGCAACGACCAGAACACCGAGTTGCTGCGATCGGAACTGTACAGTCTCAAGCAGCTCAATCTCCACGCCGTCAAACTGGCCGGCCAACATGCCCTCGAGCCGCGGCCCGGGCCGGACATGCTGCTGCCCCGGCTCGCGGACAATGCCCGGGTTTTGCGGGCGGCCTATGACATCGTCACGGCCACGACCACGCCGGGGGGGCGCATCGCGCACCGCCGCGAGGAACGCGACACGGCCATCTTCTGGGCGCAGCGCATGCAGGTCACGGCTGAAAAGGAACCGAAGAAGCTTATCCTGCTGCTGGCCGAGTTCGCCAACGCCGATGTGCCGCTGACCGCGGCCTTCGTGGAGGAATTCCACGCCAGGCTCCATACCCAGGGAGCCTCCATGGCCTTCATTCAGACATGGATCGGCCAAAAACTCCTCGAACAAGGGGTGACCGCGACCCAACTTTCCGAGGCGGCCGGACGCACGGCCGCGACCAACCAGCTTTCCATCGCCAACAGCATCGGCAGCCTGCGTTTCATCGGGGCCATGGACTGGAAAAACTACGTCGAGTCCTTGAGCCTCGTCGAACAGACCTTGCGCGACGATCCCGCCGGTGTTTACGCCCTTCAGGATTTCGCCACCCGCGACCGGTACCGGCATGTCGTCGAGGATGTGGCGCGAAGCAGCGCGCGAGGCGAGCTGGCGGTAGCCCGGCAGGTCCTTTCGCTGGCGCGCGCAGCGGCGCAACGCCTGGACGCCGACGACCGCGCCGCCCATGTCGGCTACTATCTGCTCGACAAGGGACGGCCCCTGCTGGAACGGTCGGTCGATTGCCGCCTGTCGCTTGCGGCCTGGGCCGGCCGGGCGAACCGGACGGTCCGCCTTTTCCTGTACCTCGGTCCCGTCCTGCTCCTGTCCGTCGTCACGGCCGGGGTCGCGCTGGCCGTTTTCGGCGGGTTCGCGCCCGGGGACTGGCGGTACTGGCTTGTGGCGATCACAGGCCTGCTTGGCGGTTCGGCCCTGGCCGTGCCGCTGGTCAATCTGGCGGCCACCCTCGTCCTGCCGCCGCGAACCCTGCCCCGGCTGGATTTCTCGCGCGGCATCCCCGCCGAGCACCGCACCATGGCGGTCGTCCCCACCCTGCTCGGCTCTGCCCAAGACGTCGACAGCTTGGCCGGGGCCCTGGAGATCCGCTATCTCGGCAACCGCGACCCCAATCTGTTCTTCGCCCTGCTGACGGATTTTCCCGATGCGCCCGCGCGCGAACTGCCGGGCGACGCCGCCCTGCTCGCCCGGGCCAGGGCGGCGATCGAGGCGCTCAACGCCACCTACCGGGACGACCGGCCGTGCATCTTCTTCCTGTTCCACAGGCCCCGGGAGTGGAATCCCTCCGAACGGACCTGGATGGGCCACGAGCGCAAACGCGGCAAGCTGGAGCAGTTCAACGCCTTGCTGCGCGGGAAGGCCGTATCCACGTTTTCGGAGATCGCGGGCGATGCGTCCATCCTCTCTTCGATCCGCTACGTCATCACCCTGGACACCGACACGCAACTGCCCCGGGACGCGGCGCGCTCCCTTGTGGGCAACATGGCCACCCTGCTCGACCAGACCTGCAAGGCCGCCGTGTCGCGCCAGATCGGATACGGCCGGCAACGCGGCGTACCCTGGGGCATTTCCGAATTCTGCTACAACGCCGTGGACCTCACGGGCCGGGGCGGCTGGACCTGGTACACCGGGGCGGCGTCTTGGCGAAAAGACCACACAGGAAATCCAGGTGACGCTGGACGGCGTCCTGGTCGCCGAATCCCCAGGGGCGGGCGCGGGACGGGCCCGGGGCCTGATCCCCCTGGCGGACGACCGCCGGGAACATCACGTCGCGGTGGACTTGCGCTGACGGCAGCGCCGTTCCAGGCATCCAGGCCCTGTCTCAATTGTCCCGACAGGATGGACAGGACCTCACATATGCAATATATAGCAACAGTAGCCAAAGGCCATGGGGGCAATCATATGGAGATGTCCCGCAAAAACGGTTCTTTGGGAATGGCTAGCAAGAGGCTGTTATGTATGACTCATTCAAGCTGTGCTGCCGGGTGATCGCTGCTTTCGCAGTTGTTTTTCTTGTTTTTGCATCCCCCGCATATTCAATGACTCTCCCCATCCATGGCGCGGTGCTTAACAGCACCGAGACATTCACAGGCAAGGCGACTGTGCATTTTTGGGGTGACGGGAATTTGACCCTCACGACAAACAAGGGCGTGATGTGCAAGGGTGACTTCGTTCATGCCTCACAGCAAAAAGGCAGCGGCACGGTCACGTGCGAGGATGGCCGCCTGGGCACCTTCGAGTTTGTCACCGCCGGATTCTCGGGCACGGGCGCCGGAATGATCGGCCCGGAGCACTTCAATTTCCGTATCGGGAAGTAGCCGCCCAGGCGATCCTCGCGGTTCAGGTGTTTTTCCCTGAACAGGAACACCGTCTTGGGCAGTACAAGACATCAACGCAGCTGGCCAACAAGCATGGCGCAATTCCCGGGGTTCTACCGACCTTTTCTCCTGGCCATTTTTGTGGCGGCGATCAGCATCATGGCGACGCTTCTGTGGCCGTTCCGGCACGCCATGGTCCTCGCCCTGGTCCTGGCCACCCTGATGCACCCCTTGCGGGCGCGGCTGCCCCGTCCCGTACGAACGCGGCGCTTTCTCGCCGCAACGACGTTGACCCTTCTGACGATCCTGTTCGTCCTCCTTCCCCTGGCGGGCTTGGTGACCCTGCTGACCAGCGAGGCCGTCACCTTCATCCATACGGCCATTGCCTGGTTCAAGACCGGCGGGCTCGTCGAAGCCGTCGTCTGGGTCCGGGCGCGCCCCCTGCCGGACTGGGCCAAAAGCTATCTTGACGCCTCGTCCATCGATTTGCGCAAGATCGAGGTCTGGGCGTTGTCTTCCGGAGGGGACATCGGCCTTTGGTTCCTCTCGGCCGGCAAAGGGATCGCCAACATCGGGCTGCAACTGCTCGTGCTGGTCATGTTTCTGTTTTACCTTCTGGCCGAGGGGGAGCGTCTCACGGAACTGCTGCGCAAGGCGTCGCCGCTGCGGCGGGCTCAGGAAGACGCGATCATCGCACGATTCAAGGCCGTGTCCCAGGCCGTGCTCCTCGGAGGCCTGGGCACGAGCGTGGCCATCGGGGTCGTCACGGGCATCGGACTTCGGATCGCGGGGATCAGCCCCGTTCTCTGGGGGGCCGTGGCCGTCATCGCTTCGCTCATTCCCGTTGTAGGCCTCAGCCTGATCATGATTCCGGCCCTCGTTTATCTTGTCGCCACGGACTCGGTCAAAATGGCGGTTTTCCTTGCCCTGTACTGGCTCGTGGCCGTCAGTTCGGTCGACAACGTCGTGCGCCCGCTTTTCATGCGCGGCACGGCGCGCATGTCCCTGGTCTGGGTGTTCGTCTCCATCGTCGGCGGGGTGCTGATGTTCGGCCCCCTCGGGTTGTTGTACGGGCCTTTGGCGCTGAGCATCTCCTTTCTCTTCCTCGAGATCTTCTTCGATGCCCAAAACGAGACGGACGACGCGGCGTCGCCCGAAGCATAACCCACGGGGACGCTTCTCCTGGAGGAGCGCCTTGCCATGGTGAAACCGAGGGGACGGGAAGATTTCCGAAGGATGCCCGGGCCTGGGGGGGGTTGCCGGCGGCGGCCAGCGCGTCTTTTCACCGCCGGGCGGCCCCTCCCGTTCGGGATTCGGGGAGACCGCCCGCGATGTCGCCGACGGATCAGATCCGCGAATAGGTGGCGACGTCTTCCTTGAACTCCTCGACCATGGCTTCCGTCAGGGAAGGCCTGAACGAGGCAATTTCCTCGGCGATCATGTCCGTCGTCACCGGAACGTCACCCCTGGTCTCGCATTCCTTTTCAAAAGCGCGCTGGGCGACGATCTGGAAGAGATATTCGATGTCCGCCGGAGTGAATTTCGTCGTCAAGGGCACGATGCGGTCCATATCGACAATCCCGGTGTTCATCTTCTCCAAATAGTATTCCAATATGGTTCTTCTTCCGTCGTCATCCAGGGTTCCCACCGGAATGATGCAATCGAAGCGCCCGGGCCGCAGCAAGGCGACGTCGAGTTGGCGGATGTAATTGGTCGCGCACACCAGCAACACCTTGTTGGACTGGCTTTTGATAAGCGGCACCTGCTTGAGGAACTCGTTGGTGATGGACCTGTCGACCCGGTTGGCCGTGTCCCGGCTGCCGGCGAATTCCTCGAACTCGTCGATAAACAGGACGACCTCATTCAAGCCTCGTACTTTTTCCATTATTTCGCGAAGGTGCGCTCCTATCTTGTCCACTCCGTCGGTCATGAGCATGCTGGGCGCGATTTCGATGAACCACCAGGCCAGCCTTCCGGCCATGGCCTTGACGAAATGGGTCTTGCCGGTGCCGGGGGGGCCGAAAAAGATGATGGTCTTCGGCGGGATGACGCCGTGCTTGCGGGAGAGCTCCCCTTCGACCAGGGGCAGGACAATCCTTTTTTGGATCAGTTGCTTGGGTGGCTGGGTGTCGGAGATGGTGTCCCATATGTCCCGGCTGATGGTGTGCGCGCCCATCTGCACCAGAAGCTTTTCCTGGTTGTGCGTGGCGAGTTCTTCGTCCGTTCCGATGTTTTCGAGGAAGTCGTTGCAGGCGATCCTGAAACCGACATCCCGATTGAGCCGCTCGGACAGTATCCACTTGTGTCGCATGATCTTTTGCCAAATATCGGGCGCAACGTCCGCATCGAATTTGGCCCCGCTGGCCTCGAAAATCTTGCTGGCGCACACTTCGGGGGCGGGTGACTCAAATATTTGATTGTCCAAAACATCAGCTCCTTATTGCGGCATTTCCCATAAACACTGCCGCTACGCACTTGCGACGGGACGATGTGCCGCCTAGTCAAAATATCGCGGCGACAAGAGCGCAGTTGACGTTTATGTGCCTCTTGACACGATAAGGCTTGATTGAAGATTGTCACAGGATATTTTCGATTTTCCGCCTCGAACATCATGAAATAACGCCAAAATTTCTTGGTGAGAGCACGTCATGGATTTGTCCTCTCCTCGGCATCGCCTGTCCTTGGCATGGCTCCAAGCACTGCAGCGCAGTATTCCGTCTCAATTCGGCCACAAGACGAGACATCCTATTCCAACGACTTCCCATGCCCCTGCTTTGGAGCGGCCCTACCGTCGGGATTGGCGAAAAAGGGACCGAACCCTGGACGAGTCGCAAGGGCCGCCCGGGAGACGCGGCCATGGCCTTTCCGGCGGCGAGGGCCATCTTGGGCCTTCATTGCGGCCGCAAAGGCGTCCGGCCGATTGGCGGTTGGGACCGCCGACCGCGTCTGGCCGGCGTTCAGGCCGCGGGAGCGCTACAGGATGCCGGGGCGGGGCAGCACGACGGTCACCCTGGTTCCTTCGGCCTCGGAGCTGGTGAACTCGATGCGGCCGCCGTGCGCCTTGGCGATGAGCTGGGCGCTGTAGGTCCCCAGGCCCGTGCCGAACAACTTGCCGGCCGTGACATACTTCTCGAAGAACCTGCCCCGGACGGCTTCCGGCACCGCGCCGGCATTGTGGATGGCGATGCGCAACGCACCCGGCTCCGTTTGACAGGAGATTGTGACGAGCCCTTCCTTGGGCGAGGCCTCCACGGCATTTTTCACCAGATTCATGAGCATGTCTTCAAGCAGAAAAGCTTCCCCGCATAGCCATGGCTCCCCGGGCGAGCAATCCAAAGCCGTGGCCTGGAGAGCGATGCCCACATGGTTCTGCGAGGACAATACCGCCAGGGATTCTTTCACCGTGTCCAGAATCTGATAGATTTCGACAGGTTCGCTAGCGGGTGTGTATTCTCCTTTCTCCATTTGCCGCAAGGGCTCGGCGGAATTGATGAGATGGACCACCTGCCGGATGCCAAGAATGATTTGCGGAAACGCCTCCATCAGGGAGACATCGTGCGCCCCTTCCATGACCAACTGCGCCAAATTGAAAAGATTGATAAGGGGGCCTTTAATGTCGTGCTGAATGATGCGTTCGACATCCTCCCGAAACCGCTCCTCCTGCTTGCGCTCCGTGATGTCATGCACCACGATGCGGCATACGGGAGCGCCTTCGGCATCCTGGGCGATGACGGCCGCAAAGTGCGCCCAGAATTCGGTCCTGTCTTTGTGCAGCAAGCGCAACTCGTACGCGGCCGGCACAGCGGTCTCAAAGAGCTTTTTGCGTCGCTGGTAATAAAGGCCCTGATCCTCCTTGTGAATAAACCGGGTCCAAAGCTTCCCGACCAGTTCTCCCCGGGCGAGGCCGAGCATCGTTGCCACGGTGAGATTGGCCTCCAGGACCAGCCCTTGCTCGCTCACCGTGCAGTACCCGACCGGAGCGAGGTCATAGAGATCGAAATACCGGGCCCGAGCGGCGTCCAGTTCCGTCTGGGCCCGGCGCAGCTCCTCGTTTTGCATCTCCAGCTCGATCTGGTGCACGCGCAGTTCGTGCAGCGCCCGCCGCATCTCCTCGGAGGAAAAGGTTCGCTCGTTCGCCGAACCGTCTGCCCGAGCCAACGCTTCGGCTTGTCGTCGCAGCTTGTCCGTCATGTGCCGAGCCTCCCTCGGGCGATTCGTTGCGTGACCGCCATGGCATAGACGCGGCCGGTCTCGTCGACCAGGAAGCTGGCCGTGAGCCATACGGGCAGTCCGCCCGTCCATGGTCAGGCGCCGCGTCTCATAGGCCGCCTGCATGTCGCCCGCCGCCACCCGCCGCATGTTCTCCATTTCCTGCGCCTGGATATCCTCCGGAATCATGTGCCTGATGTTCATGGCCAAGGCATCGCCTTCGGCCCAGCCGAAAAGCCTCTGCGCCGAAGGATTCCAGGCCAGTATATACCCATCCAGGTTCGATACGGCAATGGCGTCCTGCGAGTCCCGGGCGATTCCCGCCAGACGGAGTTGGTCATGTGCCTCCTGCAACAGCGCATGCGACCTCTTCATCTCGGTGATGTCGACAAAGGTGAGCACCGCCCCCTCGATCACATTGTCGAGTGTGCGGTAGGGCAGGATCCGCATCGTGTACCATCTCCCTTCCGCCGTCTGTACGTCGAACTCTTTGGGGATCAGTGTCGCCAGCACCGACTGCACGTCGGCGACCAGGCTTGAATAACCCACCATGTTGGGAACCATGTGACCAACCGGCCGCCCGATATCGGTCTGCATCATGTTGATGATCCTGGTGGCGGCCGGAGTGAAACGCAGTATACACAATCGACGATCCAAGAATATCGTGGCGATGCCCGTCCCGGCGAGCAGGTTGCTTATGTCGCTATTGGCCTTCGACAGGTCGATCAGCTTTTTTTGCAGTTCTGCATTGACTGTGGCCAATTCCTTATTGACATATTGCAATTCTTCTTTGGACGTCTCGAGCTCTTCATTCGAAGATTGCAGCTCTTCGTTTATGGACTGCATTTCCTCGTTGGAGGATTTGAGTTCCTCATTGGAGGTTTCCAGTTCCTCGATGGCGGTCTGGAGATATTCTTCCTTGGCGTGCAGTTCCTGCCTGAGCGCCGCGACACCGGCATCGCTCGCCTTGACCGATTCGCATGCCCTCTCGCCAGAGTCCGGCAACACGGACTGTCGCGCCTGCTCATGGTCCAAATGCGGCGACCCCTCCAGGATGACCAGATAAAGGGGCACGTCAAGAACCTCGCCCTGGCCTGTCGTCACCGGGCACACCGTCAGGTCGACCGACGTGAAGTCGCCATTGGTTTTCACACGAAGCGCCCGGCTGCGTACGGTCTCCCGGGATGATCGGGCCTTGTGCAGGGCCGTGCTCAATTCCCGACGCAACCCTTCCCGGGCCATTTTGAGGATGTTGTTGACGCCGGCTTCCCCCGGCGCGGGCTCCAGGTATCGGCCCGTGCGCCCATGAAGGTAGAGGATGTCGCCGCGGTCGTTGACCAGCGCGCCCGACAGGCCGATCTGTCGCAACAGAGCCTGTTCGGTCAGTTCACGCAAGGGCAGTTTGGCGGGATCGGCCTCCTTGGCGACGGGCCGCGGGAGCGATGCGTCCAGGGCCAGCAGGGGGGGAAGAAACCGGCCCACGGCCAGGAGTTGTCTGCCATGCAGGTCGTCCTTGCGCCGATACAACTTCAACTTGCGATCCAGAACGCTAAAAAGGTCCCCAAAATCCCCCACCGTTTCCGAAGTCCCCAAACAGAGGAAACCGCCGGGAGCCAATGCGTAATGGAACAGGGGAATGAGTTTTTTTTGCAGTTCCCCTCCCATGTAGATGAGGAGATTGCGGCAGAGGATGCAGTCGAGTCTGGAAAAAGGAGGATTCTTGATCACGTCCTGCTCGGAAAAAACCAGCATGTCGCGGATGCTTTGGTGGATCCGATAAGCACTGCCGTCGGCCTCGGCGGCAAAAAAGCGGGCCAGCCGTTCCGGCGAGACATCGGCGGCGATGCTGGCCGGATACCGTCCGCTTCGGGCCGTGGCGATCGCCTGGCTGTCGATGTCGGTGGCAAAAACCTGCACCGCGAACCGTTGCTGCGTCGCTTCCAGATGCTCCTGCAGGAGGATGGCGATGGAATAGGCTTCTTCTCCGGTGGAGCAGCCCGCTGACCAGACGCGGACCAGCGAACCAACGGGCTTGCCGTCAAAGAGCTTCGGAACGACCTGCGTTTCAATGGCCTTGAACGCCTCGGGATCGCGGAAGAAGCTGGTCACGCCGATGAGCAGGTCACGAAAAAGCGCTTCCAGCTCTGCCGGGTTCTGCTGCAAATACCCAATATAGGCATCCAGCACGGCGATTTGATGCACGGCCATGCGCCTTTCGATGCGGCGATGAATGGTGCTCGGTTTGTATTGGGAAAAATCGTGCCCCGTTTGGGCGCGCAGCAGAATGCATATTTTCCGCAGCGCGTTTTCGGTCGTATGCGTTGGCGCGGACACCGTCTGCAGGGGCTTGCCAAAGGCATGGGCCACATAGGCGCTGATCTGGGCGGGCATTTCTGCCGGCGGCAACTCGTAGTCCACGAGGCCGGTGGCCAGGGCGCTTCGCGGCATGCCGTCGTACTCGGTCGTGGCGGGAGTCTGGGCAATGACCATGCCCCCCTCGCCCTTGATGGCCCGAACGCCCTGGGCGCCGTCGCTGCCGCTGCCCGAGAGAACGATGCCGATGGCCCGCTCGCGCAGCCCCTGGGCCAGGGAGCGAAAGAAGAAGTCGATGGGCAGGCGTTGGCCCCGCGGGGAGGCTGGTTCCATGAGCTGGAGCCTGCCGCCCAGAAAGGCCATGT
Organism: Solidesulfovibrio sp.; assembly: GCF_029978005.1. GTDB lineage: Bacteria > Desulfobacterota > Desulfovibrionia > Desulfovibrionales > Desulfovibrionaceae > Solidesulfovibrio. Next base: position 59,682 of record NZ_JARKOZ010000044.1, on the reverse strand, counting down.
CGCGATTGGGCGGAATGATATAGGCGCAGTTGGGGCGCACCTCCATCCCGTCTTCGACCTCGAAGACCTGCATGCGGGTATAGCGGCGGATGAGTTCGGTCAGCAGACTTTTGTGGTCCGGGGCCAAATGCTGCACCACGACAAAAGCCATCCCCGGGTCAGGCTCGGCAGGCATGCCGGAAAAAAAGGCTCCAAAAGCCGCCAATCCCTCGGCCGATGCGCCGATGCCCACGATGGGGAAATTCCCTCCCGTCCTCGGGGCCAAGTCCATTCCCGCCTCGTCGGTCGAGGCAGGATCTGTTTTCTTTGTCATGAAGCCATCTCCGTGCTCGATCTGCCTGCGGGAATCATGTAAAATTGTTCGCGTCTCCTATAGATAAAGCCAGCACCTGCGCTTTGTCGAGGCGAATTGGAAGCGGAGCCGGCGAATGGGAAGGCCTTCTCCTCTTCAACGAGAATGATGCATTACTATTGCATGCTGGCGCAAAACGATTCACGACATCGCCATCGGCCTGTCTATCAAAGCAGAAATCGAGGATTGTATACGGAGACACGTATACTAAAAGCCTCCGCAGCGAGCATTTCCCCCCTGACGCGAGAAAGGAACGACACATTCATTCCTCCGTTCCCCACGCTACGCGACTTGCCGCTCACCTGCCGCATCCGACGCAAGGCCGGCGTGTCGCGGACAGAAACCGTCGGAAAAGGCTTACCGATAAGCGCGCCTGCCTCCCGGAAGGCGCACCTTGTCGCGCCATCCGTCGCAAGCCCTCGTCTCTCCCATCCCAGGAGCATCGATGGGCTAAAGGAATTCACGAACGCAACGTCGCCCGAAGGCGGCGAGCAAGCGAGCCTTTCCCTGCTCCACTTGCTCCAATCTTGCTCCCTCGGGAGGCGAATCGAGGCGAAAAGGCGGGGGAAAACGAGAGCAAGCACGAGAAGCGTCCCGAGCGAAACGTCACGACATGTCGCTCTGACATGCTGCTATATCTTGGCCTGTTACGAGACCGCGAATCCACAGGTCGCAGCTTCGAATCCTGCCATGTGCACCAAAACTTCAAGGGGTCAGACCGACAAGGCCCAACCCCGTTTTCTTTTGGACGGCTTTGCCCAACGCCTGACGAACATAAAAATAAACGAGGCGGTTGAAAAAAACCACCCCGTTTCGCGTATCCGGCCCCCTGTCTGGAAAGGGCACGCCCTCATGTCCAAGCGCCGGACATGGGAACAACGGCTAGGCCAAGACGCGCACCAGGACCACGGTCACGTTGTCCCGGGCCTGCCGGTCCAGGGCGGCCCGAATGAGCCGGCCGCAGGTCCGTTCCGGTCCGTCCGCGCCGTCCCGCCCAAGGAGCGCCGCCAGGGCGTCGGGACTGACCGCATCCGTGAGCCCGTCGGAACACAACAGGAAACTGTCGCCTGGCGCGCAGGCCACGGGGAGGATGTCCGCCTCCACCTCCGAAGACATGCCCAGGGCCCGGTAGATGACGTGGCGCTCGGGACTGCGCGCGGCCTCCTCAGGGGACAGCACTCCCTGCCGCACCTGCGCCATGACCAGGGAATGGTCCTCGCTGCACTGGGCCAGCGCTCCGGCGTGGAAACGGTACAGCCGGCTGTCGCCCACATTGGCCATGACGAAGCCGTCCTCGACGCGGTACAGCCCGACCAGGGTACTGCCCATGCCCGAGGCTCCGGATGCGCCGAAGCGGGCCCGGGAGGCGTCGTGCACGGCCCTGTTGGCCTCGCCCACGGCGCGCTCGAGCCGCCGCGAGGCGGGAAGCCAGGCCGGGGTTCCCGGCGGGGCGTACTCCCGGGTGTCGAAAGGCGACGGCGAGGTCAGCAGCCGGGCCACGGTGGTCACCGCCAATTGGCTGGCCACTTCCCCGGCGGCCAGCCCGCCCATGCCGTCCGCCACGAGAAAGAGCCCCTGGGCGGCATCGACCCAGAAGGCGTCCTCGTTATTGTCCCGGACGCTGCCGCGATCCGTGGCTCCGGCGGCCTCGATCCTCATGGCCGCTCCTTTTCCTCTGGAGCCGTCCCGAGCTTGTCCGCCGCCCGGCGATAAAAGACGTCGTCCTTTCGCGGCATGGTTTCCAGGACCGCGCGCCAGCGCGCCTTGGCCATGGCCCGGTCGCCGAGTCCCTCGTAGACGAGCCCCTCCTCGTAGAGCCGTTTGGCCTCGGCCTCGAGCATGGGCGTCAGTTCGGCCACCTTGGCCTTGGTTTCCTTGGCCTCGGGATAGACTTCGAGCACCTTGACCCACAACGCGTAGGCTTCGGCGTACTTCTTCTGGTTGTAGAGCTTCTGGCCGGCGGAGAAGTCGGGCATGATCCGCTTGACCAGCGCATCCTGGATTTCGGCGGCCTTTTTGCGCGCCGCCGTGCGGGCGGGCTCGCCTTCCTCCTCGCCCAGGCGGCGGTAGAGGAGCATGGCCTTGTACAGGTCGTCGTCTTCGAGCGCCGCCGCGGCCTCGGCATAGAGGCCGGTCAATTCCTGGCGCCTGGAAGCGACCTCCTTGGCCTTTTGCGCGGCCTGACGCTGGTCCGAGGCCTCCCGGGCGTCGATCTTGTCCAGGAACTGCCGCACTTCGACCGCATCCGGAGCCTCGGCCAGGGCGCTTTGCGCCGCCGCCCGCGCCGCCGCCGCATCGCCGGCGGCCAGAAGGCGCTCGGCCTTTTGCAAGTGGGGTCTGGCCCTTTCCAGGGCCTGGGCCGCCTGTTCGCGGCGGCTCTTGTCCTCGGCGGCGCGTCTTTCCTGACCGGCCTGTATCTCGGCCCTCAGGCGCAGGGCTTCGCCGTTTTCGGCGTCGATGGCCAGCAGGGAGTCGAGCCGGGCCAGGGCTTCGCCGTCGCGGCCCTCGTCGTGGAGCCGGCGGGCCTGGATGAGCAGGGTCGAGACCTTGCGCATGTATTCCGAGTCCTGCATGGCCTGCAGCTTGTCCCGTTCGCCCGCGACCACGGCCTCCTGGGGCGACTTGGCCGGCCGGGACAGGAAGAACGAGGCCAGCAGCAAGACGAAAACCCCGAGGCCCGCGCCGATGAGGAACCGCTTCCGGCCAAGCAGGCGCGCCAACCCCGGCGGCAAGGCGAGCCCGCCCTTGGGCTTCGCGAGCACGAAACGCAGCCGGGCCGGCCCAACGGTCAAAATGTCTCCCGTGACCAGGGCCCCGGCCTGGAAAGGGATGCCCTTTTTCAGGGCGGGGTTTTTCGGATTGCGGCTGACGGCCTGCCATCGGCCGCCCCGGCCTTCCAGGCGGAGATGCTCGCGGGAGACGGTGGGATCGTCGATGACGAGGTCGCACCGGGAGGCCCGGCCGACGAGCAGGCGGGACTCGAACCGGTGGATCGCGCCCTGGCCCGGGCCTTCCACAACCTCCACGGCGTTTGGCCCCTTGCCGGAAAAAGCCGGCCGGGGGCGGAATTCCGTGCGGTCCGTCCGGGCCTGGCCAGCGGCCTGACCGTGCTGCGTGGCCGACGATTCCATCATGGCGTCCTTCCCTCCAGCTGCCCCAGTTGCCTGGCGGCGTCCTGGCAGCGCTCGTCGGCGGACTGGCCGCGACAAAGCTCCATCACGAACCGGAAGGACGCCTTGGCCTCGTCGACGCGAGCGTACTTCATGGCGGTGATGCCGTCCCGGTAATGCTTGTCCAGGAGTTGGTCGCGTTCGCTTTCGGCCCGGACCAGCCATTTGGCGGTCTGGGCGTTGCGGGGATCGAGGGCCATGGCCTTCTCCCATGCGTCGATGGCCAGGGCCAGCTGCTTGTTGTTGTAGAAGAACATGGCCTGCCGCGCGAGGTCGTCGGCCTTGTCCACCGCCTCGGGCGTGGGGGCGGCGGCTTCGGCTTCGGGTTCGGGCGCGGTTGCCGGCGAGGGCGACGGTTGCGCCGGGGCAGACGCGGAGACGACGGGGCGCGGAGCCTCGGACTTGGAATAAACGAGCAGCCCGAGCAGGACGAGCAGCCCCGCCAGGACGCCGACGAGCAGAAAAAGCCGCCGCCTGGACCGGCCGCGGGACGGGGACGCGACGCCATCCCGCGCCGGGCCCGCGTTTCCCGGAGGGGCTTCGGGCGACGCAGCCGAGGCGATGACGCACACCGTGCGCCCCAGGCGCAACTCGTCGCCCGGCGCGAGCACCGCCCGCTCCACTCGGACGCCGTTGACGTACAGGCCGTTGGTGCTGCCGGTGTCCGTGACGGTCACGGTCGGGCCGTCCACGACGATGCTGGCGTGGCGACGGGAAGCGCTGGCGTCGTCGGGCTCCAGCGGCAGGCCGCAGGACGTGTCGCGCCCGACGGTCAGCTCACCCTGGGCAAGGGGCAGCTGGCGCACCCGGCCCGACGGATCGCGCACGGTGAGGGTCAAGGCGGCCAGGGGCCGGATGATGGTCAGGTCTTCCCGGCAAGAAGTCATGGGGCCTCCGTAAGACGGATGCGGACGGTGCCGGGCGTGGGGCCCGGCTCCTTGCGCGCCGTCAGGGCACGATTCTCGACGGGACGCGAGGCGTCCTCGGCCGGATCGTCCACGGCCCCGGCCACGGCCGCGAGCACGGCCGCATCGGCCATGGCGGCCAGGAGATGCACGGGAGGGACCAGGTCCCGGGAACGGAGATGCTCCGCGAACGCCGGACTCCAGTCGGTCAAGCGGTAATTGGCCAGATCGAGCTGGCACCAGGTCCCGCCGTCGGTCCCGCTACCGGCCTCGCCGGCCGCCGACGCTCCGGTCGGGGACTCCGGATCGACTGCAGCGGACGACGCCGGGCCGGAGGGGGCGACGGACGCCCGGGGCGGGCCGTCCCGCTCCGCCGCGCCCGTCGGAGAAAGGACCAGAAGCCGCTCCACGGCGTGCTTAAGATCGGCCATTTCCCGGGAGGCGGGCACGACGGCCAATTCGTGGTTCCCGGATTTGAGGGCCACGCCGACATCCTCGGCCATGATCCTTACGGGCCCGAGGGCCAGGCGCAGGAGGAGCCAGGCCGCCGCCGCCCACAGGAGCACCGCCGCCAGCAGTCCCGCCGCCGCCCCGCCGGCCCGGTCCGGGGGCGCAAGCGCCGACTCGGGCCTGTAGGCGACGAGGGCCAGACCGAGCTGGGTATGGCCGTCGCGGATGGGGCAGGCCAGAAAGAGGTTCCCCTCGGGTCCGGTCCAGATGCTCGGCCCGGCCTCCTTGAGCGCCTTGCCGACCTGCGGCTCTCCCAGAACCTTGCCCATGTCCTGGGCCGGGGCCAGCACCTTGCCGTAGGGGTCGGTCACGACGGCCTGGAGCACGCCCTCCTCGGCGGCCACGGAGGCGGTGCGCAACTGATCGAGGAGCTTGGCCCCCAGGGGCACGACGTTCTGCTCGGCCAGAAACCGCGCCAGAAGCGCCCCACGTTGCAGGGCCTCGGTCCTGGCGAAGGCGTCGAGGGCGTGCTGGGCCGGGAGCCAGACCGCCAGAGCGACGCCCAGGGCCAGGACGGCCGTGGCCAGCAGGATGCCCGCGCGCGTGCCGAAGCCGGCTTTCCCTCGCCGCTCCGGGCGCGTCCTCGGGGCGGCCTTGGCCGAGAAGACCAGGCGGAAGCCGCAGATGTCGGCCGTCGCGGCGCGGGTGAAGGTCGTCCTGGCGACCTTCTCGCCGTCCACGAACGTGCCGTTGAGGCTTCCCTGGTCCACGAGCTCCGCGTCGGCCTCGCGCACGCGCAGCAGGGCGTGGCGGGAGGACACGGCCCCGTCGGCCAGGACCGCGGCGTTGTCCGGGGCGCGGCCGATGCCGTGCTCGCCCGGGCCGAGGGTCAGGGTCTCAAGAACCGCGCCGTCGCGTTCGATGCGAAGAGTGACGATCATCGCCTTGGGCCCAAGCCGGTTCCCTGGGGAACCGGGTCAGCGGTTGTAGAGGAATTTCAGCACGAAGGGGCCGAAGACCACGCCGAAGATGATGGGGAACAAAAAGAGCACCATGGGCAGAAGGAGCTTCTGGGCGGCCACGGCCCCGGCCCGCTCGGCGGCCAGGAACCGGTCCTGGCGCATGCGCGCCGCCTGGTCCTTGAGGATGTCGGCGATGGACGAGCCCATTTTCTGGGCCTGGACCAGGATGGAGGCAAACGAATGCATCTCCGGGGTGTCCACCCGGGCGGCCATGAGGGTGAGCGCGTCCTCCATGGACATGCCGAGCGTCACGTTGTGGTGGACCAGGGCCAGCTCGGCCACGAAGGGGTCGCGGCCCGAGGCCAGGTCGCGGATGCGCTTGATGCCGGCCTGGAAGTCGAGGCCGGCCGCGGTGGACAGGGCCAGCATGTCCACCACGTCGGGCATGGAGCGGGTGATGTTTTTCTGGCGCAGGGTCTTTTTGTCGTAGAGCCACCAGTACGGGTAGAGCAGGCCCATGGCCCCGAAGAGCAGGACCGTGGAGGCCTTGGCCTGCAGGGCCAGGCCGAGCAGGCAGAAGATGACGAGCATGGCCGCCTGGAAGGATACGAAGGCCTCCGGCGCGAGGATGCGGTCGATGCCGGCCGTGGTCAGGTAGCGGGCCAGGCGCGCCTTGTAGGCGGGCGGCGTCAGGCGGGCGGCCAGGGGTTCGAGAAAGGCGTAGCCCGGGCGCAGCAGGGCGGCCAGGCCGGCGCTTTCGCCGAGCAGGGCGTCCACGCGGTCGGCCGCGCCCTCCCGTTTAGCGATCTTGCCGCTCCCGCGCGGCAGCAGTCCCCAGACCGCGCCGCCGATGCCGACGGTGAAAAGCAGCAGCCCGATATCCTTGAGCAAAAAGACGTCCATACGTTTCCCCTCTTCAGGCTTCCACCGTGACCCGCAACACTTCCGCCGCCGTGGTCTGGCCCCGGGCCAGCCGGGACAGGGCCGAGGCGCGAAGGCTCCCCATGCCGGCGGCCTCGGCCGCGCGGCGCAGTTCCGTGGCACTGGCCCCGCCGAGGACCAGCCGCTCCATGTCTCCGGTCATGGCGAACACCTCGTAGACGCCGAGCCGGCCGCTGTAGCCGGTGCCGTGGCAGGCCGGGCAGCCGGCGGCCTCGTAGAAGACGGTCCCGGCCGGCAGGACGTCGATCTCCGGAAATCCGCGCGGCGCGGGCGTCTCCCGGCGGCACTGCGGACACAGGCGGCGCACCAGGCGCTGGGCCATGACCGTGACCCGGCATGCCGCCAGCTGGTGCCCGGGCACGCCCATGTTGAGCAGCCGGCTCACCGCCCCGGGCGCGTCGTTGGTGTGCAGGGTGGACAGGACCAGGTGGCCGGTCAGCGCCGCCTTGACGGCGAAATCGGCGGTTTCGGCGTCGCGGATCTCGCCGACCATGATGATGTCGGGGTCCTGGCGCAGAAAGGCGCGCAGGGCCTTGGCGAAGGTCAGGCCCTCCTCGGAGGAGCACGGCGTCTGGGTCGCGCCGTCGAGCTTGTATTCCACAGGGTCCTCGGCCGTGAGGATGTTGACCTCGGGCCGGTTGAGGCGGTCGAGAAAGGCGTAGAGGCTGGTGGTCTTGCCCGAACCCGTGGGCCCCGTGACCAGCAGCAGGCCGTTGGGGGCGTTCAGGGTGGCGCGCACGCGCCCTTCCTCGGCCGCGTCCATGTCCAGGTCGGCCAGGGTCAGGCTCTTCTTGCCCTTGTCCAAAAGCCGCAGCACGATTTTCTGGCCATGCAGCGCCGGCAGGGCCGACACGCGCATGTCCATGGGCCGGGTCGCGGCCAGGGTGAAGTCGATGGCCCCGTCCTGGGGCAGCTCGGCCCGGTCCGGGTCCATGCCCGAAAGCAGCATGAACCGCCTGGCCAGGGCCGCGCCCAAAAGCGGCGGCAGGCGCAGGGCGTCCTGGAGCAGGCCGTCGCGCCGGGCCCGGATGCGCCAGGAGCCGCTTCCCGGCTCCAGGTGGATGTCCGAGGCCGACCCGCCGCCGCCCGTCCCGGCCAGGGCGTCCATGACCGCGCGCACGAGCGCCGTCACCTCCGGGTCCTCGGCCGGATCGCGCAGGCGGACGTGGTCGGCGGCGATGCGCGCCACGGCCTTGGCCGCGCGCGCCGCCTGCTCCTCCATGTCCGCCGAGGGCGTCTCCTCGGGGCTTGGCGGGTCGCGGTACAGGGCCTCGATGGCCCGGGCCAGCCCAGGGCCGTGGCAGACGTAAGGCCTGACGCGGGCGCCGAGCAGGTGCTCGACGCCCGCCAGGCCCGCCACGTCGTCGGGGATGGCCATGACCACGTGGGCCTGCCCGCGCTCGAAGCGCAAGGGCACGGCGGCAAAAGCCACGGCCGCGTCGCGGGGGAACAGGGTCCGGGCCGCCCGGGCGAATTCGGGGTCCACCGCCACCATGGACGGGTCGATGGCCTCCACGCCGAAGACCTCGCGCAGGACGTCGTTGACGGCCTGGGGCGTGATCCTGCCCTGGGCCAGCAGATGGTCGCTGAGAAGCGTCCCCTCGGGCGCGTCCGGGCCGGCGTCGAGGGCGTCCGGCGGCAGGCCGCGCTGGGCGAAGGCCTGCCTGAGGCGCTCGTCGAGCCGTCTTCGGATTTCGGGGTCGGCCATGCCGGTCACATTCCCTGCGGCCGGACTAGTTGCCGACCTGCAACGTGTTGCCGTTGTCGAAGCGGTAGCTGAACTGGGCCTGGAAGCGCGGATCGTACGCACGGTCGAGCCCGGTGCGCAGCAGCCACAATTCGAGGTCGTCGGGGAGTCCCCTGCGCTCTTCCATCGTGGCGGGGATGCCCCGCATGCGGTCGATCTCCCAGCCGTTGCGGAACAGGACCAGGGTGGGCAGCATCTCCAGGCGGTACGGCGCGGGGTCGGCGCTGGTGTCCCAGGCGAAGGCGCAGAATTTGAGCTGTCCCTTGTAGGTCTGGGCCAACCAGCCGAGGAGCTTGTACATTTCCTGGGATTGGGCCGCCTGGGGGTTATGGAAGAGCAGCAGGGTCGGTCCGGGTTCGCGCAGCACTTCCTCGGTATAGTTCTCGGCGGTCACCTGCACGATGTCCGGCGGCGGCGGGGCCTTGCGGGCGCAGGCGCACAGCAGGCAGACGGCGCAGACGGCGAGCAGGCCGACAAGGTTCGGTTTCGCGGGGCGCGGCATGAGATACTCCTTGGCACGTGGTTTCGTTGTCGTCGCAGGGCGCGGGCGGGTCCGGCGACTGGCGGCGCTTGTCAAAACTTCTGCATTTTCGGGGCGCTTTGCTGCTTGATGCTCTGCTGCTTGGCGGCATCCTTGGCGTCGGGAGCGTCCTTGGCCTCGATCTCCTTGGCGTCGGGCTCGTCCTTGGCTTCCATCTCCTGGGCGTCGGGTTCGTCCTGGGCCTCGATTTCCTGCGCTTTGGGCGCGTCCTGGGCCTTGGGGCCGTCCTGGGCCTTGGGCTTGTCCTGGCTTTTGATCTCCTGGGCCCTGGGTTTGTCCTGGGCCTTGATCTCCTGGGCCTGGGGCTTGTCCTGGGAGGTGATTTCCTGGGCCTGGACCTTTTGCGCCCCTCCCGCCTTCTGGGCCTCGAGGGCCTGGGCCTCGGGGGGCTTGAGCGCCTCGATCTTCTGTTTTTCCGAGGCCTTCTGCGCCTCGACCTGCTTGCTTTCCGCGGCCTTTTGGGCCTCGATCTTCTGTTTTTCCGCCGGGGACCGGGCTTCGAGCTTCTGCTGGTCGGGGCCTTCCCGGGCCTCGACGTCGCGCCGGTCCGGAGCCTTCCGCTCGGGGACGGCCTGCTTTTGCGCGGCGCTTGCCGCCTCGACCTTGCGCGCCTGGGGCGCGGCCTGGCGCGTCGGGGCCGCCTGCCGGGACACGTTTTTCTGCCCGGACGCCTCGCGTCCCCTGCCTCCCCCGGACGCCTTGGCCGGTGCACCCTGGGCCGGGCCGGGGACCAGCAGCTGTCCCTGGGGCGTCTCCTTGATCTCCATGCGCGGCGGCCCCTGGGCCGCCTGGCCGGACTTGCCGCCGGCGGAGCGCACGCCCCGGTCCACGGCCCGGGTGAGGGATTTGTCCCCTTGCGGCGTCTGCGCCCGGGGCTCGGCGGCAAGGCCGACCAGGACCATCAGGACCGCGCATCCCAGCCACGCCGGCGTCAGGCGGCAGCACCACGCCATGGCGACCTCCCTAGACCTTCACCTTGACGATGCGCAGCATGAGCGAAAGCCCCACGACTTCCATAAGGGCCATGCCCAGGAGCATGAGCCAGCCGCCGAAGGTGGTGAAGAAAAGCGAAATGGATTTGGGGTCGAGCTGGTACAGGACGACGCCGAGCACCACCGGCAGGGCGGCCAGGAAATAGGCCTGGGTCTCGCCTTCGGCGGTCATGGCCCGGATCTTCTTCATGACCCGCTTGCGCTCCTGGATGGTCGCCGCCAGGGTGTCGAAGATCTCCGTCAGGTTGCCGCCGGTCTCCCGCAGGATGACGACGGAATTGGCGAAGATGCGGGAGTCGGGCGAATCCACCCGCTCGGCCAAGTGGCGCAGGGTATCGCTCAGGTCCGCGCCCAGGCGGTGTTCCTTGAGCAGCAGCCCGAACTCCTGGGACAGGGGCGCGGGGGCTTTTTGCGCCGTGAGGTCCAGGGCCTGGAGCAGGCTGAAGCCGGCCCGCAGGGCGTTGGCCGTCATGACCAGCCCGTCGGCCAGCTGGGTCTCGAACTGCCCGGCCCGCCGCCGCCGCAGGAGGCGCACGCCGAGCTCGGGCAGACGCCAGGCGGCCCAGGCGAAGGCCGCCATGGTGAACAGGCGCAGGAAAAGGTGGGAGAAAAGCCCCGCCGTGGGCGGATAGATGTCCGCCGGGGACAGCGGCAGCCGTTCCACGGCCCGGGCCCGGGACTGGGCGAAGGCCTGCTTGGCCGTCTCGCCCCGAAGGCCGTAGACCGTGGCCAGGTTGGCCTGGGCCTTGGCGTAGTTGGGCGCAAGGTCCACGGCCCTGGCGAAGGCTTTCTCGGCCAGGTCGAGGTTGCCCGTGGCCAGGTAGGCCACGCCCATCTCGTTGTGGGCCAGGGCCGAGGCCGAGGATTCGTAGCGGGAAAGCGCGGCCAGGGCGCCTTCGTAATTGCCTTCCCGGTTGAGCTGCACGGCCTGGTCGATGGCGTGGCGTTCGATCTCCGTGGCCGCCCCGGGCAGAAGGAATCCCGCGACGCCGCCAAAAAGGACCAGGACGACGACGGCCGTCCTGACCGTCCGGGCCGGAACCGGGATGAACATGTCATCGAGGCGGGCCACCAGGGCCTGGACCTTGGCGTCCAGGGGCGAAAGCCGCCCCAAGGGGCCGGCGGCCGTCAGCGCGGAGAGCCACAGCCAGAACGTGAACCAGAACAGGGCGAGAAGCAGCAGGAACAACAGCAGCAGCATCATCGCCGCGCCTCCCCCGCCCCCGTGGCGGCGGTCCAGAAGATCTCCCGCGGCACGCTCACGCCGCGATCCTCGAAATCGGCCAGGCAGCGGGGAATGTAGCCCGTGGCCACATAGGCCCCCTGCACCGACTGGGGCGTGGGCGCGCCCTCCTGGCGGAAGACGAAGACGTCGCCCAGGGTCACGACGTCGCCTTCCATGCCGGTCACCTCGGCCAGCTGCACCATGCGCCGCTTGCCGTCCTTGAACCGCTTGATCTGGATGATGAGGTCGATGGCCCCCACGACCTGCTCGCGGATGGTCTTCGGGGTCAGCTCGTAGCCGGCGTACATGACCAGGGTCTCCAGGCGGCTCAAGGCCTCCCGGGCGCTGTTGGCGTGGATGGTGGTCAGCGACCCGTCGTGGCCGGTGTTCATGGCCTGGAGCATGTCCAGCGCCTCGGCCCCGCGGCACTCGCCGACCACGATGCGGTCCGGGCGCATGCGCAGGCAGTTGCGCACCAGGTCGCGGATGGTCACCTCGCCCTTGCCCTCGATGTTGGGCGGCCGCCCTTCCAGGGTGATGACGTGGGGCTGCTGCAGCTTGAGCTCGGCCGAATCCTCCACGGTGACGATGCGCTCGTCGACGGGAATGAACCCCGACAGGATGTTGAGCAGCGTGGTCTTGCCGGAGCCCGTGCCGCCGGAGATGAGGATGTTGAGCCGGGCCAGAACCGCGGCCTGGAGGAAGGCCTCCATCTGGGGCGACAGCGTGCCGAGGCCGATGAGGTCCTGGCAGGACAGCTTTTTTTCCGGAAACTTGCGGATGGTCAGGGCCGCGCCCTTGATGGCCAGGGGCGGGATGATGGCGTTGACCCGCGAGCCGTCGGCCAGGCGCGCGTCCACCATGGGCGTGGCCGTGTCGATCTTGCGCCCGAGCGGCGCGACGATGCGCTCGATGACCCGCATGAGGTGCGGCTCGGACAGGAACCGGCGTTCGGTGGTCTCGATGCGGCCGGCGCGCTCCACGTAGATGACGTCATGGCTGTTGACCATGATTTCGGAGATCGACGGGTCGGCCAGCAGGTCCTCCAGCAGCCCCAGCCCGAGGACGTCCTGGAGCAGCTCCGCGACCAGGCGGTCGCGGCCCTCGCGGGAGCGCAGCCCCGTGTTCTCGTCGATGAGCAGGATGATGTGCCGGGTGACCTCCTGGCGCAGTTCCTCGCGCTTGGCCGGGTCCTGGCCGATCTCCATGTCGGCGTACTTGAGGTCGAACGTTTCCAGCAGGCGCTTGTGGATGTCGCGCTTGACCGCGTCGAGGTCGGGCGCGGCCTCCGGGGGCTCCTGCCGCCCGCTGTCGTCGGGCGCGACCCGGGCCTGGCCGTTGCGGGCGACCAGGGCGTGGGCCAGGGCGTCGAAGGCCTTGGTCATCTCGTGGCGGGGGTAGTCGCCGGGATAGGTCTTTCCCCCGGCCAGGCCGGACGGGGCGTTGCGGTCGTAGGGGATGCGGCCGAAGGCCTCCCGGCCCAGGGCCTGCTCCATGGCCTGGGCGGAAATCCGCTCGTCCTCGCCCACGCGGTTGAGCACGCACCGCACCGCCTGGCGGGAATAGTTGCACTGCCGCAGGAAGTCGAGGTCGGCCAGGGCGTGGGCCATGTCCAGGGAATCGGGCGCGGCCGGCACCAGGATGGCCTCGGACAGGTCGAGCAGCCGGGCCTCGGCCGGACCGAAGCCGTGCCCGAGGTCGGCCACGACCCAGCCATAGACGGCCAGCAGCCGGGAAACCAGCGCGGCCAGGGCCTCGGGCGGGGGCGGCACGACCGCCGCCGCGCGGCGCGGTCCGAAAAGGGCCAGCACGTCCAGGCCGCTTTTGTGGCTGGTGGCGAAGGACTTGAGCATGGACGGAGCCAGCCGGTCGGCCGTGGGCAGAAGGGCTTCCAGGGTGTTGACCGATGCAAGTCCCAACGCCTGTCCCGCGTCCATGGAGAACGGACAGCCGAGATCCAGGAGCAGCACCGTGTCGCGGGTCTCCAGAAGCAGGTCCACGGCCAGGTTGACGGCCAAAAACGTCCTGCCGACGCCGCCCCGGGAGGCGTAAAACGAAACGAGTCTGCCGGGCATGGCCGTCCGCGTCAGTTGCCCTGCTTGCGCAGGCGGTCGAGGTCTTTTTTCTTGAACGACTCCTGCACCTTGCCTTTCATGTCCCCCAGCGCCTGCCCGGGCTGTGAGACGACGCTCGGGGTGATGAAGACCACCACCTCCCAGCCGTCCGCGCCGGCCTTGGTGCGGCGGTTGAGCTGGAGCAGGCTTTGCTGGTTGTCCGGAGGCGACAGGGACAGGGCTTCCAGCTCGCGCTGGCCGATGAGCCCGCCAAGGACGATGCTCTGGCCCGAAGCGACGTTGAGCGCCGTGGACAGGTTGTTGGTGCTGACGGTGGGCGCGCCGGTGGTGGCGTTTTCGGAAATGATGGAGCTCGATTCGACGTGGATCGAGGTGTCGATGTTGCTCAAGGGGTCGATGTTGGGCGAGACGTTGAGCGTCATGCCGATCTTTTTGTATTCCACGCCCATGGTGCCGAGGCTCTGGGCCACGGAGATGGGGACCTCGGTGCCGGCGAAGAACTTGGCCTCGCCGCCCTGCTTGGTGATGACCGCCTGGTTCATGAGCGAGCGCCCCTGCCCTTCGTCCTGGATGCGGCGCATCTTGGGCAGAAGGCTCGACAGGGTGCCGGTCACGGTGGAGGCGATGGAGGCGTTTTTCTCGGAATCGTAGTTGGCCGTGGCGTCGAGTGTGCCGAGCGGGTTCCAGTGCACGCCCAGGTCGCGCAGGGCGGTCTTGGACAGCTCCATGATCTGCATGGTCACTTCGATCAGTTCGGGCTTGCGGTAGGGCTTGGGCGGCTCGGGCGCGACCCGCAGGGTGTTGACCACGCTCTTGGAGTACAGGGAGGCGATCTTCTGGGCCCGCTCGATGTCCTCGGCGGCGCTGACCGTGCCGTCGAGGATGAAGGCGTTGCGCACGGCCTTGACCGCCACGCCGGGCCGGTTGATCTCCTTCTTGATCTGGTCGCTCAGGATGCGCTTCATGACCGGGCTCATGTCCACCTGGTTGACGGCCCCGGTCATGGCGGCCAGGGTGGCGGCCACCTTGTCGTAGTGCTCGGCGCTGTAGACCTCGCCGGACACCACGATGCGCCCGCCGAGCACCGTCACCGTCACGCCTTCCATGCCGGCGAACATCTCGCGCAGGGCGGCGGCCTCGTCGTCCAGGGTGCCGGAGCGCACGCGCACCTGGTATTCCCTCTGCTGGCCGGCCGTGCCCAGGATGATGAGGTTGGACTGGCCGGATTTCTTGGCGTTGACCAGCATGGACATGTCCGAGGTCCTGGCCACGCCGAGCACCTCCGGGTCGCCCACGGCGACCTTGTCCACGGCGAAGCCGGGTTCCAGGGGGATGCTCTGGCCCGCGGCCATTTCCATGCGGGTCGGCTCCTCGGCCCATGCCGGCCCGGCCAGTAACAACAGGGCGACGAGCAGGGCGGCCATGGCTGCGCCCGGGCGCGCAAGTGACGTCCGATTCATGTTTGCTCAAACCTCGCGGGAATGGTTGCGTTCTTCGTACCGGTTTGCCGACGACGCGAAGGGACCCGTGGGCCGCGCTAACGCATCTGGAATTCCTCGCTGCCCCGAAATTCCGTCCAGACCGGCCGGGCGCGGGGCATCACCGTCTTCTCCGTGCCGAGCACCTGCTGGGCGTTGACGTTGGCCAGGGGCAGCGGCGGCTCGGCCTTTTGCCAGCTGCTGCGCAGGGCCACGGACAGGCTGCCGATCTCCTGGGCCAGGGCCGTCTTCTGCACATCTTCCGCGCCCAGGGCCAGGGTGAGGGTGCGCACGGCGTCCTGGCTTTTCTGGTTTTCCGGCGACACGCCGGAGGCCAGCCCGCCTGCGGCCTGCTGGCTGGTGACGACCCGGGGGCCGGCCCCGGCCGTGGAGCGCTGGTTCACGGCCAGCACCAGGATGTTCTGCAGGAGCACCCGCGCGATGGAGCCCTCGGCGACGGCCTTGCCCTGCTGCATGGAGCCGGTCTGCGCCGTGACCAGGACGTCCACGAAGTCGCCGGGCCGCACCAGTCCGGCCACGGCCGTGACGTCGTTGACCGCGATGCTGTAAGCGCGCTTGTCGGCCGGAATCTTGCGGGCCACCCCCTCCTCGGCCGCCGGCCGGAAAAACGAGTCCAGCACCTGGGAGCCCTTGAGCATGGGCACGGCCGCCACCCGGTCCAACACCTCGGCCGGGCGGGTCAGGGCTCCGGGCTGGACGAACTTCTTGGGCACCTCGACTGTTTCCACGAAGGTTTCGTCGAGCAGCACGCCCTCGGGGATGTCCTTGGCGGCCACCACCACCTTGATGGGCGTGGCCAGGGACAGCAGTTCCTTCTCCTGCTTGTAGATGTAGGAATAGACCAGCAACAGGGCGAAAAGGGCCACGCCCAGGGAGATGAGGACCAGTCGGGATTTGCTCATGACGCCTACTCGCTTATCTTGCGTTTGCGGTAGTAACAGAAGTATTCGCTCTCGGTCCTTCCCGTGTAGCTGCCGCCGTAGCCGATGAGCCTAAGCGGCACGCGTATGGGGTTTTCCCCGAGCTTCTCGCCGATGACGCCCGGCACCTTGAGGGTGGCCTCGGCCTTCTTCTCGACGCGCCGGAAGGAATCCCCGGCGATCTTGTCCAGTTCCTTGCGCAGGTCGTACCGCAGCTCTTCCTCGGTACGGGCCATGTTCTCGTAGAGCGTGCGGCCCCACAAAAAGAACATGAGCGCGAACGACAGCCAAAAGAGCATGAAGGCCGCCTCGATCATGGCCTGGCCCCGCTGGTCCCGCCCCAGACGGGACGGCTTTCCGCCCGGACGGCGCATGGCGTCCGCCCCTCGCCCCGCGCCGCCGACGCCGGGAAGAACGTCTTTCCTGGACGACATGCCTGCATAACCCCACAGCATCTTGGGCAACATCGATATTCCTCGAGGGTTCGACACTAGTGCAGCACGTCGTCCAGATCGGAGACGTCCGGCTTCGGCTGCAACTTGGCCAACCTGACCAGGACCGGCTTGTACTTCGGCTTGCCATCCTCCACGTTTCCTCCGGTGGGCATGGCCGCGGCATAGGCCGTCATCTGCTTCATGCTGCCGAAGACCGAGCCGGCCACCACGAAATCCTTGGACTCCTGGACCAGCTTGAAGGCGGCGTAGGTCATTGGTGTCTTTTTCTTGGAGATCTTGTATTCGAACTGGGCGGTGCCGGTCGCCTGGGCCAGGCCGCAGGTGGCGGTGGGCGTTGCCCCCATGTGGGTGCCGAAGTGCTTCTTGTCCCCGGCCATGGCGTCCGACCAGTTCAGGGCCACGACGATCGGGCACAGGGGCGGCTCGCTCTGGGAGGCGACGTAGGAGTAGGACTGTGTCTTGGTTTTCGTCTCGTACTCCATGAGTTTGCCGGGTTTGTTCAGACTGGACTTGGGATTGATCGATTCAATGGTGACGTTTTTTATGCCTATGGAGTCCAGATTCGCCTTCTTGACCGCCTTGGCGATGGTCATGGCCTTGTCGGCGTAATACGTGTTGGCTTCCTTTTGATAGTTGCGCAGATTCTTGAAGACGTCCTTGTAGTAGTTCACGGCGGAATTGGCCGTGCTCTGATTCTCCCAGGGTATCGACATGCTCAACTCCATGACGGTCTTGGCGATGGTGTAGACATAGTCCTTGCTCCAGAAATTGACTTCCGCGATCTCGTTGAGCCCGGCCGCCTGCACGGCGGCCGCGGACAGGGCGCAGGCGTCGGCCGTGTTCTGCAGCCGGATCTTCTCGAACACGAGCTGGCCGATGTTGAGCGTCAAAAAGACCATGACCATGAGCGTCGGCAGCAGCAGGGCCACGAACACCGTGACCGAACCGCGTTGGTCGCCCGGGCGCTTGGGGAATCGTCTCATGGCCTTACCGCGCCTTGTTGTCCCCGGAGGGCGCGGGTTCCTTGAACGTCTTGACCGAATGACTGATGGTGAAGGTCTCGCTCGTGCCGAAAAGCGTGCCCACGGCCTTGGGCAGATCGATGGTCTTTTCCATGCTGACCTTGTCCGATCCGGTTTTGAGCGTGTAATCCTCGTCGATCTTGGACGCGGCCGTATCGGCCGAACCGCCCACGGCGTGGACCCGGGAGGCCACGAACGCGGCGTAGCGCAACCGGGAGTGGGCCAGGAAAATCTCCGCTATATTCATGTAGGCCACGAAGAAGAACAGGATGAACATGAGGGCGAAGGCGAATTCGATGGTCGCCGCCCCGGCCTCGCCGCGCCGGAAACGCCTGCGGCCTCGGGACCGCAGGGCCGCGTCCGCGCCCGCGCCCGCCCGGCCGGCCCCCCCTCCGGCGCTCCGCCCGGGGATGCCCCTGGCGATCCGAAAGGGGACCGCCTGGCCCAAGGCCCTGGACAGCAGCTTCATTTGCTGTCCAATCCTGCGGTTTCCTTTACCTTCTTGACCACGTCCTTGAAGAACTCCTTGAGCGGATCGAACATGTAGGTGGCGGCCGCGATGATGCCGATGACGATGACGGCGATAAGCAGGGCGTATTCCACCGTGGTCGCGCCCTGCTCGTCGCGCAGGCGGCGCTTGAACCCATCGATGCAATTGCGCGTCTTCACGTACAGGGCGAGGCAGAAGTCGTTGAGGCGTTCCATGGATGTCTCCCTGGCGGTCATGGATATGGTTTGACGATGAAATCCATAAAATTCTTCAATATATCCCTGGCCATGGGCCGGAACACGTCCTCCTCGATCCCCACGAGGATGGCGGCGGCAAGGGCCATGACCAGGACGTACTCCACCGTGATGGCCCCGCGCTGGGCCGCGCGCCGGCGGGCGTTCCCCGGGGACGCCTTGGCCTCGGCCGCATCGTCCGGCGCGTCCCGGCGGTCCGGCCGCGCGCCCGCGAACTCCGCGCATCGGCCTTCGCGAAACGGCATCGCCCGATCTTCGACCTGCCTGCGCGCCACGGCGTCTCCCTCCAGGACGCCGCGCTACGGCTTGCCGGTCAGGACGAGGTCGAGCTTCTCGTCCAGGGTCAGGGCGCGGGCCAGCTTGCGCTTGCGCGCCTCGGAATTGCTGACGTATTCCACGGCGTAGACGTAGGTTCCCGGCGCGGCGGCGGCGGGAACGGCGATCACGGCGTCCACGGCCGTGCGCCCGGGCGCGACGGCGAAATCCCGGGTCACGTCGGAAAAGACCGGCTTGCCGTTCAAAAAGAGCGACCGGGTCAGCACGCCCGTCTCGGCCTTGCCGCCCGGGGCGGGGCAAAAAGCGTAGACCATTCGGTGCAGCAGTTCGTCTCCCGGTCTGGCCGGATTGGGCGTGAGCCTGTTTTCCTCCAGCACCAGATAGGGCAGCGGCTTGTTGGCGCAGTCCAGGGAGGCGAACACCGCCTCGGCCGGCGTCAGCAGCCGGCTGCCGGCCACGGGTTTCGCCGAGGGCGAAAGGGTCGCGGACTTGGGCGCGCAGGAAACCGCGCACAGGCAAAGCAGCAACGCAAGGATCGTGTCTCGTGGCCTCATCCGATGCTTCCTCCGACGCTCACCCGGCCCTGGGGACCGGCGTTCATTTGACGATGCTCCAGCCGGATTGCGCCTCGCCGCCGGATTTGGAAGCCGGACGCGCGGGAGCCTGCTTCGCCGCGCGCGCGGCCGGCGGGGGAGAGGCTGGAGCCGGGCTCGGCGCGGTCGGCGCGGTCAGCTTGGCGCTGACGTACCCGGTACGCCCTCCGGGTTCGGCGACCTGCAACCAGTCGCTTTCCCGGGCCAGCACCTCCAGCCGCGTCCCCTTCTCCAGGCGCGCCGTCACGGCGGCAGCGGCGTCGGGCCGCTCGCGAAGCCGGACTTCCGCCGCGGCTGCGTAGACCACTGCCGGCTTGGCCGGCTTCTGCTCGCGCCCGGCCGGGGCGACGGGCGGAAACGGCGCGGCGGCCGGCGGCTGGGGAACGGAAGCCGTCGGCGGCGCGGCCGGGGCCGTATCCGGCGCGGACGACGCCGCCGGTTCCGCCTGGAGCTCCGAGGCGGCCGCCGGCGCGGCCGGGGCCGCCTGGACGGGAACGGGCTGGGCGTCGGCGGCCGGCGCGGCCGACGTCCCGGAAACGACCTGGGCCGGCGCGGCAGACGCGGCAGGTACGGCCGGCGCAGCAGGCGTGGCGGGCGCGGCGGGCGGCGACACCGGCTGGGCCGACGCCTCGTTCGCCGCAGCCACGGCGACGGCCGCCGCCGCCTCCCTGGCGGCCGGCGCCTCCGCCGTCCGTGCCGGAACTTCTTGCGGCCGGGCCGGGGCGTCCTGAAGCTGGGCCGAAGCTTCCTGAGGCCGGGCCGAGGCGTCCTGCGGCACTGCCGGGATTTCCTGCGGCCGGGGTGGGGCTTCGGCCGTCCGTACCGAGGCGTCCTGCGGCCGGACCGGCTTCTCCGCGTTCGTTCCCAGCAGGAGATAGCCGGCGACGCCCAGGACCACGGCCGCGGCCACGCCGGCGAAGACGGTCCGCCGCCCGCCTCCCGGCCGGACGGCCCCAGGCTGGGGCCGGTCCGGGACGGCCTCTCCGGCTGCCGCCGGGGGGGCGGGCGTGGCCGGCTCAGGTTCGACGGCCGCCGGGGCGGACGCGGCCTGGGCCGGGGAGGCGGCAGGCGCCGCACCGGCCGCCGGCTGCGCCAGGGACGTCACGTCTGAAACGGCGGAGGGAGCCGCGACCCCGGGCGCGATCCGCGTCCGCGACGCCTCCGCGCCCGCCCCGCCCCCGGGCTGATCCAGGGACGTCCCGCCCCAAACGGTGGGCGCGGACGCGGCAAGGGGCGCGACGCCGGCCGGCGCGGCCGCGGTCCGGGTGCCGAGGATCGCCGGATCGGTCACGGGCCACAGGGCCTCGGGCGGCAGCAGGGCACGGACCCGGCGGACTTCGGCCAGGAAGGCTTCGGCGCTCGGGAACCGGTCCTCCGGAGTCTTGGCCAGGGCCTTGGCCACGAAATCGCGGCATCCCCGTCCCACGGCGTCGTCCGGCAGCCGATCCAAAGGCAGGGGCGTCCGCTCCAGGTGCCCCATCATGATTTCAAGGTCGGTGTTCCCGACGAACGGCGGCGCGCCGGAAAGCAGTTCGTGCAGGGTCGCGCCGAGGCCGTAGATGTCCACGGAAAAACTGACCGTGCCGGAACGGATGAGTTCCGGGGCCATGTAGTGCAGCGTGCCTATGCCGCCGAACCGGGTCAGGCCGCTCTCCTCGTCCACCAGCCGGGCGATGCCGAAATCCGTGACCTTCACCGTGCCGTCGCGGGACACCATGATGTTGCTCGGCTTGATGTCCCGGTGCACCACGCCGTTTCTGTGCATGAAGTCCAGGCCGCACAGCACGCCGTCGGCGATCATGATGGTCTCGGTCATGGTCAGCCGGTCCCGACCCGCCAGCATGTCCTTGGCGGTCTGGCCCTCGACGTATTCCATGATGAGGAAAACGCCCTGCTCGTTCTCGATGAGGTCGAAGATGCTGACCACATTGGGATGCGGCAACCGGGCCTGCAGGCGTGCCTCCTTGAGGAAGCGCTGCAGCATGTCCTGGTTGTGGGAGAGCTGCGGGGCCAGGCGCTTGATGGCCACCTGGCGGTCCAAACGAAGATGCAGGGCGCGGTACACCTGCCCCATGCCCCCTTCGCCGATCTTCTCCAGGATGTCGTAGCCCTCGATGTGTTCCAAAGCTCCCCCAACGTACGTCGACCGTCTCCGACCTCGATGCCGGCGCACCGGAGCCCCGGCGGCAAGGGCAGACGCCGCCTGTCCCATCTCCCCAAGTCATGGGTCCGGGCCCTGGGCCGCCGAGGCTCAGGGCGTCTTCAAGAGTGGAGATCGCCGGCCAGCCGACGCCATCAGTTGCAAAACAACTCCGCGTCGCCGCGCAACCACGGCACAGGATAATGCCGCAGAAAACAAACAATAATAAGAATTCACATCCAACCCTGAAACAACGCGCAAAGCAATTTCGAGAACCAGCTACAATATTCTTGACTTAATTTCGAAATATCTCCATACACTTTACCATCCACAGACCTGACACCCACGAAGAAACCTGCTTTTCAAATCAAGAACCGTCGCTATCCCATTAGCATGCCCAGCTGACATTTTCCTTACATCTGGCGGTGGAGACGAAAAAAACAAAAAAGAAAAGGCCCCGACAGGCGGGGCCAGTGACGCGGCGGACCGTCGCCGGCGCTCAGGGCTTTCGCCGAACGACGCGGCGCGGGGGGGCCGGCGCGCCGGCGATGGAGGCGAGCAGTTCGGCGATCTCTTCCTCGGGATAGCCGTCGGCCTGAAGGCGCTTGGCGAAACGCCCCAGGGTCTGGCGGGCCAGGATGGCGGAGCGCCTTCCCTGCAGCCGGTAGAGGAGCGCCCAGAGGCCGTCGTTGAGGGGCGCGCTCGCCAGGGCCTTTTCGGCGAGATCCAAAGCGGCCTCCAGCTTGTCGTTTAGGGCCAGTTGCTCGCACCAGGCCAGGGCCAGCCGCACCAGATCCTGGACGAGGCCGTCGCGAAAGGTCCGGACCAGATCCTCGCCGGTGGTCCCCGGCGCGAACTCGCCCCGCCAGAGTTTCGCCGCCCGGGAGAAGGCGTTGCCCGCCTGCCAGTATTCCTGCAGCCGTGCATGCTCCAGCCCGGTCCGCACCGCGGCCTGGAATTCCAAGGCGTCGACGCGGCAATGCTCCAGCCAGAGAATCCCCCTCTCGCGGCGCAGATACAGGTGCGCCGCGTTCTCGGGCAACGCCCCGGCCAGGGTCTTGCGCAGGCGCGACAGCATGGTGTCGAGGGCGATCCTGACCGCGGCCGGAGGACTGTCCGCCCAAAAATGCATCTGGGCGATCTCCTGGGCGATCTTGAGGCCGGGGGAGGCCAAGATCAGGCACAAGAACTCGCGTTGGGCCGGGGTCAGCGACTCGGCTTCCAGGATGGGAACGCCCCGCAGCAGGATCGAGAACCCGCCCAGGGTACGGAACTCCAACAGGGGGATGGCCGTCCCGTCGCCGAGCAGGACGGCGTCGAGATGCTTGGCAGCCAGGACCTGGGCGTATTGCGGCTCGATGCGCCGGGCCACGGCGAAACCGAGCAGCCGTTCGATGGCCCCGGCCGACCAGGCCCAGATGTGTCGGTAGCGGTTGCGCCGCATGAGTCCCAGGCATTTTCCCAGATCCTGGCCGGCCGCGGCCGGGTCGCTCCTTTCCAGATGGACGAAGGCGCGGTGAAACAACCCGCAGGCTTCGAGGTAGTCCGTGGGCATCCGCCGGGCGGCCTCGACGCCTTCCGTCAAGAGGGCCAGGCCGTCGTCGAGCTGTCCGCAAAGCCCCCGGCTCAGGCCGACGAGCATCCTGTTGAGGGAAATGAAATACGCCCCTCCCGCCTGTTCCCGCAGGGAAACCGCTTGATCGGCGGCCGCCTGGGCTTGCTCGAAACGTCCCGTGAGGGCCAGGGCGATGGCCTGGAGCTGCAGGACCAGGCTTTGCACATGCGGGCTGAGCGCGGGAGTCAGGGCCAGCGCCTGCCGGGCCAGGGCAAGGGCCGCTTCGAACCGCCCCCTGTTGATGGCGATGTCCATGTCCCAGACGTAGCAGAACGGCCCGGCGATGGACTGGGAGACCAGGGTGTGGCCCAGGACGGCGAAAAGCTGCTTCTTCTGGTCGTCGTAATTCTCGAAATCGCCGTCGTGAAAAAGATAATTGAACAGCACCATCCGAATGACCAGGTTATTGAAGGTGCTCACCTCCGGACACAGGGCGGCGGAGGCTTGTTCGAGCCAGGCCCGGGTCTGGGACAAGTTTCCCGCGAATATCTCGATATAGCTCATGATCATGAGCAGGCCCGCCCTTAAGCTGACCATCTGCGTGTTGCCCGCCAGTTTCAGGGCCAGGCTGGCGTAGCGGGTGGCGGTCTCGGTGTCGGCCAGGAAGATGCAGTGCCCCATGGCGAAGCTGCTGGCGAGCATGATGGTGGTCGCCGGGTCGAGGGCATCGGCCATGCCGAAGAATAGCCGTTCGGCTTCGGCGAGCATCCGCTCCCCTTCCCGATAGAGCCCGGTCGTGGTGATGTGGACGGAAATGATCAGGGCCAGGCAGCAAAGTTCGCCGTACGCGTCGTCACGGGAGCGGAACGTGCCGAGGGCGCTGTACAGCGGCGTCAGGGCCCGGGCCGGCGCAAAGTCCAGATGGGCCATGGCCAGGTAAAACGCGCACCATCCCCGCCGGGCGAGTTCCTCCTCCGGGATGTCGCCAAGGACCGCCGCCAGGGTCACCCCTTGTCTGGCGGACAGCATGGCGGTGCCATGTCGCCGCATGAGGGTCTCCATGGCCTCGTAATCGCCGGCTTGCAGCAAATACCGCAGGGCCTGACCGGTATTGCCGGTCTGGGCGTAGTGGCGGCCCGCCTGCTGGTAGACCTCCCGCACGGTTTCCGGCGACAGTTCGGCATAGGCCTTTTCCCGCAGGAACTGCCGGAAGAGATGGTGGAGGCCGTAGACCGCGTCGTCCGGGTCAAGGCTGCGGATGAAGACGTTGCGCGCCACCAGGCCGGCCAGATCGTGGCCGATGCCGGATTCTCCGGTGACCGTCCGGGCCAGGACGACGGGGATGGCCTCCAGCAGGGAAAGGCGCAGCATGGGTTCATGCAGGCGGGGCTCCAGCGGATCGAAGATCTGCCGACGAAAGTACTCCAGGACGCTCGCGCCCTCCCCGCCGCGCCTGCCGCGGGACGGCGCTCCCTCCCTGCCCTGCGTCATCCGCAGGCCGGACATCGTCAGGCCCATGATCCAGCCGTCCGTCTTGGCCGCCAGCGTCCTCACGTCGTCATGGGACAGGGACATGTCGAAGACCTGGTGGAAGAACTCCGCGATTTCGTCCTGGGTGAGCGCCAGATCCTCGTTGCCGACCCAGAGCAGGTCGCGTCTGAATGCGGGCTCCTTCCAGACGTCAAGCGGCAACGGCTCGCGTGAGGACAGAACGCAATGCAGCCTTTGGGGGGCGTTTTCGACAAGATAATTGAGCAGCAGCAGGCTGGCCGGGTGTTGGACAAGGACGTGCAGGTCGTCGAAAACGATGTAGAGGTCATGCTTCAGGCAGGCCTTCAAATCGTTGAGGACCGGATCGACGTATTTGGGCAGGTCGATGGAGCCGAACTCCCCCGCCGGCAGCTCCCGTTCGCCGACGCCGCTCTGGGAAGCCTGCGGCATGCCGGCCAGGCAGGCCTGGAAGGCGGCGAACAAAAACGCGGGGTCCGCGTCCTCCGGTCGGACCTGGTACCAGACGAAAGGGCAATCGGAATGGTCGAGGAACTGCTTGATCAGGGTGGTCTTGCCCTGGCCGGCCTGGGCCTCGACGACCATGGTGGGCTTGCGGGAGCCGCAGCGGCGCAAAAGGGTCTCGACGAGCCGCTCCCGGTAAAGAAACTGGGAGGTGTTGACCTGGGGCGGATAGAACTTGTCGGCCCTGATGCGCACGAGACGCTCCCGAGGCCGCGAGTCCGGGCTAATCATACGTCCTGTCACGTAAGCACCTTTCCAGGCGATCCCCGCTTGGGGCTTGGGGTCGTTTCTTCCATACAGAATGGACGCAACAGGGTCGAGGCTTCATTTCCGCCTCTCGCCGGGGCCGGCCTGTCGCAACGGCGCTTCACACGCTTGACGGACGATCATAGCCGCGCCACCTGACAATCTCCTTACTGCAGCAGCAGGGAAACACGTGGCGATTCCCGACACGACGCATCCAAGATCGCGGGTCTGAATCCTGCCGGCGCACCAACAAAAACGCAAAGGGATCAGGCTGTTTCGGCCTGATCCCTGCCTCTTTTTCGGTCGTCACGGGCTTGTCGCGCAAGGCGCTTCGCTTGCCGGCAGGCTCCGGTTCCGTCGCGGTCAGCGAACCTGGCGGGCCGGGCTCGGTCCTCGTTCAGCGTGCGAAATAGCCCGGCCGATCCAGGTCCTCGATGAGCCCGGAACCGGTCGGCTGCCAGCCCAGCCATTCCCGGGTGCGCCGGCTCGAGGCCGGGATGTCCATGGCCGCGAACGGGGCGAACCAGCCGAAATGTCCGGTCGCCTCCGGCGCGGAGAGGGCCGTGACCGGAAGACCGAGACGGCGGCCGATCACGCCGGCGATGTCGCGAAACGCCACCCCTTCCTCGGCCACGGCGTGGCAGACCGGCCGGGGCGCGCCCGCCTCCAGGACGAGCCGAAAAAGACGGGCGGCGTCGAGGCGGTGCACGGCCGGCCAACGGTTTTCCCCGTCGCCCACATAGGCCGAAACGCCCGTGCGCCGGGCCAAATCGACGAGCAGGGGCACGAAGCCGTGGTCCCCGTCGCCGTGGACCGTCGGCGCCAGGCGCACCAGCGACACGCTGGCGCCGGCAACGGCGGCGGCCCGGGCCGCCGCCTCCGTGGGCGCACGGAGAGGGGAAGCCGCTCCCGAGGCCGGCTCCGTGTCTTCGGTGGCCAGGCGGCCCTGGGGCAGTATCCCGAGGGCCGAGGTCACGACCAGGGGCCGGCCGGAGCCGGCCAGGGCCTCGCACAGGGCCGTGACGGCGCGCCGGTCGGTCTCGCAATTGTCCTTGAATTTCCTGAAGTCGTGGATGAAGGCCGTGTGGATCACGCCGTCGGCGGCGGCCGCGCCACGGCGCAGGCTTTCCAGTTCCTCGAGGGAGCCGTCGTGCGCCTGCGCGCCGGCGGCCACGAGCGCCCGGGCCGCCGCTTGCGAACGGGCCAGGCCCACCACCTGGTGACCGGCCTCGATAAGTTCCCGGACGACGGCCGATCCGACGAAGCCCGTGGCTCCGGTGACGAAAACTCGCATCGCGATGCCTCCTTGGTGTCTTGCTCCGTTGACGCGAGGCCGGTTTTCCCGCCCCGCCATCCTCGGATAGGCCATTGCCGGCGTACGATCCATGCCATAGAGTCTGTATTATTCTCGCGATCGTCCGGAGGCCGCTATGGATCCCCTTTCCGACATGCTCGCGCTGCTGCGGCCGCGCAACACCCTTTCCGCCGGGTTCGACGCCGGGGGCCGGTGGTCGGTTCGGTTCCCGGCCCAGCCGGGAAGCATCAAGTGCGGGGCCGTGGTCACCGGCGAGTGCCTGCTCGTGGTCGAGGACGTGGCCGAGGCGACCCGGCTGCGGACCGGGGACGCCTTCCTTCTGCCGCGGGGGCGTCCCTTCCGCCTGGCCAGCGACCTGGACGCGCCCCCGGCCGAGGCCAGGGAGGTCTTCGGCCAGTCGCCAAACGGCGGCATCACCGCCTACGGCGGCGGCGGCGACTGCTTTCTGGTCAGCTGCCGCTTCATCCTGGCCGACAGGCACGCCGATCTCCTGCTGGGCCTGCTGCCGCCCGTGGTCCGCATCCGTGACGCGCCGGGCAAGGCGGCCCTGCGCTGGGGCGTGGAGCGGATGATGGAGGAGCTGCGCGAAGGGCTGCCGGGCGGCGACCTGCTTGTGCGCCACCTCGCCCACATGATGCTGGTCCAGGTCCTGCGACGGCACCTGGCGGACGTTTCCCACCGGGGCGCGGGCTGGCTGCACGGCCTGGCCGACGGGCGCATCGGCCAGGCCCTTGCCGCCATGCACGCCGATCCGGCCCATCCCTTCACCCTGGGGGAACTGGCGGCGCGCGTCGGCATGTCGCGCTCGACCTTCGCCCAGCGCTTCAAGGAGACGGTCGGCGCGTCGGCCATGGACTACCTGACGCGCTGGCGCATGCTGCTGGCCGGGGACAGGCTCGCGCATTCCGCCGATTCCGTGGCCGCCGTCGCCGCCCTTTGCGGCTACGCCTCGGAAAGCGCCTTCGGCACGGCCTTCAAGCGGGTCATGGGCTGCTCGCCCCGACAATACGTTCGCGGCCGCGGACCGGGCCGCGGACCGGGGGAAGCCGACCGGGCCGACCTGCCCGAGCCGGACGCGGTTTGCGCCGCCGCCCGCTGACGCGCCCGAAAAAGCGCCCCGGGCGACGGCCCTCGCCCGGGGCGCTCCCACGACGCCGGCCGCCCCTGACGCGGCGGCCGGCGGATTTCGCGCAAAGACCGGCGGCTACTCAAGCCCGGTCGCGAACATCTTCCTGAACGCCTCCAGGCGCGCCTCGAGGTCCTCCCCTTCCATCTCGGCGGCGACCTTTTCCAGGCAATCCGGAATGGCGATTCCCTGGGGGCATTTCTCCAGGCAGCTGCCGCAGGCCACGCACTGGGAGGCGAAGCCCCGCTCGCCGCTGGTGATGCCGGACATGAAGCCGGTGTAGATGAACCGGGCCTCTTCCACATTCCCGAACATGTGCATCTTGTTGTAGAAGTCGAAGCACTTGGGGATCTGGACGCCGGCCGGACAGGGCATGCAGTAGCCGCAGCCCGTGCAGCCCACCTGCATGAGTTCCTTGTACTTGCGCGCGGCCCGGTCCACCAGGGCCAGTTCGGCCCCGGTCAGGGAGCCGGCCCGAGCCTCGGCCGCCACGGCCAGGTTCTGGGCGATGTGGGACTCCTCGTTCATGCCCGAGAGCACCACCGTGACCTCGGGATGGTCCCAGACCCAGCGCAGGGCCCATTCCACCGGGGCGCGCGAGGAAGCGGCCTCGCCCCAGATGGCGGCCACGTCCGGGGGCGGCGTGGGCAGGCCCAGGTTGCCGCCGCGCAGGGGCTCCATGACCACCACGCCCAGCCCCTTGGAGGCGGCGTAGCGCAAGCCCTTCGTGCCGGCCTGGTATTCCTGGTCCAGGTAGTTGTACTGGATCTGGCAGAAGATCCAGGGATAGGCGTCCACGATGCGGGTGAAGTCCTCGGACAGGCCGTGGAAGGAGAAGCCGGCGTTGACGATGCGCCCGTCTTCCCGGGCCTTGTCCAGGAACTCCCGCACGCCGAGGGTCGCGACGCGGTCCCAGGAGCCGCCGTCCAGGGAATGGACCAGATAATAGTCGATGTGGTCGGTGCCCAGGCGTTCGAGCTGGGCGTCGAGGTAGCGGTCCATGTCGTCGCGGGTTTGCACCAGCCAGGCCGGCAGCTTGGTGGCCACCCGCACCCGTTCCCGGTAGCCGTCGCGCAGCGCCCGGCCGAGCAGGGGCTCGCTCTCGCCCTGATGGTAGGGCCAGGCCGTGTCCATGTAGTTGACGCCCTTGTCGATGGATTCGCGGATCTGGGCGACGGCGCGCGCCTTGTCGATCCTGCCGTCCGCCATGGGCAGGCGCATGCAGCCGAATCCCAGGATGGAAAGCTCGTCTCCGGTTTGGGGCATTTTCCTGTACAGCATCGAAAGGCTCCTTGTCTGGAGGAATCGGTTCCCGCCCGCCGCTTCCGGGGGCGAGCAAAGCGGTCCGATACCCCATGGCGCGGGGCGATGAAATATCCGATCCTCCAAATGGCTGTCCCGATCCTTGGCCCGGTCCCGGTCGCCGAAAAGCCGGTCCGCCCGCGGCTCCATCCGAAAGACGGCCCGCCGTTGACAGCAACCCCTGAAAAACGTAGACAATCAAACAAGGTCAGAGCCAGCATATTCCCCTTACGCCGAGGTAGGTAAATGGCCAGAAAACTCTCTTTCGCCTGCGTCGTCCTGACGTTGCTTTGCGCCGCGACCTTCCTTCAGGGATGCAGCGAACTGGTCCTGCTCAATCCCAAGGGACCCATCGGCGAATCGGAACGCTTCCTCATCCTGACCGCCTTCGTCCTCATGCTCCTCGTGGTCCTGCCGGTCATCGTCATGTCCGTCTGGTTCCCCCTCAAGTACCGGGCCTCCAACACCAAGGCCGCCTACGAGCCCGAGTGGAGCCATTCGGGGAAGATCGAAGCGGTCATGTGGTGCATCCCGCTGGTCATCGTGCTCATCCTCTCGGTCCTGGTCTGGCGCTACACCCACCGCCTCGACCCGTACAAGCCCATCGACCCGGCCGCGGCCCAGTTCAGGGTGGACGTGGTCAGCCTGGAC
This sequence comes from Solidesulfovibrio sp., assembly GCF_029978005.1. Taxonomy (GTDB): domain Bacteria; phylum Desulfobacterota; class Desulfovibrionia; order Desulfovibrionales; family Desulfovibrionaceae; genus Solidesulfovibrio. The sequence continues at coordinate 30,464 of NZ_JARKOZ010000044.1, read as the reverse complement.
TGGAAGTGGCTGTTCATCTACCCCGAGCAGGGCATCGCCGTGGTCAACGAGCTGGCCTTTCCGGCCAGGACGCCGCTGTCCTTCCAGCTCACCTCGGACACGGTCATGACCTCGTTCTTCATCCCCCAGCTCGGCAGCCAGATCTACGCCATGGCCGGCATGCGCACCCGCCTGCACCTGCTGGCCGACGAGCCGGGCGTCTACGCCGGCCACAACCAGCAGTTCAGCGGCGCGGGCTACCCGACCATGTTCTTCGCGGCCAAGGCGCTGTCCCCGGAGCAGTTCGAGGCCTGGACGCGCGAGGTCAAAAAATCGCCCAACACCCTGGACCCGGCCCGGTTCGAGCAGCTGCGCAAGCCCAGCTCCGGCGATCCCGTGACCTACTTTTCCTCGGTCTCGCCCGACATGTTCGAATACATCCTCAATCTCTACAGCCCCCTGGACAAGGTTCCCGGCGGCGGGCCCGGCCAGGGCCACGCCGGCCAGGCCCAAACCGGACACGGCCACCCGTGATTCCAGCTTGAAGGCATGACATGAGTCATGTCTTCAAAACAGAAAACACCGGCGATTCATTACAGCTTTACTGCCCTCCCTTTCGCAAGGAAAACGGAATACGGCGACACGCAGGAGCGACGCGATGTTTGGAAAACTGACCCTTTCCGCGATTCCCTACCATGACCCCATCGTCATGGGCGCCGTGGTCGGTTCCGTCCTGGCCGGCGCGGCCGTGCTGGGGCTGATCACCTACTTCCGCCAATGGCCGGTGCTGTGGAAGGAGTGGCTCACCTCCGTGGACCACAAGAAGATCGGGATCATGTACATCATCCTGGCCCTGGTCATGCTGCTGCGCGGCTTCGCCGACGCGCTCATGATGCGCGCCCAGCAGGCCATGGCCATGGGCGCGTCCCAGGGCTTCCTGCCGCCGGACCATTTCAACCAGGTGTTCAGCGCCCACGGCACCATCATGATCCTCTTTATGGCCATGCCGTTCCTGGCCGGGCTCATGAACATCGTGGTGCCGCAGCAGATCGGGGCCCGCGACGTGGCCTTCCCCTTCCTCAACGCGGTGAGCCTGTGGCTGTCCGTGGCCGGGGCCCTGCTCGTCATGGTGTCGCTCGGCGTGGGCGAATTCTCCAAAGCCGGCTGGTCCGGCTACTCGCCCCTGACGGAACTCGAGTACAGCCCGGACACGGGCGTGGACTACTGGATCTGGTCGTTGCAGATCGCGGGCCTCGGCACGCTTCTTAGCGGCGTCAACTTCCTGGTCACGGTGCTCACCATGCGCGCCCCGGGCATGACGCTCATGCGCCTGCCGCTTTTCACCTGGACCACGGTCTTCACCAACGTGCTCGTCATCTTCTCCTTCCCGGTGCTGACCGCCGCCCTGGCCCTGGTCAGCCTCGACCGCTACCTGGGCTTCCACTTCTTCAGCAACGACCTCGGCGGCAACATGATGATGTACGCCAACCTCTTCTGGACCTGGGGCCATCCCGAGGTCTACATCGTCATCCTGCCGGCCTTCGGCATCTTTTCCGAGGTGGTAAGCACGTTTTCCCGCAAGAAGCTCTTCGGCTACACCTCGCTGGTCTACGCCACGGCCGCCATCATGTTCCTGTCCTTCGCCGTGTGGGTGCACCACTTCTTCACCATGGGCGCGAGCGCCGGCGTCAACATCGCCTTCGGCATCTCCACCATGCTCATCGCCGTCCCCACCGGGGTGAAGGTCTTCAACTGGCTGTTCACCATGTACAAGGGCCGGGTGAGCCTGACCACGCCCATGCTGTGGACCATCGGCTTCCTGACCACCTTCGTCCTCGGCGGGCTGGCCGGCGTGCTGCTGTCGATCCCGCCGGCGGACTATGTGCTGCACAACAGCCTCTTCCTCATCGCCCACTTCCACAACATGCTCGTGCCCGGCACGCTCTTCGGCTTCCTGGCCGGCTACGCCTACTGGTTCCCCAAGGCCGTCGGCTTCAAGCTGGACGAGACCTGGGGCAAGCGCTCCTTCTGGTGCTGGCTGGTCGGCTTCTACCTGGCCTTCGTGCCGCTTTACATGCTGGGCTTCATGGGCATGCCCCGACGCATGCAGCACTACGACAACCCGGACTGGCAGCCCTACCTCATCGCGGCGGGCCTCGGCACCCTCATCATCGCCTGCGGCATCGGCTGCATGCTCGTGCAGCTTCTGGTGAGCTTTATAAACCGCGAGGCCAACCGGGACGTCTCGGGCGATCCCTGGGACGGCCGCACCCTGGAATGGGCCACCCACTCGCCGCCGGCCCCCTACAACTTCGCCGTGATCCCCACGGTGCGCGACATCGACGCCTTCTGGGACATGAAGCAGCGCGGCGAGGCCTTCAGGCCGCCCGCCGCCTACGAGGCCATCGAGATGCCCAAAAACTGCGCCCATGGCTTTCTGCTGGGCATCCTGGCCTTCCTCTTCGGCTTCGCCATGATCTGGCACATCTGGTGGCTGGCCGTCGCCGGCTTCCTGGGCCTTTTGGCCGTGGTCGTGGCCCGGTCCATGAACGACGACACGACGGAGATCATCCCGGCCGCCGAGGTGGCGCGCATCGAGGACCTGTACTTCAAGCGCCTGGCCGCAGCCGGCCGGTCCTGAGCTTTCGAACATCCACGCGAATGCCGCGCGGGAGGTGACATGATGGCGGTCGAAGCCGTGCATACCCAGGAAATCGTGGCCGGGCATCCGGAGCACCACGACATGGAGCCCATCCGGTCGCTGGGCTTCTGGATCTACCTCATGAGCGACCTGGTCCTTTTCGCGGCCCTGTTCGCGACCTATGTGGTGCTCTCCCGCAATTTCGCGGGCGGGCCCACGGGCAAGGACCTGTTCGACCTGTCCTTCGTCCTGATCGAGACCATGCTGCTGCTTTGCAGCAGCGCCGCCTACGGCCTGACCATGACGGCCATGCCGGCCGGCAACGCCCGCCAGGCCATGGTCGGCCTGACGCTCACCCTGCTCCTCGGACTCGGCTTCGTGTCCATGGAACTGCGGGAGTTCACGCAGCTCATAAGCGAGGGGGCCGGCCCCCAGCGCAGCGCCTTTCTCTCCGCCTTCTTCACCCTGGTCGGGACCCACGGCGCGCACGTGACCTGCGGCCTCGTCTGGCTGGCGGTCATGCTGTTCCAGGTCGCGACCAAGGGCCTGACCGCGCCGGTCATGGGGCGGCTCACGCGTCTTGGCATGTTCTGGCATTTCCTCGACGTCGTCTGGATCGGCGTCTTTTCCGTGGTCTACCTCATGGGGGTGTGGTGATGCGCGAAACGCAGCCCGACGGCGGCCGGGCCGGAGCCGCCCTGGCCAGGGCCTACCTCACCGGCTTTTGCCTGTCGCTTCTGCTCACGGCCGCGCCCTTCGTGGCGGTCATGACCGGGGCGCTCTCCCCCGGGGCCACGGTCTTTTGCGTGTTCGCCGCCGCCGCGCTCCAGATGGTCGTGCAGCTGCGCTATTTCCTGCACGTCGACGCCTCCAGGGCCATGCACTGGAACCTCATGTCGCTCCTGTTCACGTTCTTCATCGTCTTCCTGTTCGTGGGGGGATCGATCTGGATCATGCACAGCCTGCACTACCGGATGTGAGACCGCGCGGCGTGCTGTGGAAATACCTGGTCCTGGCCAAGCCCTGGATCGTCGGCGCCAACCTGGTCTCGGCCCTGGGCGGCTATTTCCTGGCCGGCGGCGGCCGGGCCGGGATCGGACTCTTCCTCGCGGCCATGGGCGGCATCGCCCTGGTCGTGGCCTCGGGCTGCGTGTGCAACAACTGCCTCGACCGGGACATCGACCGGGAGATGGCGCGCACGCGAAACCGCCCCCTGCCGGCCGGGGACATCGCCCCGGCGCGGGCCTGGGCCTACGGCGCGCTGCTCGGCCTGGCCGGGGGCGCGGCGCTGTGGGCCGGGACCAACGCCCTTTGCCGCCTCATCGTCGCGGCCGGGTTCGTGGTCTACGTCCTGGTCTACACCCTGCTGCTCAAGCGCCGTCATCCGCTCGCCGCGACCGTCGTCGGCAGCCTGGCCGGCGCGGCCGCGCCCGTGGCCGCCTACTGCGCCGCGCGGGGCCGCTTCGACGGCGGCGCGCTGCTGCTGCTGGCTCTCTTCAGCCTGTGGCAGATCCCCCATGCCCACGCCATCGCCATCCGCCGCCGGGAGGACTACGCCGCCGCCGGCCTTGCCACGGCCGCCTCGCGCCTGGGCGAGGGAACGATAAAGCGGCACATCGTCGGCCACATCGCCGCTTTCGCCCTCATCGCGCCCCTGCCGGCCGTGTGCGGCTACGCCGGGAGCGCCTACGGCGTCGCGGCCACGGTTTCGGGGCTCGCCTGGCTCGCCTTCGCCCTGGCCGGCCCGCGCGCGGGCGACGCCCTCTTCGCCCGCCGTCTCTACCGCCTCTCCATCGCCGTCGTCTTCGTCGTCAGCGTGATGATGGCCGTGAACCCCGCCTGAGGCCCGGGCCGCAACGAAGCAAAAAGAAAGCGGCCGCGCCTCGTGGGCACGGCCGCCGCGTTCGCACGGGAAAGCGCCGGGCGGGCGTCAGTCCGTCTGGCCGAGCAGGCAAGGCTCCTCGTTCTCGTTGACCAGGGACGGGCCGAGCTCCCCGGCCACCGCCTTGGACACGAAGACCGTGACCTTGACCCATTTGCAGCGCGTGAAGGAGGAGTCGGCGAAGACAGCCGCCGTGTTGGTGCGGCAAAGGTCCTCCAGCACCACGAAATCGCACAGCTGAAACGTGCAGGCCTCCAGGGAGACCCCCTTGCCGAACCGCGCCGCGCCCGGGCCGCGCAACTCGCAGTCCATGAAGGCCTTGCCCTCGTTCTTGAGGGGATGCGGACAGTAAAAGTCCTCCACGCGCAGCTTCTCGTTCGCGAAGCGGTCCGTGAAGGCCATATCCGCCCGGGGTTCCAGGCTGACGAGGCGAAGCCGCCTGGCCTTGTCCACGGCGGCCACGGCCAGGACCACCACCAGGGCCACGCCGGAAAAAAGAAGCGACGTCAGGAGGCCGACCACCACCCACACGCCCACCACGCTCGGATTGAGGTAGTTGGTGAGATAGCCCGCGAGCAGCAGGCACACCACCGTGGCGACCAGGAAGATCGCCACGGCGTGCCGGATGAAAAACTGCGTGGCCGCCTCCCAGCTTCCCTGCGGTCTGTCCATGAGCCCTCCGAATCCGCCAGATAATCCAGTGTATTGCACTTGCCCCATGGCAAGTCAATTCCCGGGGCTTCGCGGAAACAGGAAAGGCGGCTGCAGCCGCCTTTCTTTGGCCCGGGCGCGCCCCGCGGCTCAATCGGCCTTGAGGGTGTCCACCAGGCGGGTCAGGCTGTCGGCCTGGCCGGCCAGCTCCTCCACGGAGCCGGCGGCCCGGGCCATGGCCTCGGCCGTCTCGTCCGAAATCCGGTTGATGTCCTCCACGGCCCGGTTGATCTGCTCGCTGGCCGCGGACTGCTCCTCGGAGGCCGTGGCGATGGACCGCACCTGGTCGGCCGAGGCCTCGACGATGGACACGATCTCCCCGAGCATGGTCCCCGAACGGTCGGCCAGATCCGTGGCCTGGTCCACGGCCCGGACCGCGCCCTCCACGCCCTCGATGCTCGAACGGGCGCCGGTCTGGATGGCGCGCACGGCGTCGCCGACCTCCTTGGTGGCGGTCATGGTCTTCTCGGCGAGCTTTCTCACCTCGTCGGCGACCACGGCGAAGCCGCGCCCGGCTTCGCCGGCCCTCGCCGCCTCGATGGCGGCATTGAGCGCCAACAGGTTCGTCTGGTCGGCGATGTCGGAAATCACCCCGATGATGGCGCCGATGCCCTCGGCCTGCTTGCCCAGGGCGTCCATGTTGGCCCGCAGCGTGGCCGCCCGCTCCTGGACGCCGTTTATGGCCGCGACCACCTGGCGCACCACATCGGCCCCGTCCTTGGCCTTGTCCCGGGCCTCGCCCGCGCCCTGGGCCGCCTCGGTGGCGTTTTTCGCCACTTCGAGCACGGTGGCGTTCATCTGCTCCATGGCCGTGGCCGTTTCGCCGGCATGGCGGCGCTGGAGGTCCGCGCCCTCCTTGGATTGCTCGATCTGCGAGGAGAGTTCCGTGGAGGCATGGACCACGGCCCTGGCCACGTCCTCGATGCGGGCCGCCGCATCGAGCTTGCCCTGGCGCTGGGCCTCGGCCGCCTGACGCCGCGCCTCGTCGGCCTCGGCCACGGCCGCGTGGGCGCGCTGGGCCTCGGCCGCCGCCTCCCGGGTCTTTTCCTCGGCCTGGGCGATCATCCTCTTGAGGTTGTCGACCATGCGCGAAAGCGCCCGGGCCAACACGCCCGTCTCGTCCGCCTGCCTGATGGTCAGCGTATGGGAGAAATCGCCGTCGGCCACCTTGCCCGCGAAATCAGCGGCCTGCCGCAGCGGCCGCACCAGGCTCGCGGCGAAGCCCCACAGCACGGCCAGGGCCAGCACCGTGACGCCGAGCCCCACCCCGACCTGCCACTTGGTGTTTTCCCGGTCGAGGCCGGCCATCTGGGCGTCCAGGGCCTTGCTCTCGGCCAGCACGACGTCCGGGGGGACGCGGATGAACACCGCCCAGGGACGGTCGGTGCGGCCGAGCTTGATGGGCGAAAGCGCCCGGTAGTTGCCCGTGACCTCGCTGATGTCCGTGATGGTCTGGCCTTCGCGCACCGCCTTGGCCATCTTCTCCCAGTCCTTGGAAACCGCGCTCAGGGGCTGCCCGATGGTCCCGGGCTGGGAGCTGCTGGCCACGACGAGCCCGTCGTGGCTCACGATGGCCACGTCGCCCCGGCCGCCGTACAGGCCGGAATTGACCTTCTTGGCCAGGTCCTGGAGGAAGTCGAGGCGCAGGTCGGTGCCGGCGACGCCGAGGAACTTGCCGTCCTTTTTCACGGGCACGGAAAGGGTGGTCAGCCACTCCTGCCGCCCCTGGACGATGTAGGGAAAGGGATCGAGCACGCTCTCCTTGCCGGACTCGCGCGGCCAGAGGTACCAGCCGCCCTTGCGCACGCCGTTGGGATGGCGGTCCTGGCTTTCGTACTCCACCAGCAACTGGCGGGCGATTTTGCCCGTGACGTCGCGGTTCCAGTAAGGCACGAAACGCCCGACGGCGTCGTGATCGTCCTTGGCCGCGCCGGCGAACTCGTCGTCCCGGTCGTCCAAGCCGTTGGGCTCCCAGGCGGAATACGTGCCCAGGTACTGGGGATTGTTCTTGAGCACCTCGAGCAGGATCGTGCCGAGCACCTCGCGCACGTTGTTCTTCGTCCCCTCCCGGGCCGAAGCGCGCGCCGACTGGTCGCGCAGCACCTCGAACGCCTTGGCCATGGTCCGGGCCGTGACCAGGTTGTCCTCCAGGGCGCTCTGGATGACGGCGGCCTGGTTGGCGGCGAGGTTGGCGAGATTGCGCTTGGCTTCCTGCTCCAGCAACGCGCCCACACGTTGGGACACCAGGGCCTGCGTCTTCCCGGTCGAATAAAGATTGTAGCCCACGAGCGCGGCAGCGGTGGCCAGCAGGCAGCTTCCCGCCAGCAGCAGTATCTTCGCCTGAATCGATTTGAGTTGCATAGTCACCCCTTCGCCCAACGTACCCTTTCATGCGCCAATCGATGAACAGCCGACACCAACCCAGCCGACAAGACAACTGTTCCAGAAGGGGAACCGAAGCATACAATGCTTCTTTCCTCCCCTACACATCGCGAAAGAAGAGTGGCACAATGGACAATATGACTTCTACACGCCATTTCTGAATTTTGCAATAAGAATTCGACCCATTTAAAACGACGTCCCGAGAGCCATTGCAGGCCATTTCTTGATCCGCCCCGATCACCGTACCTTACCGCATCCTTTCCATCGATCCTCGTACCGGGGTGAAACGCTTCGCCGTCCTGACGCTGCAGTCGTGACGTATCCCTTCCGGCGGCCCGAGCCATATTTTTTCCGAAACACGACCATGACGGTTCCGTTGCGGTTTGCATGCAAATCTTTTATGGGTGCACACTTTCTGTCGCCAATTCGGGAATATCAGGGGGTACTTCATGAAACGCCCGATCCTCGCCGCCGTGCTCGTCCTCGAAGCCGTCCTTCTCGCCGCCTCCGCCCTGACGGACGGCGTGTTTTCCATCTGCCTGCTGGTCCTCGCCTTCGTCTGCCCGGCCGCCGCGCTCCTGTGGACGAGCCGTCGCGCCGAGGCCGTCTTCGTCTGCATCGAACAGATCTTCGCGGCCATGGCCTCGACCACCTTCGACTGCCAGCTCGAGGACGATCCCGTCCTTTGCGTGGACACCCTCCGCCAGGCCATCGCCAACCACGAAAAGACCCTCAAGGAACGCCTCAGCAAGGACGAAGCCATGCTCTCCAACATCATCACGCCCATGGCCATCGTGGGCGAGAAAGGGGAGATCAAGTGGCTCAACGAGCAGATGGTGCGCCTGACCGAGAACGACGGCGCGCCCCTGACCCACGTCGGGACCAGCTTCGCCCGATTCTTCTACGGCGACTCCCGCGAGACCGTCGCCGACCTGGCCATCCGCCAACGCTCCCGCCAGTCGTCGAAGACCGAATTCGACACCCGCAAGGGCAAGCACAAGTTCATCAGCATCTTTTCCACGCCCATCCTCGACTTCGACGAAAAGCTCATCGGCGCCTTCGTGTCCGTGGCCGACTTCACGGGCGTGGTGCTCAAGGAACGCACCATCACCGAACAGAGCCAGCGCATCGCCAAGGGCGTGGCCGAGGCCACGGCCGTGTCCGAAAGCCTGGCCGAGGCGGCCGACCAGATGACCAGCCAGATCGCCCAGTCCACCGAAGGCATGGAGGAGCAGCGCTCCCGCACGGCCGAGGTGGCCACGGCCATCGAGGAAATGAACGCCACCATCCTGGAAGTGGCGAAAAACGCCGGCGACGCCGCGGCCACCGCCGGCCAGGCCAACTCCCTGGCCACCAAGGGCGCGGACCTGGTGGACCGGGTCATAAACGTCATGGAGTCCGTCAACGCCAAGGCGACCGGGCTCAAGTCCGAGATGCAGGACCTCGGCGGCCAGGCCCAGGGCATCGGCCAGATCATGCAGGTGATTTCCGACATCGCCGACCAGACCAACCTTCTGGCCTTAAACGCGGCCATCGAGGCCGCGAGGGCCGGCGAGGCCGGGCGCGGCTTCGCCGTGGTCGCCGACGAGGTGAGAAAGCTCGCCGAAAAGACCATGACCGCCACCAAGGAAGTCAGCAACTACATCCAGGCCATCCAGGAAAGCGCCCGGCGCAACATGACCGCTACCGACGAGACCTCCAAGGTCATCGAGGACGCCGACGCCCTGGCCCACGACGCCGGCGACGCCCTGCGCCAGATCCTCCATTTCGTGGAAAAAACCTCGGACCAGGTGCGCGGCATCGCCACGGCGGCCGAGCAGCAGTCCTCCACCTCCGAGGAAATCAACCGCTCCACGGACCAGATCAACCGCATCGCCGAGGAGACCGCCGGCGCCATGTCCATGGCCTCCTCGGCCGTGGCCAGCCTGGCCCATCTGGCCACCGACCTCAAGACGTCCATGACCCGCATGCATCTTGAGCAGTGAGGGCCACGACCGCGCCGATGCATTGACATCGCGCCCCGCAGGGCATAGCGGCAAACCGCATCGCAAGTCGTCGTGCCCGCGCGGCCGCAGAGGCGGCCCGCCGGAGCGCGTGGAAGGATTGCCGTCATGGAACTCTTCGGCATTTCCCTGGCGTTTTACGCGCTCGGGGCCATCGCCGCGCTTTGCGCCGGCCGCGGCCGGCTCGCCAACGCCCTGGGCGCGGGCGCGGCCTTGGCCGGCTCCGTGGTCGGGCTCGCGGCCTTCGCCGTCGCGCCGGCCAGCGCCGTCTCCCAGGTCGTCCTGCCCTGGGGACTGCCCGTGGGCTCCCTGACGCTCGGCCTCGACCCCGTCAGCCGCCTGTTCCTGCTGCCCGTGTCGCTGCTCGGCGCGGCCTGCGCCGTGTGCGGCGCGGCCAGCCTTGCCGGCCACGACCACGACGAAGCCGGCCACGGCGGCCTCGGCGCGCACTGGTGCTTCTTCAACCTTCTCCTGGCCGGCCTGTCCCTGGTCATGGCCGCCCGCGACGCCGTGTGCTTCCTCGTCGCCTGGGAGATCATGTCCCTGGCCCCGTTTTTCCTCATCGGCTTCCACGACGACGAGGTCGAAGTCCGGGAAGCGGCCTGGACCTACCTCGTGGCCGCCCACCTCGGCGCGGTCTGCGTGCTGGCCTTTTTCGCCGCCTTCTGGGCCGCGGCCGGGACCACGGGCTTCGACGCCCTGGCCCAGGCCGCGGCCGACGGCCGCCTGGCCGCGCCTTCGGCCCTGTTTCTCCTGGCGCTGGCCGGGTTCGGGGCCAAGGCCGGATTCTTCCCCCTGCACGTCTGGCTGCCCGAGGCCCATCCGGCCGCGCCGAGCCACGTCTCGGCCATGCTGTCCGGGGCCATGATCAGCGCCGGCGTCTACGGCCTGTGGCGGGCCGTGGAGCTCCTCGGCCCGGCCCCCCTGTGGTGGGGCTGGACCCTTTGCGCCGTGGGGCTGGTCTCCGCCGCCATGGGCATCCTCCAGGGCCTGGCCCAGGGCAACCTCAAGCGCCTGCTCGCCTATTCCAGCGTCGAGAACATGGGCTTGGCCTGCCTGGGCCTGGGACTGGGGCTCGTCGGCCGGGGCCTGGACAACCCGGCCGTGGCCGTGCTGGGGCTCGCCGGCGCGGTCTTTGGCGTGATGAACCACGCCGCCTTCAAGGGGCTGCTGTTCCTGTGCGCCGGCGAGGTGCTCCACGCCGTGGGCTCGGTGCGCATCGCCCACCTGGGGGGCCTCGGCAAGCGCATGCCCGTGGTCGGCGCGGCCTTTTTCCTGGCCAGCGCCGGCATCGCCGGCCTGCCGCCCCTGGCCGGCTTCGCCGCCGAGCTGCTGCTGGCCCTGTCCCTCCTGGCCGGTCTGTCCCTGCCCGGGCTCCTGCCCCGCGTGGCCATGGCCGGGGCCCTGGCCGTGGTGGCCGGCGTCGGCGGCGTGGCCCTGGCCGCCTTCGCCAAGGCCGGGGGCTTGAGCTTTCTCGGCGCGCCGCGCACCCCGGCCGCAGCCAAGGCCCCCGCACCCGGGCCGATCTCCCGGGCCGGACTCCTTTTCCTGGTCGCGGCCGTCGCCGCCGCCGCCGTCTTCGCCCCGAACCTCCTCGGCCTGGCCGGCCCGGCCGCCCTGGATTTTCCGGGCCTCGACCCGGCCCCGGCCCGGGCCGTGCTGGCCGAGGCCGCCGGCGTCCTTGCAAGCGTCCGCGCCGTGGGCGGCGTCCTGGTCGTCCTGGTCGTCCTGCTCCTGGTCCTGCGCCGCCGCCTCGTCGCCGCAAACGGCGCGCGCCGCGAGCCCACCTGGGGCTGCGGCTACCTCGCCCCCACGGCCCGCATGCAGTACGGCCCGGCTTCCTTCGTCGAGCCGGCCGCCCGGGTCATGGGCTCGGCCATGGGCGTCACGCGCCGCCTGGACATGGACACCGGCTATTTCCCGGCCAGGGCCCGGTTCACGGTCACGGCCCCGGACCGGCTGCGCCTGGCCTTTTTCACGCCGCTGTTCGAAGCCGTGGCCCGGGCCTGCGACGCGGCCAAGGTGGTGCAGCACGGCCGGGTGCACCTCTACATCCTCTACGTGCTGGCCACCGTGGTCCTGCTTTTGGCCTGGAAGCTCTGACATGCACGCCTACCTCCACCTCGCCCTGGCCTTGGTCCTCGCCCCGCTGATTCCCGGCATCGTCAACCGGGTCAAGGCCCGCGTGGCCGGTCGGGCCGGCAAGCCCGTGCTCCAGACCTATTTCGACCTGGCCAAGCTCGTGCGAAAGGGCGTGGTGACGAGCACGACCGCCTCCTGGGCGATCTTCGCCGGCCCCGTCGCGTCGCTTGCCGCCGTGGGCTGCGCCCTGCTCCTCGTGCCGGGGCCGGCAACGTCCGCGCCCGTGTCCTTCGCCGGCGACTTCATGTTCCTGGCCTACCTGCTCGGGCTTTCCCGCCTGGCCCTGATCCTGTCCGCCCTGGACACCGGGTCGAGCTTCGAAGGCATGGGGGCCAGCCGCGAGGCCGTCTTCTCCGCCCTGGCCGAGCCCGTGCTCTTCCTGTGTTTTTTGAGCCTCGCCGCCGACGGGACCGGGCTTTCCCTGGACAGCCTGCTGGCCGTGTCGGACGCCAAGCCGCTCGGCGCGGCCCATCTGTTCGTGCCGGCCATCCTGTTCGTCCTGCTTCTGGTCGAAAACTGCCGCATCCCGGTGGACGATCCCAACACCCACCTGGAGCTGACCATGATCCACGAAGTCATGGTGCTGGACCACTCCGGACCGGACATGGCCGCCGTGGTCTACGGCGCGTCGCTCAAGCTCTGGCTGTTCTGCGCCCTGACGGTGCTCTCGGTCATGCCGCGCACGGGGCTTTCCCCGGTCGCGGCCTGGGGCGTGTTCCTTGCGGGCATGGCGCTCGCGGCCGTGGCCGTGGGGCTGGTGGAATCGGCCATGGCCAGGCTGCGCCTCACGCGCGTGCCGCGGCTTCTCGGCGGGGCAGGGGCGCTGGTCGCCCTGTCCCTGGTCCTCTCGGTATGGAGGTAGCCGGCTGGTGGAACTGTACCATTCCGTCATGGTGGCGCTTTTGTGCGTCGATCTGGCCTTTCTGGCCGTCACGCGCCTGCGCTCGCTCACGCGCCTGACCGCCGTCCAGGGCGCGCTGCTCGCCCTGGTGCCGGTGCTCTCCGCCCCGGCCGGGGATTCCGGCCACATGGCGCTTCTTTCCCTGGCCGTTTTGGCCATCAAGGGCGTAGGCTTCCCGTGGCTGCTGGCCCGCACCCTGACGCGCCTGGAGGTCAATCCGGTGGTCGAGCCCTACCTCGGGTTCAACCTGTCGCTTCTGGCCGGCGTTTCGGGCCTGCTCTTCTCGCTGTGGCTGGAAACGCGCCTGCCCTTTCCGCCGGGCCTTTTCCCGCCCCTGCTTTTCCCCACGGCCCTGACCACCATCTTCACCGGACTGACCCTGGTCATCGCCCGGCGCAAAGCCCTGACCCAGGTCATCGGCTACCTGGCCGCGGAAAACGGCATCTTCCTCCTCGGTACGCCCCTGTCCGTTCAGGGCTCGGTCTGGCTCGAACTGTCCGTGCTCCTCGACGTCTTCGTGGCCGTCTTCGTCATGGGCATCGCCATCCACCACATCAACAAAACCTTCGAGTCCATCGACGTCGGCCGGTTTTGCACCCTGCGGGACTGATCCATGCTCCTCGCCGCCCTGCCGCTCACCCCCCTGGCCGCCGCCGTGGCGACCGTGGCCATCCCCGCCGACGGCGCGCGCCGGCTGGTCCTTGTCGCCGCCGCCGTGCTCCATGCCGTCCTGACCGCCGCCACCTTCGCCCACCCGCCGCAACCGGCCTGGGGCGGCCTCCTGTGCCTGGACGCGCCCGGACAACTCTTCCTGGCCCTGGCCAGCGCCCTGTTCCTGGCCGCCTCGGTCTACGCCGCCGGCTACCTGCGCCACGAGGGCGCAAACGCCACCAAGCGCGACTTCCAGGACGGCGCGGCCTTCGTCAACGCCCCGGAACGCATCTTCACCATGTGCCTGTGCCTGTTTCTGTGCGCCATGACCGTGGTGTGCGCCACGCGCAATTTGTCCGTGCTGTGGGTGGGCATCGAGGCCACCACGCTTTCCAGCGCGCCGCTGATCTACTTCCACCGCCACCGTCGCTCCCTGGAGGCCACCTGGAAGTACCTGGTCATCTGTTCCGTGGGCATCGCCCTGGCCCTTCTCGGCAACATCCTTTTTTCCGTGGCCTTTTTCGATCCGGCCGCGCCCCTGGCCTCCATGGACCTGGCCGCCATGCTGCCGCGCGCCGCCGAGGCGGCCAAGCCGTGGCTGCGGGCGGCCTTCATCTTCGTGCTCGTGGGCTACGGCTCCAAGATGGGGCTGGCCCCCATGCACAACTGGCTGCCCGACGCCCACAGCCAGTCGCCGTCCCTGGTCTCGGCCCTGCTCTCCGGTGCGCTCCTCAACTGCGCCTTCCTCGGCATCCTGCGCGCCGGGCAGGTGCTCGCCGCCGCCGGCATGGCCGACTTCAGCGGCGAACTGCTGGTGCTCTTCGGCCTGGTCTCGTTGGCCACGGCGGCCGTCTTCATCGTGGGCCTCGGCGACTACAAGCGCCTGCTGGCCTATTCCAGCGTCGAGCACATGGGCATCCTGGCGCTCGGCGTCGGCATCGGCGGCGGCGCGACCTTCGGGGCCATGCTCCACGCCGTCAACCACTCCCTGACCAAGGGCGCGCTCTTCCTGCTCTCGGGCAACATCCTGGCCGTGTACCACACCCGGTCCTGCCACGACGCGCGCGGCGTCTCCCGGGCCCTGCCGGTCACGGCCGCCCTGTGGCTGGCCGGCTTTCTGGCCATCTGCGGCTCGCCGCCCTTCGGCATCTTCGTGAGCGAACTGACCATCCTTCAGGCCATGCTGGCCGGCGGCCACACCGTCTCGGCGACGCTTTTCCTGGTTCTTCTGGCCGTCATCTTCGTCGGCATGTCCGTGCCGGTCCTGCGCATGGTCCAGGGCCCCCTGCCGCCGGCGACGTCGAGGCCCGGCCCGGAAAGCCCCCTGGCCGTGCTGCCGCCCCTGGCCCTTTTGTGCGCCACCCTCGTCCTCGGGCTGTACCTGCCCCGGGGCCTGTCCGCCTTTCTCCACCAGGCGGCCTCGGCCCTCGTCCTCGGAGGCTAGGCCGTGGAATTCGCCCATACCCAGAGCATCGCCGTTAACGACGTTCCGGCGCTTCCCGCGCGGGACCTGCGCCGCGAGATCCTGTCCCGCGTGGCCGCCGGCTGGCGCGTGCTGGCCCTTTGCGCCCTGCCCGGCCAGGACGGTCCGACCCTGGCCGCCGTGTGCGGCCGCGACCGCGACGGCCGGCTGTCCTTCCACCGGTCGGTCCCGGTCGCCCGCTACGAGTCGCTTACCCCCGAATGCCCGCAGTGCCACTGGTTCGAGCGCGAGCTCCACGAAAAAAGCGGCATTGTGCCCGAGGGCCATCCCTGGCTCAAGCCCGTGCGCTTCGCCGCCCGGTGCTGCGGCATACGCCCCGAGCCCGGGGTCACGGACTATTTCCGCATCCACGGCGAGGAAATCCACGAAGTGGCCGTGGGGCCGGTCCACGCCGGCATCATCGAGCCCGGGCACTTCCGCTTCCAGTGCTTCGGCGAAAACGTCTTCCACCTGGAAATAAGCCTCGGCTACCAGCACCGGGGCATCGAGGCCATGCTCGCCGGCGCGCCGGACGCGCGCACGCCGCACCTCATGGAAACCGCCGCCGGGGACACGTCCATCGGCCACGCCCTGGCCCACGCCGCGGTCATGGAGGCCCTCACCGGGCAGGCCGCCCCGCCGCGCGGCCGGGCCATCGGCCGCGTCGCCCTGGAGCTCGAACGCCTGGCCAACCACACCGGCGACATCGGAGCCCTGGCCGGGGACGTGGGCTATCTGCCCACCATGTCCTATTGCGGCCGCATCCGGGGCGATTTCCTCAACATGACGGCCATCCTCTGCGGCAACCGCTTCGGCCGGGGCCTGGTGCGCCCGGGTGGAACGCGCCACGACCTGGACACGGGCATGCTCCGGGTGCTGGCCGGCCGCCTGGAAGCCGCCCGCCGGGCCGCCTTCGGCGCGGCCCAGCTCCTTTTTTCCGCCTCCACGGTCCTGGCCCGCTTCGAGGGCACGGGCCGGCTCTGCGCCGACGCCGCCCGCGACCTGGGGCTGGTCGGGCCGCCGGCCAGGGCCTGCGGCCTGGCCCGCGACGCCAGGCGGTCCTTCCCCCTGCTCGGGGCCGACGCCAAGGACATCCCGCTTTCGCTCCACGACTTCGGCGACGTCTATGCCCGTGCCCTGGTGCGCCGGCTGGAGATGGAGGCCTCGCTCGACTTCGTCGACGCCGCCCTGGCCGCCCTGCCGGCAGGGCCGGCCTTCGCGCCCCTGCCGGCCGGCCTGCCGCCCGGTCGCCTGGCTGTCGGCATCGTCGAGGGCTGGCGCGGCGAGATCCGCCACCTGGCCGTGACCGGCCCGGACGGGCGGTTTCTCGCCTACAAGCTCTACGACCCGTCGTTTATGAACTGGTTCGGCCTGGCCGTGGCCCTGCGCGGGCAGCAGGTGTCCGATTTTCCCCTGTGCAACAAGAGCTTCAACCTGTCCTACTGCGGCCACGACCTGTAGGAGGCGGCCCCATGCTCGACATCCTCGCCGAACGCCTGCGCCAGGGCCGCCGCACCGTGGCCTTCCCCGAAAGCGTGCCGGACCTGCCGCCGCGCTATCGCGGCCTGCCGACCCTGGCCCCGCAGTCCTGCGACCCGCCCTGCGCCTCCTGCGCCGGCGTATGCCCCACCGGGGCGCTCGGCCGCGACGCCGACGGCCTCTACCTGGACCTCGGCCGCTGCCTGTTCTGCGGGGCCTGCGAGGCGGCCTGCCCCAGGGGCATGGTGACATTTACCCGCGACCACCGGCTGGCCTCGTCCACGCGGCAGGGCCTCGTGCTGCGCCCGGGCCTGCGCCCGGCCGTCGCTCCCCTGGAGCCGGGCAGGCGACGGCTTTTCGCCCGGTCGCTCAAGCTGCGCGAGATCAGCGCCGGCGGCTGCAACGCCTGCGAGGCCGACACCAACGTCCTGACCACCGTGGTCTTCGACCTCGGGCGCTTCGGCATCGACTTCGTGGCCTCGCCGCGCCACGCCGACGGCGTGGCCGTGACCGGCCCCGTGCCCCGCAACATGCTGGCTGCCACGCTCTCCACCTTCGCGGCCGTGCCCGATCCGCGCGTGGCCGTGGCCATCGGGACCTGCGCCGTGTCCGGCGGCCTTTTCGCGGCCGGCCCGGAAGCGGCCGAGGGGGCCACGCCCCATCTGCCGGTCGACCTCTTCATTCCCGGCTGCCCGCCCCATCCCCTGACCATCCTCGACGGCCTGCTGCGGCTGCTGGGCATGAAAACGCCCTAGGCCCACCACGTCTTGCGGGTCGCGCCCAAAACGGGCAAGAGGAAGGAAACGGTCGGATTTCGGCGCGCGGCCATGCGCGCAACGCAACCCCTGTCAAGGAGTCCCCATGCCCAGCCCCACCAGCTTCACGCTCTTCAGCGGCGGCGCCCAGGGCGCCGAAGCCGAGTTCGGCCGCCAGGCCGAACTGCGCGGCATCCAGGAAGTCAACTTCACCTTCGAGGGCCACCGCATCGAGCGCACGCGCGGCATCCGCGTCCTGACCCAGGAGGAACTGGCCAAAAAGGACGTGAGCCTCACCTACGTCTCCAAGCTCCTGTCGCGCAAATTCAGCAACGGCCCGCAGATCCGCATGGTGCTGCGCACCATCATGCACCAGATCGACGCCGGACTGGAGATCTTCGTGGTGGGGACCATCCAGGACGACAACACCGTCAAGGGCGGCACGGGCTGGGGCGCGGAATTCGCCAAGATCTGCAACAAGCCGCTTTTCGTCTTCTGTCAGGAAAAGCGCGGCTGGTTCACCTGGGAAAACGACGCCTGGGAGCCCGTGGCCGCGCCGACCATCGGCCACACCCACTTCACCGGCACCGGCACCCGGTTCCTGGAAGAGCCCGGCAAGGCGGCCATTGCCGACCTGTTCGCCAGGTCGTTCGGGTAGAGAGGGAAAAGAGAGAAGATGCCTCCGGCGTCCAGGAGGGGGTGACCCCCTCCTGGACCTCCCCACAAGGGGGAGGAGCGCCGTTCGCTAGGATTGGGACCAGTTCAGGGGAATGGATGACTGAGGGGTCGAAGGCGCGCAGCCCAGAAGCGGGCCGGCGGGAGCGATCGCCGCGCCGAATTCCCGTTGGAAATGGCCGACGGCCGCGCGCTCCGCGCGGCGAAGCGCCGGATGGGCCTTGGCCTCGCTGAATCCCAGGCAGTACATGTCGCACAGGGCGTATTCCCGGCCGGGAAGCGCCGGCATCTCCACCAGCCTGCCGCCCGCGCGCGCCAGCGCCTCCCGGGCCTGGCCGCCGTACCGGCGGCCGTCCGCCCCGGTGAAGCCATCGAAGAAAAGGAAATCCTCGGGCTTGCCGTAGAAGAGATTTTTGACCGCCACGTAGTCCACCCGGTCCCGGAAGACCGCCATGGCCGCAAGCACGTTGTCGGCCGAGGTCTGGACGTTGGACACCACCACGGCCACGGTCGTGCGGTAGCCCTCCCGCTCGTACTCGTCGAGCACCGGGCTGATGCCGCCCTCGCCGACCACCCGCGTCAGATCGCCGAGGCAGCCGGCCGGAAAATCGAACAGCAGCGTCTGCGCCCCCAGGTCCAGGGCGTCCACCACCGTGCCCCGCTCCTCGCGGCGGCGCAGGTCGAACACGCCCACGCCCGTCAGCGGGTCCTGGGGCGCGGCGAGCCGGCCTTCGCCGTCGCGCGCGCCGTAGTACTGCAACAGCTGCCCGACCTGGCCGTCGGCGTCGAAGGCGGCCACGCCGAGGCCCAGGCCATAACGCAGATGGTCGAGCAGGGCCCGGGAAAAGGTCGTCTTGCCCGAGCCGCCCTTCTGGCTCATGATGAAGATCGCGCGTTTCACCGTCGTCTCCTTCCCGTCAGCAGCGGCCGTCGAAGGCGTCGAGGGCCGCGAGGAAGCGCTGTGCGTCCGAAGCGTCGTTGTAGCAGTGCGGCGAGAGCCGGATGCGCCCGGCCCGCAGGGATACGGCCACGCCGTGATCCATGAAGTACTTGAAAAGCCCGGGCGCGTCGGGGTGGTCGAAGGCCAGGATGCCCGAGCGTTCGGGCCCGGACAGGGGCGAGGCGACCCCGAGACCGCGGGATGCAAGCTCCCCCGCCAGCAGGTCGGTCACGGCGAAGATGCGCGCCCGCACCTCCTCCGGGCCAAGCTCCATGAAAAGCGACAGCGACGCGCCGTAGGCGCAGATGCCGGCGATGTCCTGGGTGCCCGGCTCGAACCGGCCGGCGTCCTCCTTGAGGGCGAACTCCGGGCGCAGCTCCTCGGCCCGGCGCATGGAGCGCCAGCCGGCCAGGGGCGTGGAGAGAAGCGCGGCGGCCCGGGGCGCGACATAGAAGATGCCGAGGCCCATGGGCCCAAGCTGCCACTTGTGGCAGCCGGCGGCCAGGAAATCGACGCCGAGGGCCGCCGCGTCCATGGGCAGCGCCCCCAGGCTCTGGATGGCGTCGAGGCACAAAAGCGCCCCGGACTCCCGGCAAAGCGCCGCCAGTTCCTCCACCGGCGCGGCCACGCCCGTGGTCCAGTCCACGGTCGAGGCCACGACCAGCCGGCAGCCCGGAATGATCCGCCTGGCCGCGTCCATGTCCACCCGACCGTCGTACTTGGGGATTTCGACCACCGTGACGCCGCGCCCGGCCAGATTGTCGAAGGGAAAGCGCAGGGTGGGGAAATCCGGCCAGGTCACGGCCACCCTGTCCCCGGGCACGAAGTCGAGCCCGGCGGCCACGAGCCCCAGGCCGTGGGAGGTGTTGCCCGTAAACGCCACCTCCTCGGGCCGGGCTCCGAGCAGCCGGGCGGCGAGAACCCGTGTCTCGGCCACGGCCGCCATCCAGCGGAAGTAATCGGCCGAGGCGCGCCGGCAGCGTTCCTCGAAAACGGCCTGCCCGGCCAGGCAGGCCCGCACCGGCAGGGGCGACACGGCGGAATGGTTGAAAAAGACGGTCTCGGCCACGACCGGAAACTGCGCGCGCAAGAGGGCTTGGTCCATCTTTCCTCCCCGGCGGACCGTGGATGCGGCCGCGCCGGCAGGGTACGGGGGAAACCGGCCAAGGACAAGCCCGCCCGGGAATGCCGCGGGGCAACAAAAGGCCGGGAAGCCACCTGGCGGCTTCCCGGCCTTGACTCGCGGGGTCGCGCGCTAGAAGCGCTCGAAGTCGTCGTCCTTGTCGCCGAGGTCGATGCCCACGCCGCCGGCGGCCGGCTTGGCCGCGGCAGGACGCGCCGCCGGGCGGGCCGGGGCGCGGCGGGCGGCGGCCGAAGGCAGGGCCTTGACCATCCGCATATGGCCGCGACCCGTGCCGTCCACCCGGAAGAAGGCCATGGTGCTTTGCAGCTGTTCGGCCTGGCTGGACAGTTCCTCGGAGGTGGAGGCCATCTCCTCGGAGGCCGAGGCGTTTTGCTGCACCACCTGGTCGAGCTGCTGGATGGCCTTGTTGATCTGGTCGGCCCCGGAATTCTGCTCCTGGCTGGCGGCCGCGATCTCCTGGACGAGGTCGGCCGTGCGCTGGATGTCGGGCACCATCTTGGTCAGCATGGACCCGGCCCGCTCGGCCACCCGGACGCTCGAGGCCGACAGTTCGGAGATCTCGGCCGCGGCCGATCCGCTGCGCTCGGCGAGCTTTCTGACCTCGGCGGCGACCACGGCGAAACCCTTGCCGTGCTCGCCGGCCCGGGCGGCCTCGATGGCGGCGTTAAGGGCCAGCAGGTTCGTCTGCCGGGCGATCTCCTCGATGATGGAGATCTTCTCGGCGATGTTCTTCATGGCCGCCACGGCCGAGACCACGGCCTCGCCGCCCTCCCGGGCGTCCTGGGCGGCCTTGACCGCGATGGACTGGGTCTGCTGGGCGTTTTCGGCGTTCTGCTTGATGTTGGAGCTCATCTCTTCCATGGACGAGGAGATTTCCTCCACGCTGGCCGCCTGTTCGGTGGCCCCCTGGGACATGCTCTGGGCCGAGGCCGACAACTCCTCGGAGCCCGAGGCCACGTTCTCCGAGGCCGACTGGACCTCGGCCACCACTTCGCGCAGCTTGCCCACCATTTCGTTGAGCGAGGCCGCCAGCACGCCGATCTCGTCCTTCTGCTCGATGTCGAGCAGGCGGGTGAAGTCGCCTTCGGCCATGGCCTTGGCGAAGGCCACGCCCTTGATGACCGGCCCGGTGATGGCCTTGGTGAGGAGCACCGCGATGACGATGCCGAGCAGGATGGCGATGCTCAACCCCGCGATCATGACGGAGGAGGCGCTGGAAAGGCTCGTCACGGCGTTGTTGGCGATCTTCTGCGTGGCGTCCAGGGCGGCCAGGGCCGTCTCCTCGGCGGCGTCCTGCACGGCGTTGGCGGCTTCCAGGCGCTTGGCGGACAGTTCCTGTAAAATCTTGTAGTTGTCCAGGAAGTCGAGCAGGGCCTGGTGATATTTCTGAAGGGCGTCCTTGATGGCTGCCAACTGACGCAGATTGCCTTCGTTGCGGGTCTTGGCCCGCAGGGCCTCCACATCGTGCTCCAGGCTGGAGAAGTTCTTGATGACTTCCTCGATGAGGCGCGGATCCCGGTAGAGCTGACCCCGGTAGTTGCCGATCCGGATGGCCGTGCCGAGGGTGATGATGTCGGTGATGTTGTCGAGCTTCTCGGCGCGGTCCTTGAGCGCTTCCGTGGGAAGGCCCTTGCCGATCTCCTCGATCAGGGTCTTGGTCTGGCTGTCCTGGTAGGCGTCGCAGTTCTTCACGAACTCCGAGGCCGCGGCGTCCAGGACGCGACGCACGCCGGCCACGGCATCCATGCGCGACGTCGTGTCGTTGATGAGCTTCTCGTATTCGGCCGTTTTGGCCTGGGCCTTGGTCACGTCCTCGCGCAGCTTGACAAGGGCCGGGTACTTGTCCGAATGGGCCTTGGCTTCGGCCAGGGCCTTCTTGAGTTCGCCGAGGTTGCGCAGGCCGGCTTCGAGCTGCTTCTTGTCCTCGCTGTAGCCGTAGCCGCGCATGTCCATCATGGTGGCCAAGGCGGAACGTTCGATGGCGTTGGCGATGTTGAGTTCCGGAACGAATTCCTTGGCCAGGCGCGTGGATTCGCCTTCCACGGAATGCATGTTGACCACGGCCAAGCCGCCCAGAACGCAGGCGATGAGGATCAACAACCCGAATCCGACGCTGATCTTGATGCCGAGCTTGAGATTTTTCACGGCCCGCTCCCCCTCTGTCGTTTCTTTTCCCAGTGAGCGGCCCAAGATGCGAGTCCTGTGAATCCGGGCCGAAACGCGCGTATTGCCGCAGTCCTGACAATTGGCCTATTTCCCGTTCCCTTGCAACGCAAAATGGAGGCTTCCGGGAAGCGGATGGACGTCCGTCGGCTTTTCCCATACGTTCCAAGGCCAAGGACCACCATGCGTTTGCTGGACGACTTCCGCCTTGCCGCGCGCCTGGCGCGCCGGGAACTGCGCGCCGGCCTGCGGGGCTTCGGCGTCTTTCTGGCCTGCCTGGCCTTGGGCGTGGGCGCGGTGGCCGGCGTGGGAAGCCTGGCCGCCTCCCATGCCGACGCCCTGGCCCGGGACGCGGCCGCCCTGCTCGGCGGAGACCTGGAGGCGGCCCTGTCCCAGCGGCCGGCCTCGCCCGAGGAACTGGCCGCCCTGTCCGCCCTGGGTCGGGTGTCCCACCTCGTCTCCATGCAGACCATGGCCCGACGCGGCGACGGCCCGGGCAAGCGCGCCCTGGCCACCCTGCGAGCCGTTGACGACGCCTATCCCCTGTACGGCGAGGTGCTCCTCGACCCGCCCCAGTCCCTGGCCGAGGCCCTGGGCGTACGCGACGGCCTGCCCGGCGCGGCCGCCGCGCCGGAGCTGCTCTCGCGCCTGGGGCTCACGGTCGGCGATCTGATCCGGGTGGCCGACGCCACCTACGTCGTGCGGGCGAGCCTCGGCCGCGAATCCGACGCCTCGGCCGGCTTCTCCACCCTGGGACCGCGCCTGCTGGTGCAGGCGAAAACCCTGGAAAAGGCCGGCCTGACCGGCCCCGGCAGCCTCACCCGCCACTACTACCGGGTCAAGCTCCCGCCCGGTTCCGACGCCAAGGCCCTGGCCGAGGGACTGCGCCGGGAATTCCCCACCGCCGGCTGGCGCATCCGGGACGCCGCCGCAGCCCAGCCGGGGCTGTCGCGCTTCATGGACCGGCTCACGGCCGCCACGGGTCTTGTCGCCCTGGCCGCCCTGCTCCTCGGCGGCATCGGCGTGTCCCAGGCCGCTTCGGGCTATCTGGCCGGCCGCACGCCCTCCATCGCCATCCTCAAGTGCCTGGGCGCGCCGCGTCGCGTGGTCGCCCTGACCTATCTCCTTGTCGTTTCCGCCCTGGCCGGGCTCGGCATCGTGGCCGGACTGGCGCTGGGCGCGGCCGCGCCGCCCCTGGCCGGGCCGCTGCTCTCCCGGTTCCTGCCCGCCGCCCTGTCCCCGGGTCCGTTTCCGGAGGCCCTGGCCCTGGCCGGGCTTTGCGGCGCGCTGACCACACTGGGCTTTGCCCTGCCGCACCTGGCCACGGCCGCCGCCTCCCCGCCC
The DNA here is from genome assembly GCF_029978005.1 of Solidesulfovibrio sp. Classification (GTDB taxonomy): domain Bacteria; phylum Desulfobacterota; class Desulfovibrionia; order Desulfovibrionales; family Desulfovibrionaceae; genus Solidesulfovibrio. The sequence goes on along the minus strand of NZ_JARKOZ010000044.1, from coordinate 7,210 downwards.
TTGCTCCTTTTCAGGGGCTACTCCGTGCCCCATCTGTCCCGGCCGACCCTGACCGCCAGGCTGCCGGGCCTGGTTTGTTTGGCCGCCCTGGCCGCCCTGGCCGTGGCCGTTTCGCCGAGCCGCCGCCTGGGGCTCGGGTTCGTGGCCGCCGTGCTCGGGGCCATGGCGCTTTTTCGGCTCTTCGCCTGGCTGGCCGTGCGTCTGGCCCGGCTGCCCGGACGCCGCCACGGCCCGGTGGGGCTGGCCCTTCGCGCCCTGTCGCGGCCGGGCAACCAGGTCGGGCCGGTGCTGGCCGCCCTGGGCCTGGGGCTGACCGCCCTTTGCGCCATGACGCAGGTGGAGGCCAATTTCCGCCAGGCCGCCACCGAAGACATCCCCAAGACCGCACCGGCCTTTTTCTTCGTGGACATCCAGCCCGGGCAGTTGGCCGATTTCCTGGCCGTGACGGAAGGCACGCCCGGCGTGACGCGCGTGGAGTCCTCGCCCATGATCCGGGGCCGCATCGCCCGGATCAAGGACGCGCCCGTCGAAACGGTGGAGGTGGACGAGGACGCCCGCTGGGCCGTGCAGGGCGACCGGGGGCTGACCTTCGCCGCAAGCCCGCCACGGGGCAGCCGCGTCGTCGCCGGAAGCTGGTGGCCGGCCGGCTACGCCGGGCCCCCGCTGGTCTCGCTGGAGGAAGGGGTGGCCAAGGGCCTGGGGCTCGGCGTCGGGGACGCGGTGACGGTCAACGTGCTCGGCCGCGAGATCACGGCGACGGTGGCCAGCCTGCGCCGGGTGGACTGGCTGAGCCTCGGCATCAACTACGTGTTCGTCTTTTCGCCGGGAAGCCTTGACGGCCTGCCCATGACCCACCTGGCCACGGCCTACGTGGACGGCGCGGGCAAGGACAACCCGGGCGAGGCGGTCTTCGCCGCGGTCACGGACCGCTTTCCCAACGTCACGGCCATCGGCATCGGCGACGCCCTGACCGACGTCCTGGCCATCGCCGACAAGGTGGCCGGGGCCGTGTCCGCCGCCGCCGGGGCGACGCTGCTGGTCGGCATGCTGGTGCTGGTCCAGACCATGGCCGCCGGCATGCGGCGTCGGCGCTACGAGGCGGTCTTGTGCAAGGTGTGCGGCGCGAGCCGCCGGCAGGTGCTGGCCATGCTGCTGGCGGAAAACGCCTTTCTCGGCGTGCTGGCGGGGTTCACGGCGCTCGGGCTCGGCGCGGCCCTTTCCTGGGCCTTCGTGACGTCGTTCATGGAGCTGCCGTTCCGCTTCTTCCCGGGGCCGGCCGTGGCCGCCGTGGGCATCGCAACCGGCCTGACCCTCGTGCTCGGGCTGGCCGGCGTGCTGCGCGCCCTGTCGGACAAGGCCTGGCCCTATCTGCGCAACGAATAGGCGGCTTGACGGGGCGGCTCAGTCGTCCGCGCCCACGGGGCGTTCGGGCAGGCCCTGGCGGCGGCTTTTTTCCAGCCGGTCGTAGATGGCCAGCTGGCGCGGCGAGAGCATGGGCCGGATCTTCTCGTCGCTGCGCCGCAGGATGCCCTCGATCTCGGGGCGACTGCGGCCGATCAGCCGCTGCATCTCCAGGAAGACCTCGTTCCTCGTCTCCTGGAACCGGCGTCGCTGCTCGGGATCGAGGTCGAGAAGGCGCATTTCCTCGGCGTCCACCCGCTCCCGGCTGACGTCCAAGGCGGCCGCGTCCCGGTCCCGCATCTCGTGGGTGGCCCGCCAGGTGGCCGCCGCCCAGCCGATTCCCAGGCCGAGGACGAGGACGCAGGCCGTGCCGGCAAAGCGCCCCATGAGCCGTCGCCAGTTGTTAGGCATAATCTTTCTCCAAAAATTCACGCAACTTGCGTCTAGCCCGAAAGGCCCGCACCTTGACGTTGACCCGGGACAGGCCGGTGATGGTCGCCACTTCTTCCACGCTCTTGCCCTCGAGCCCGAGCAGAACCATGAGCGCCCGGTCCTTCTGGCACAGGACCGAGGCCATGGCCGATTCGAGGCGGCGGCGGGCCTCGCGGGCCTCCAGGCGCTCCTGGTCGCGCTCGTCGGCCAGACCGTCCTCCAGGCCGTCCACGAGCCCGGCCTCGGCCTTGCGTCGGCGCAGCCAGTCGATGCAGGTGTTGGCGGCGATGCGGTGCAGCCAGCCGCGAAAGACCGCGCCGTTTCGCAACGCGCCGAGGTTCAGGTAGGCCTTGACGAAGACCTCCTGGGTCAGGTCCTCCAGGCCGTCGGGATCGTCGCAGAACCGGGAGACCACGTGCAGCACGGCCGCCTTGTGCCGCGCCACCAGCACGGCGAAAGCCCGCTGGTCGCCCCCCGCCGCCTTGCGGGCCAGGGAAGCGTCGTCAATGCCCTCCGGTCGTGCCTCGCCGCCTGCCATCTCCGTGAACCGCCACATCGTGATTTCTGGTCACGCGGCCGCGACGGCCCCATGACGACGGTTCAGGCGCGGCAACGGCCCGTCCGGTTACACCCCCGGCTCGACAAACCGGCGGGCGGACGCTATTTCCCGGGCGCGGCGGGCATCGCGCCCGCCAGCCCATCCCGGAGCGCGCCATGCCCCCAGCCGACGACCGCAACATCTACCTCATCGGCCCCCGGGCCTCGGGCAAGACCACCCTCGGCAAACGCCTGGCCGAACGCCTGGGCCGGCCTTTCACCGACCTCGATGCAGTCTTCGTGGAAGTACGCGGCGAGACCATCGCCGATCTGGTCGCCCGGGAAGGCTGGGACGCCTTCCGCCGGGCCGAGGCGGCCATCCTGGCCGAGACCGGCAAACGCCCGGGCCAGGTGGTGGCCACGGGCGGCGGCGCGGTGCTCCTGCCGGAAAACCGGGAGATCCTGTCGCACGGCCTGGTCTTCTACCTCCAGGCCGACCCCGATCGGCTGGTCGAACGGCTCATGGCCGACCTCAACGAGGCGCAACGGCCGAAACTGACCGCCCTCGGCCTTCGCGAGGAGATCGCCGCCACCCTGGCCGAACGCGAGCCCCTCTACCTCGCCTGCGCCCACGCCTGCCTGCCCGAGCGCGGCATCGACGAACTGCTGGACTTCGCCCTGCGCGCCCTGGCCGCCTGGCGGGCGGAATGAAAAAACGGGGAAAGGCGGACAACCGCCCTTCCCCGTCCCGATCGTCGTCCCGGCGGGCTTGCAGGGCTTTCCTGCCCGGCAGCGGCTCGCTGCCGAGCTTTTCCAGGGAACCGGCCCCGAAGTGGATGCGCGAGGGCATGAAGTGACTGAATTGCCTGACTGCGCCTTGTGTTCTGGCCGCCCGAACGCGTCGCGGCGACCGGGGAACGCCCTGCATGCTAGTGTCTGCCGGCCGCCTGGGCCAGTCACATTCCTCGGAAAAGATTACCCGATCCTTCGATCGCGACCGGGGGGGACGCGGCCCAGAGAAAAAGAAGCGACGCGCGGCGGGCCGCCGTCCCGGGAAGGCGGCCGGGCCTCCCCGGGTGGAGCGGGTCTTTCGCGCTCAGGCGGTGGGGCAGAAAATGGCGGGATCGTCGGTGAAGGGCGTCACGGCATGCTGGCCCGTGGACTCGATGACCGAGCGCCAGTAGTCCGAGGCGATGTTGAGCTTTTTGCGCCGCAGCGTCACGAGGTCGAGCGGCAGGTGCACGTAACGCGAGCCGAGCCTGGAGACCACCATGCCCGTCTTGCCGGCCATGGCGGCGTGCACGGCGTTTTGACCCAGAAATCCGCAGTAGACCCGGTCGTTGGCGTTGGCCGGCACCGAGCGCACGATGTAGCTCGGATCGATGAACTTGAGCGTCATGGGCATGGCGCGCTCGCGGAAATAGGCCTCGATCTCGCAGGCCAGAAACTCGGCGATGTCCCCGAGCACCGGGTTGCCCGAGGCGTCGCGCAGGCCCGTGTCCGGCAGCAGGTCCTGGCCCGCGCCCTCGGCGGCCACGATCACGGCATGGCCCCGGCCCCGCAGCCGCTCCTCCAGCGAGGGCAAAAGCCCGCGCGGACCGGTCAGGGCGAAGGGGTATTCCGGCACCAGCACGTAGTTGACTTCCTTGAGGGCCAGCGTGGCCTGGGCGGCGATGAACCCGGACTCGCGGCCCATGACCTTGACCAGGCCCACGCCGTTGAGCACGCCGATGGCCTCGGTGTGGGCGCAGCGGATGGCCTCGGTGGCCTTTTCCACGGCCGTGTCGAAGCCGAAGGACTGGGGCACGAGGTTGATGTCGTTGTCGATGGTCTTGGGCACGCCGATGATGCTGATCTTGGAGCCGCGCCGGGCGATCTCCTCCTGGATGCGCCGGGCGGCCTTCATGGTGCCGTCGCCGCCGATGACGAAGAGCATGGCCACGTTGAGGCGTTCCAGGGCGTCGGCGATGTCCTCGGGCTTTTGCGGGCCGCGGCTGGAACCGAGCACGGTGCCGCCGAACTGGTGGATGTCCGAGACGTTTTCCGGGGTGAGCTCCACCGGGGCGTGGCCGTAGGACTCGATGAAGCCCTGCAGGCCGAAGCGGATGCCGAGCACGCCGGCCGCGTGGTAGTTGTGGTGGGCTTCCATGACGATGGCCCGGATGACGTCGTTTAAGCCCGGGCACAGGCCGCCGCAGGTGACGATGGCTGCCTTGACCTTGGAGGAGTCGTAGTAGATGCGGCTGCGGGGCCCGGCCGCCTCGAATTCGGCCAGGCACGGGCCGCTGCCCTCGCCGAATTCCCGGGCGTCGAGTTCGATGCGCGCTCGGGCGTCGTCGTCGAAACGGCAGTACGGCAGGGGCGAAGGGATCTTGGCCGGCCCGAGGACCGGTATGGCGGTGTCCACGGGGGCCTTGGCGCAGGCGGCTTCCATCATGTCGGGCGTCTCCTTGATTGGGAAAGGCGTTAGCAGCTTCCCCGGCCCCGGGCAACACGGCCCGGCGACGAAACCACGGAAACGCGGCGGCGGCCCGGACCGCTCCGGGCCGCCGCGACGCCGATGAGGCCCGTGCCCTAGAAGCGTTCGAAATCGGCGTCCTGGAGGGGTTCCAGGGGGATCTTTCCGGCCGGTCCGACGCCGTTGCCCTTGCCGGGAGCCTTGCCGTTGCCCTTGCCGCCGGCCTGGGCCGTCGGCGCGCCGGGCTTGCGGGCCGGGACCGCCGGACGGGCCGCCGCACGGACCGAAGGCGGCGCGGCATGGGTCCCGGGCATCCGGAAGAAGCTCACGCTGGCTTGCAGCTGCTCGGCCTGGGCCGAAAGTTCCTCGGCCGTGGAAGCCAGCTCCTCGGAAGCCGAGGCGTTTTGCTGGATGACCAGGTCGAGCTGCTGCAGGGCGGTGTTGACCTGGACCGCGCCCTGGCTCTGCTCCTGGCTCGAGGCGCTGATCTCCTGGATGAGGTCGGCCGTGCGCTGGATGTCGGGCACGAGCTTGGAGAGCAGTTCCCCGGCACGCTGGGCCACCTGGGTGCTGTTGCGGGAAATGCCGGTGATCTCCGAGGCCGCGGCCTGGCTGCGTTCGGCCAGCTTGCGCACCTCCGAGGCGACCACGGCGAAGCCGCGTCCGTGCTCGCCGGCCCGGGCCGCCTCCACGGCGGCGTTTAAGGCCAGCTGGTCCGTCTGCCGGGCGATCTCCTCGATGATGGAGATCTTGCCGGCGATGGCCTTCATGGCCGACACGGTCTGGGTCACGGCCTCGCCCGAGGACTGGGCGTCCTTGGCCGCCTTGATGGCGATGGCCTCGGTCTGCTTGGCGTTGTCCGCGGTCTGGCCGATGCTGGCGGCCATCTCCTCCATGGCCGAGGAGGATTCCTCGATGGCCGCGGCCTGCTCGGTGGAGCCCTGGGACAGGGAGGACGAGGAGGCGCTGAGCTCCTCGCTGCCCGAGGCCACGTTGATCGAGCCGCCCTGGACCTCGCGGATGACGCTGCCGACCTTGACGATCATCGCGTCCAGGGAGCGCATGAGGGCGTCGGCCTCGTCGCGGGCGTCCACGCGAAAGGTCAGGTCGCCTTGGCTTAAGCGCTCCATGATGCCGGCCACGTGCTTCTCGGCCGCCACCAGCCGCTCCACGGCCGCGAGCAGGGCGTCGTTTTCCGAACGCCGGGCCACGGCCACGTCGAGGTCGCCGATGGCCAGCTTGCCGGCCAGGGCGGCGATGTCCTTTTCCGCCCGCACGAGCGAGCTCAAGGCGCGCATGAGCACGTCCTCCTCGGACCGGACGGTCACGCTGACCTCCAGGTCCCCCTGGGCCAGCTTGGCCACGGCCTCGGCCACCTTGGCCGAGGAGGCGACCATGGCCCGCATGGCCTCGTAGACGCTCTGCGGATGGGCCGCGTCGTGGAAATCCACGGAGAGGTCGCCCACGGCCACCCGCCGGGCGACGGCGGCGATCTCCTCGGGCTCGCCGCCGAGGCTGCGCCGCACCCCGCGCACGATGAGCCAGCCCGTCAGCACCGCGAAAAGCACCATGGCCCCGGTCAGGCCCATGATGATCAGCCGCGACTGCTCGTAAAGGGCCTGGGACTGCTTGTTGCGTTCGTCGGCGTAGCCGAGCTCCACTTCCGTCAGCTTGTTGATGAATTCCCGGGCGAACTCGAACTTCTCGTTGGCCTCGCCCTTGGTCAGGGCCATGGCCGCGGCGGTTCCCGCCTCGTCGCCGCGCAGGCGCTCCTTGAGCACCTTGCCCGAAACGCCTTCCCACTGGCGCAGGGCCTGGTCGAACTGCCCGGCCAGCTGCTTTTCCTCGGGCGTGGTGGTCAGGGCCTTGAAGGAGCCGAACCGGTCCTTGGCCTGTTTGAGGTTGAGGTTGTAGACGTCCTGCTGCGCCTTGTAGGCGTCGCTGCCGGGTTCCGTGAACATCATGGTGCGCTCGGCCACGAGCAACTGGTGCAGGTCCCGGTCGGCCTCGATCAGGAAGTCGACGCTCGGCAGGAAACGCGTGAAGAGCGCGTCGAGATTGTCGCTGATGGTTTTGGCGGCGTGAAAGCCGGTGTATCCGACAACGGCGATGGCGACGACGAGAATGGCGTAGCTGGCGCCCAACCTGAAGCCCAGACGACCGAACAACGTTTTGGATTGCGACATCGTTTCCCCCTGTTGCTTCCCGGTCACAAAAAACATCCAGGCCGCATCGACCGCCTCGGACGGCCGGAACAACGCCGCCTCTGCACGAGACAACCACTTGTCAGTCAAACCGGCATGACGGTAACGTGAATTCTGGAGCGTTTCAATGCTACATGAGCCCCAATGAAAAAGGAAGCCCGGGGACGAAAAGACATTG
>NZ_JARKOZ010000028.1 GCF_029978005.1 Solidesulfovibrio sp. | reverse complement strand
ACGAATCTCCTGGCCCTTAACGCCGCCATCGAGGCGGCCCGGGCCGGCGAGGCCGGGCGCGGCTTCGCCGTGGTCGCCGACGAGGTGCGAAAGCTCGCCGAAAAGACCATGCACGCCACCAAGGAGGTGGGCGAGGCCATCGCCGGCATCCAGCGCGGCACGGCCGCCACCGAGCGCATGGTGGAGGAGGCGGCCGCGGCCGTGGCCGCGGCCACGCACCTGGCCGAGCGCTCGGGACAGGCGCTGACCGGCATCGTCACCGTGGTGGAGACGGCCGGCGACCAGGTCCGGGCCATCGCCGCGGCGGCCGAGCAGCAGTCCGCCACTTCCGAGGAGATCGGCCGCTCTGTCGAGGCCATCAGCCGCATCGCTTCGGAGACGGCCGGCGCCATGACCGAGTCTTCCCGGGCCGTCGCCGAACTGGCCGAACTGGCTCAGAACCTGAGCGCCCTGGTGGCCGACATCCAGGGCGGCGGCCAGGCGGCGCTGCCCGCCTAGCGCCCGGCCCTTGCAAAGGGGGCGGCTTTTTTCGGAAAAAGCGCGTCTCGTATCCGCCGCCCGCGATATGCGCAGGCGCGTCTTTTACGGACGCCAACCAAGGACGCGCCCGCGCGGCAGGGGCAGGCGACGCCAGGCCGTTGCCGCCGCCCCCTTCCCTGTCCGGCCGCCCGCGCAACCCGGCGATGCGGATTGCGCGGGCGGCCCCAGCCTAGGAGCCGGCGAAAAACGCGGCTGCCCGGGCGTGGACCGCCTCACCGGGCTCCAGCGCCCCTTCGCGCAAGACCTCTTCCAGAAGCGCGTCGAACACTTCCGACTGGCTGCGGCCCTCGCCCGCCCCTTGCTTGACCGAACAGGCCTCGTACCGATCCGGCTCGGCGGTCATGTCCAGGCTCCCGGAAAGGCCGCAGAACTTCATGTGGAACGGGTCGCGCCGCCGCAGCAGGATGGACTCCATGGGATTGGGGGCGATCATGTAGCCGAGGAGCTGATAGTCTTCGGAATGGTACTGGATATGGATGAAGTTGTTCCAGCGAAAGAGCGTCCCGGACAACTCCACGGGAATGCCGTCCACGACGATGACGGCGGCGATGGCTATTCCCGTTTCGGTCTGGGTCTCGGTCCTGGCCGCACCCTGATAGATGCGTTCGCCGCCGTCCTTTTTGTAGTAGAGCTTGTGCACTCCGGACAGGAGCTGGTACAGGGGATAGTTGGCCGCCACCCCGTTGCGTTCCACGATGTGCTTGCGGGCCAGGCTGTCGTGGAGGCTTATGTCGATGGCGGCGCTTTTGGCGAACCGGTTCTTGTTGCGCAGGACCTCGCAGGAAAAAGCCGCCGAGCACGAACCGATGGACTCGTCCGTGAACACGCCGACCGGGATCTGGAAATAGCCGGCGTAGCGCTCCAGCCGGTGGGCCGGGATGCCCGAGCGGATGTCCTCGATGACGGTGTTGATGCTCCGCGGCAGCCCGCACTGCGCCCACCGGCCGTCGGAGGAGATGTGGTTCGGCCCGATCCGCGTCCCCCAGGACAAACCCGACAGTTTGAGCGCCATGTAGAGCTTCTCGCCCGTGCCGCCAAGGCGGACGCTTTTCGGTCGTCCCTGTGCCATCACACGCTCCACTCGGTCGCTGTCTTCGGCCGCCACAATAATTTGGTATTTTATTGACGTCAACAACAACCAATTAAACAGCCTAGTAATAGGCCGAGACGTCAATTATCCCGCAATGGCTTGGGCGTCTGGGGCGGTCAAATAATGCGTCGACCTATATCGACTTTTGCCCGCCGATTTTTCCCTTGAAGTGTGTTCTCCTTCCTGGCCATAACATCCCATACGCTAGGCAATACCAGAGCCGGAACCTCGCAATGCATGCGTCGATCCCGGCCATCTTCGGAGACACGCCATGAGAAGAATGGGTATCAACGCCGTATTGACGCTCGCCGTGCTCGTTTCGCTTTTTGCCGGCATCGCCTTGCTGATCGCCTACACGACCAGCTCCACCTTCCACATTTCCACCACCCTGCAGGAGCAGGCCCTGGGCCAAACGGCCAAGGAGACGGTCAACATCCTCGATCTCTTCATCGAAAACGCCCGAGATCAGGCGGAAAACCTGGCCAACCTCCGCATGGTCCAGGAGGCCCTGTCCGGCTCTCCCGAGCGCGCCCAGGCCATGCTCGACAAGTACATCGCCAGCTCCGACAGCCTCAACTCGGCCATCGTCATCGCCCCGGACGGACGGCCCGTGGCCGGCGCGGCCAAGGCCGGCGACCCTCTGGCCAGCACCTATGCCGACCGGGACTATTTCAAGGCGATCATGGGCGGTGAAAAAAGCTCCCTGAACAAGACGATCGTCAAGGGCAAGACCACGGGCGCGACGGTGTTCATCGTGGCCCAGGCCGTGCGCGACGACGCGGGCAAGACCATCGGCCTGGCCATCGTCTGCCCGACCTGGGACAATTTCACGAAGAAGTTCATCGACCCCATCCGGTTCGGCCAAACCGGCTACGGCTACATGCTCGACACGGACGGGCGCGTCATCGCCCACGCCATGGACAAGTCCCTCGTGCTCGGGCCGCTGCCCGACGCCGCCATCGCCCAGAAGGCCCTGGCCCTCAAAAACGGCGTCATGTCCTACGAACTGAGGGGCGAGAAGAAGTACATGGCCGTGGCCCAGGTGCCGCAGACGGGCTGGCTCGTGTGCATGTCCGCCGTGGAATCGGAAATGTCGGGCCTGGCCGCCGGACAGCGCAACGTGCTGATCGCCCTCGGCCTGGCCGTGGTGGCCGTGGTGGCGGCGTTGATCATGATCTTCAACCGGCTGGTGGTCATCAGCCCCTTGCGCGCCATCATGCATTTCGCCGGCAAAGTGGCCCAGGGCGACCTCAAGGCGGCGCTTTCCGGCAAGTTCCGCTTCGAGCTGGCGGAGCTGGCCCGCAACCTCGAAACCATGGTCGGGGAACTCAAGAACAAGCTGGGCTTCGCCCAGGGCGTCATGCACGGCATCCCCACCCCCTGCGGCATCGTCGGCCCCGACTTCAAGATGGTCTGGGTCAACGACCACATCTGCCGCCTGCTGGAGAAGACCGGCGCGCCCGAGACCTACGTCGGCCAACCCTCGGGACTGTTCTACCTGGGCGACGCCGCCAAGGAGACCTGCTCCGACCGAGCCGTCAAGGAACGCCGGCGCGGCGAACAGCAGAACCAGTACGTGACCCCCACGGGCAAGAAGCTCCAGGTCCACATCATCAGCACGCCCTTTTTCGACATGGACGGAGGCATGCTCGGTTCCATCTCCTTTTGGATCGACCGCACCGAGATCCACGAACAGCAGGTCCGCATCGAGAGCCAAAACGCCCTCATGGCCGAAACCGCTTCCAAGGCCGCCGCGACGTCCGACCGCATGGCCTCGGCTTCCCAGGAGCTTTCGGCCCAGATCGAGCAGGCCAACCAGGGAGCCCAGGAACAGAACAGCCGCGTCCAGGACACGGTCACGGCCGTCGAGGAAATGAACGCCACCATTCTCGAAGTGGCCAGAAACGCCGGGGACACGGCCAAAAACGCCCAGGACGCCCGCGACAAGGCCCGCGAGGGCGCCGACCTGGTGGTGCGGGTCGTGTCGGCCGTGGGCGGCGTGCGCGAGGCGGCGGGCCGGCTCAAGGAGAACATGCGGGGCCTGGGCCAGCAGGCCCATGGCATCGGCGCGGTGCTCGGCGTCATCTCCGACATCGCCGACCAGACGAATCTCCTGGCCCTTAACGCCGCCATCGAGGCGGCCCGGGCCGGCGAGGCCGGGCGCGGCTTCGCCGTGGTCGCCGACGAGGTGCGAAAGCTC
>NZ_JARKOZ010000027.1 GCF_029978005.1 Solidesulfovibrio sp. | reverse complement strand
CCCAGGGCGGCGGCCCCCGACGACAGCCCTTTATCCCTCCCCTGCGCCGCGGCGGCCTTGTTTGACAATCCTGTCAATTCCACTTTAGATGGGCGCTACCGGCGACGTCAGCAGGCTTCGGGCGCTCCCTCCCGGACGCTCCCCTTTGCCTGCCGTCACGCGTGCGTTCCTCCGCGGCCCGGCTCCGGCGGTGCGCCCGCCGTGCCGACCGTGCACCCGTCGCAGGGCAACCACCGGAGGACCCCCATGGGCAAGGCAGGCATCAACAGCGTGTTGACGATCGCGGTCGTGGTTTCGCTTTTCATCGGCATCGCGTCGCTCATCGCCTATGCGGCGCGCTCGACCTACGCCATCACCACCGGCCTCAAGGAGGAGGCCCTGCGCCAGTCCGCCGACAGCACGGCGAAGATTCTCGGCCTCTACCTCGACACCCTGGACGACGAGGCCGAACACCTGGCCAACCTGCCCGTCGCCCTGGAGGCCGTCATCGGCGCGCCGGCGCGGGCCGTGGGCATGCTCAAGGGATACGTCGAGACCTCCAACAACCTCTACCGCGTGGCCTTCATCGACCTCGACGGAGTGGCCGTGGCCTCGGCGGCCAAGGGCGACGCCCCGCCCGCCGCCTCCTACGCCGACAGCGACTTCCTCAAGGAGATCAAGGCCGGCAAGAAAAGCGTCATCACCCGCGCCGTCTTCAAGGAAGGGCCGTCGAGCGGCGTGCTCTTCGTCGTGGCCCACGTCATCGTCGACCCGGCCGGCAAGCCCCGGGGCGCGGCGGCGCTTTTCCCCAGATGGGACGCCTTCACCAAGGAATTCATCGATCCGGTGCGCTTCGGCCGCACCGGCTACGGCTTCATGTTCGACGGCGAGGGGCGGGTCATCGCCCACGCCAAGGACCCGTCGCTGCTTTTGACCAAGCCCGGGGACGCCTCCATCGCGGCCAAGGCCCTGGCGGTCAAAAACGGCCTCGTGGCCTACGCCTTCGGCGGCGAGGAGAAGTACATGGCCGTGGCCCAGGCCCCCCGGACGGGCTGGGTCGTGTGCATGACCGCCGCCGCGGCCGAGCTGTCGGAGCTGGCCGCCGGACCGCGCAACGTGCTGGTGGGGCTGGGGCTGGCCGTCCTGGCCGTGGTGGCGGCGCTGATCGTGGTTTTCAACCGGGTGGTGGTCCTCGCCCCCCTGCGCGCGGTCATGGAATTCACCGAGAAGGTGGCCGGCGGCGACCTCAAGGCCGCGCTTTCCGGCAAATTCCGCTTCGAGCTGGCGGCGCTGGCCCGCAACCTCGAAACCATGGTCGGCGAACTCAAGAACAAGCTCGGCTTCGCCCAGGGCGTCATGCGCGGCATCCCCACCCCCTGCGGCATCGTCGGCCCGGACTTCAGGATGGTCTGGGTCAACGACCACATCTGCCGCCTGCTGGAAAAGACCGGCGCGCCCGAGACCTACGTCGGCCAGCCCTCGGGGCTTTTCTACCTGGGCGACGCCGCCAGGGAGACCTGCTCCGACCAAGCCATCAAGGAAGGACGGCAAAAGACGGCCGAGAACGCCTTCGCCGCGCCCTCGGGCCGCAGCCTGCGCGTCCACGTGACGAGCACGCCTTTTTTCGACATGGACGGAGGCATGCTCGGCTCCATCTCCTTCTGGGACGACCGTACCGAACTCCACGCGCAGCAGGCCCGCATCGAGAGCCAAAACGCCCTCATGGCCGAAACCGCTTCCAAGGCCGCCGCGACCTCCGACCGCATGGCCGCCGCCTCGCAGCAGCTCTCGGCCCAGATCGAGCAGGCCAACCAGGGAGCCCAGGAACAGCACGGCCGCGTCCAGGAGACGGTCACGGCCGTGGAGGAGATGAACGCCACCATTCTCGAGGTGGCCAGAAACGCCGGGGACACAGCCCAGGGAGCCCAGGACGCCAGGGACCGCGCCCGGGAAGGGGCGGACCTCGTGGTCCAGGTCGTGTCGGCCGTGGGCGGCGTGCGCGAGGCGGCGGGCCGGCTCAAGGAGAACATGCGGGGCCTGGGCCAGCAGGCCCAGGGCATCGGCGCGGTGCTCGGCGTCATCTCCGACATCGCCGACCAGACGAATCTCCTGGCCCTTAACGCCGCCATCGAGGCGGCCCGGGCCGGCGAGGCCGGGCGCGGCTTCGCCGTGGTCGCCGACGAGGTGCGAAAGCTC
>NZ_JARKOZ010000026.1 GCF_029978005.1 Solidesulfovibrio sp. | reverse complement strand
GAGCCCCGCCGCCCTGGCCACGGCCTCGAGGGACAGCCCGTCGAAGCCCTGCCGGGCGAGCAGGTCGCCGAGCGCCTCGAGCAGCCGCTCCCGCACCGTGCGGGGCTGGCCGATGGGGATGATCTTCACCCCGGACACGCAAGCGCCCCTCAGACCCGCCTGGCCCCAAGGAAGCTGCCCGTGGTCACGAGCAGGGCCAGGGCCAGGGTGGAGCCGTCCCGGATGAAGGTCCTCACCGAAATGGCGTCGTCGGCCTTGGTGGTGAAGCAGCCGCACTGGGTGCTGATGCCCTTGTGCCAGGCCCAGGCCATGGCCGAGAGGAAGACCGCCATCATGAGCGTGGCGGAAAAGCTCGCCCCGCGCGCGAAAAGGCCCGTGATGAGGCACATGCCCACCACCACCTCGATCCAGGGCAGCGCCTGCGCCACGCCGCCCACCAGCATGTCCGGCACGATCTGGTAGTTGCGGATGATCTTGGCGAAAGCCAGGGGATCGACGATCTTGTCCCAGGCGGCGGCCAGGAAGATGCCGCCCAGGGCGACGCGCAACAGGAAATACACAACCCTCATATGCCGCCCTCCGTGGGGCCGCCCGCCGCCACCCAGCCGTCGAAGCCGTCGGTCACCACCGTGACGTAGGGGAAGCCGGCCGTGCGCAAGGCCTCGGCCAGTTCCTGGCTCTTGTCGCACAGCACCCCGCCGCAATAGACCATGAGCCTGTCCTCCTGGGACAGACCCAGGGTCTTGGTCGCCTCGTCCAGGTCGCCGTACATGGCCTCCTGGGGCAGGCTCCTGGCCCCGGCCACGTGGCCCAGGGCGTACTCCTCGGGCGTGCGTGCGTCGATGAAGACCACGCCCGGCTTGCCGAGCATGATGCGCGCGCCGTGGGCGTCCACCGTCTCCAGGCCCTTTTTGAGTGCGTCGCGCCGCTCCATGGCCGCGAAGTCGATCACCCAGGGCACGGGCTCCTCCCGGGCCAGATTCATGGCCACGGAAAGGCCTCCCCCGAGCAGAAGGATGCAAACCAGTTCGAACCAGACCGGGGCGGCAAACCGCGCCTGCGTCATACGCTCCCGCCTTGACAAGATTTCCCCGCCACGCGCATATGCTGTGGGCAGGGTGGCCGATTCCTACCCCAACGGCCGGCCCTTGCGCAACCAGTAACCCCGGAGATACCCGTGTCGCGCGAAGCCGCCCCGGACCCCATACAAAACGCCTCCGCCGAGGAGGTGCGCCGGCTGCTCGACGCCTCGCGCCAGGACGAACTGACGCTCGTCGACGTGCGCATGGAGCCGGAATACGAGGAATTCCACCTGCCCGGAGCCCGGCTCGTCCCCCTGCCCGACCTGCCGGACAGGCTCGACGCCCTGGACCGCAACCGGCCGGTGGTGGTCTACTGCCGCTCCGGCGGCCGCAGCGCCGCCGCGGCCAAGCTCCTGGCCGGGGCGGGCTTCCCCCGCATCGTCAACATGCTCGGCGGGGCCATGGCCTGGCAGGGCGCGGCCGCGTCCGGCCCGCCGGACGCCGGCATGACGCTCCTTCGCGGCGACGAGGCCCCGGCCGACGTCCTGCGCATCGCCCTCGGCATGGAAGCCGCCCTGGGCGGCTTCTACAGGACCCTGGCCAGGGACGCCGAAAACCCGGAAACGCGCGCCGTTTTCGAACGCCTGGCCGGGTTCGAGGACCGGCACCTCCACTACGTCCACACCCTCTACCGCAAGGCCACGGGCGACGCATCGGACGTCGACGCCCTGCTCGCAGGCGCGGCCACGCAACTCGAAGGCGGCCTGCCCGGCCAGGCCTTCCTGGACCAGCTCGGCGGCGCACCCGAATCCGCCCAGGAGGCGCTGGAACTGGCCGCGTCCGTGGAAGCCCAAGCCCTGGACCTCTATTCCCGCCTGTCGCGAAAAGCCGACGATCCCGAAGCGGCCACCCTGTACGCGACCCTGGCCCAGGAGGAAAAAGCCCACCTGCGCGCCGTGGCCAACCTCATGAAGCAAACCGCCGCGCAATAACCCAAGGAGCACCCATGCAACCCGTCAATTTCCTCATGAACATCCTGTGGCTCATCCTCGGCGGCTTCTGGATGGGCATCGGCTGGTACCTGGCCGGCATCCTCATGGCCATCACCATCATCGGCCTGCCCTGGACCCGGGCCTGCTTCGTGATCGGCAACCTGTCCTTCTGGCCCTTCGGCAAGGAAGTCGTGGACCGCCGCCACGTCTCCGGCGAAGACCTCGGCACCGGCCTCCTGGGACTCGTCGGCAACATCATCTGGTTCGTGCTGGCCGGCGTGTGGCTGGCCATCGGCCACCTCCTCGCCGCCGTGGCCAACTTCATCACCATCATCGGCATCCCCTTCGCCCTGCAACACCTCAAGCTGGCCGGCCTGGCCCTGGCCCCCATCGGCAAGACCGTCATCGACAAGCAGTACTGAACCACGGAGCGCCCATGCAGTCGGCCTACCTCATCCTGGCCCTGGCCGCCGGCATGTTCATGCCCGTGCAGGCCGGCATCAATTCCAAGCTTGCCGGCATGGTGGACGGCGCCATCCCGGCCGCCTTCGTGTCGTTTCTCGTGGGCACCATCGCCCTGGCCCTGGTCCTGGCCGTCATCGGCCAGGGCGTACCCTTCTCCCGGGCCATGCCCGCCGCGCCCTGGTGGTACTGGATCGGCGGGTCGCTCGGCGCGTTCTTCGTCACCGCCACCGTCATCCTGGCCCCGCGCATCGGCGCGGGAGCCATGGTCGCCCTCACCCTGGCCGGCCAACTCGCCGCCTCCATGGCCCTGGACCACTTCGGACTGCTGGGCTTCCCCCACATCCCCTTCGACGGCAAACGCCTGCTCGGCAGCGTGCTGCTGGCCGCCGGCGTGTACCTGATACGCTTCTAGGGGGACAAAGGCATCGGATCGGGGCTTTGCCCCGAACCCCACTGGGGGGAGTGACTCCCCCCAGGCCCCCCCGTCGGCGTGGTTCGGCGGGAGGCGGGAGGTCGGTCGCGTAGGGGACCGAAGAATGGGGGCGGAATTTCGCCTGCCGAGCCTGCCGCGTCAGCGGCGGCAGCGGCAGGCAAAATTCCGCCCCCATCTTCAGTCCGCCAACGCCAATCGCACCGGTAACCGCAGCTCCCCCGCCCGACCACGCCGACGGGGGAGCCTGGGGGGAGTCACTCCCCCCAGTGGGGTTCGGGGCACAGCCCTGGCAGGGTCCGGGGCAGCGCCCCGCTCCTCGCCCGAAACGTCGTGCCGTTTACAATCCCTTGCGCAGGATCAGCCGCAGGACGCCGGATGCCGGCGTTTCGTCGTTGGGGGCGTAGGGCTGGCCCTGGAGAATGGAGGCGGACACGCTGATGGAGAAGGGGAAGCGCGATTCTTCGATCACCTGCCAGTCGCCTTTGAAGGTGTTGGCCAGGTTCCAGCCGATGAGCGTCGGTTCGCAGGGCTTGGCGTTGGGGCTCACTTCGCAGGCGATAAGGACGTGGCCGCCTTTGCGCAGGACGCGGTCGATTTCGGCCACGACCTTTTCGAGGTTGTCCACGTGATCCAGGGAATTGATGGAAGTGACGACATCGAAGTGTTGGTCGGGAAAGGATATGTTTTCGGCGAAGTCGGGCGTGTAGGTCATCTTGTGCGTGTCCGAGCCCAGGTATTGGTAGGCTTCGGCCAGGGGGTCGAGGCCGACGCGTTCCAGGGCGTTGTCGGCCCATTCGAGGGAGCCGCACGGTCCGCAGCCGATGTCGAGAAGGCGTTTGCCGTCGTAGAATTCTTTGCCGACGCCGAAAAGCGTCGTGAAATTCGATTCGTAATGGGCATTTGGAAGAAATCCCATCTTGCCAAGGTATTTCTTCCAGAACATATATTCATGCACGTACTTCGATATTGGGTTCTTGTATGCACCCTGCTGTGGCATTGTGGTGTAGCTCCCTCGTGTTTATGGATGGTGTTTGCTCTGTTGTTTGTTTAATGTAATACTTGTCTTGTTTGATGTCGCTTGTATGGATGTATTGTCGAAGCGGCATGAACTTGAGTTTTTCGAGCAGATGATAGGCACGCTCTCGCATGGCGTCAACGTATTTGTAAAACAAAGGGAATGATGCCAGCCCGGCAGGGCCAAATGCGTCATCGGCTGCGCGGTGACGTATATTGCTTGCGCCATAACGCCGAGCGCGACCCGGGTGCCTCGGGCGGGTCGGACAAGGGGCATAAAAAAAGCCAGGAGCCCGTGACCGGGCGTCCTGGCTTTTGCGGGGGAGGAAAGGCGCGGGATCAGGCGGCGACGACCATGCGC
>NZ_JARKOZ010000022.1 GCF_029978005.1 Solidesulfovibrio sp. | reverse complement strand
ACACCACAACGCCACACATGCACACGTGACCCGCGTTAGCCCCACCCCCTGAAAAACCGAGACAAAACCTCGAATTCACGCATGATAAAATTTTAATGCACACCCTCGCGTTCATGGCACGCATATTGCCCTTTAATGCTGCACAGATGATGTGCTAGGGAAGCCCAGACCCGTACCGCATGAGACGCGGCAGCCCGGGCGGGGCTTCGGACAAAACGAGGACACACCGGCGGGCCGCACCGGAAAATGCGGCCGATCCGCTCCCATCGTTACCATTTTAACGCAGCGCGATCCTTTTAGTTCTCAAGGAGTTGACGGAGAATGACCGAACGGGTTTCGAGCGCTCCCACAAGGTGCCGCCACGGCCAGGACAGCAGGCGCGGTCGCGTTTGCGTCCCGGGTCTGCCCGGTTCAGCCCTCCCAAGCGTTGCGGTGGATGCCCCTTCCCCGGCTGCGCCCGGCCGCAGCACGCAGGCCCAGGCCCAGGCCACGCCTTGCGACCGTCAGTGGACCCCGTGCCCTGTCACACCTCAAAGCCAACAACAGATTGGGAGGATGTAATGTCGATTCCGTCCATCGCCACCCACAAACCCGTGGTCAGCTGCAAGTGCGCCGCCTATCTGGATTGGCTCCAGATGCTGTCGGGCGCTTGTCTGGTCCTGTTCATGTGGGCGCACCTGTTCCTGGTGTCCAGCGTCATCATCGGCCCCGGCGTCATGAACGCCATCGCACACTTCTTTGAGATCACCGGCATGGCGCAGGTGGGCGGTCCCGTGATCTTCGCGATCTTCCTGACGCACTTCGTGCTGGCGGCCCGCAAGATCCCCTTCACCTCCAAGGAGCAGGGGCTCATGCTGCAGAACGCCAAGCGCATGCACCACTCCGACACCTGGATGTGGGTGATCCAGGCCGTGACCGCCATGATCATCCTCATCATGGGCGCCATCCACATGTGGGTCGTGCTGACCGACCTGCCCATCACCGCGCAGAAGTCCGCCGCGCGCATCCAGAACGGCTGGTGGATGCTCTTCTACCTGGTGCTGCTGCCCATGGTCGAGCTGCACGTGGGCATCGGCTTCTACCGCATCATGGTGAAGTGGGGCGTCATCGACTCCAAGGGCCGGTTCGGCTTCAAGAAGAAGGAGAACCTGCTCACGGCCATCATGATAGGCATCGGCGTGGTCACCCTGCTGCGCTTCATGTTCCTCGCCACCAAATAAGGATAACGCCATGCAGATCTTCCAAACCGACCTTCTGTGCATCGGAGCCGGCTTGGCCGGCGAGCGCGTGGCCATCGAGGCCGCGGACAACGGCTTCTCCGTCATCTGCCTTTCTCTGGTCCCGGCCAGGCGTTCGCACTCCTCCGCCGCCCAGGGCGGCATGCAGGCGGCGCTGGGCAACTCCGCCATGGGCGAGGGCGACTCCCCGGACGTGCACTTCGCCGACACCGTGAAGGGCTCCGACTGGGGCGCGGACCAGGAATGCGCGCGCATCTTCGTGGACACCGCGCCCATCGCCATGCGCCAGATGGCCTTCTGGGGCGTGCCCTGGAACCGCGTGGTGCCCGGCGAGCAGACCTACTACAAGGGCGGCAAGCCCTTCACCGCCTACGAGAAGCCGGAGAACGAGGGCCTGATCCACTCCCGCAGCTTCGGCGGCACCGCCAAGTGGCGCACCTGCTACACCTCGGACGGCACCGGCCACGCCGTGCTCTACACCCTGGACACCCGCGCCGCCCAGATGGGCGTCGAGGTCCATGACAAGGCCGAGGCCATCGCGCTGATCCACGACGGCGACAACTGCATGGGCGCCATCGTGCGCTGCCTGAAGACCGGCGAGCTCAAGGCCTACCTCTCGCGCGCCACGCTCATCGCCTCCGGCGGCTACGGGCGCATCTACCGCGAGTCCACCAACGCGGTGATCTGCGACGGCGGCGGCCACATCATCGCGCTGAACACCGGCGTGGTGCCCATCGGCAACCCCGAGGCCATCCAGTTCCACCCCACGGGCATCGTGCCCACGGACATCCTGGTCACCGAGGGCTGCCGCGGCGACGGCGGAACGCTCCTGGACGTGAACCAGTACCGCTTCATGCCCGACTACGAGCCCGAGAAGGCCGAACTGGCCTCGCGCGATGTGGTCAGCCGCCGCATGACCGAGCACATGCGCAAGGGCCTGGGCGTGAAGAGCCCCTACGGCGACCACCTCTGGCTGGACATCCGCCATCTGGGCGAGAAGCACATCTCCACCAAGCTGCGCGAGGTGCAGGAGATCTGCGAATCCTTCCTGGGCGTGGACCCCGTGCACCAGCTCATCCCCGTGCGCCCCACGCAGCACTACTCCATGGGCGGCGTGCGCACCGACAAGGACGGCGCGGCCTATGGCCTGAAGGGGCTCTTCTCCGCCGGCGAGGCCTCGTGCTGGGACATGCACGGCTTCAACCGCCTGGGCGGCAACTCCCTGGCCGAGACCGTGGTCGCCGGCATGATCGTCGGCGGCAAGGTGGTGGAGTTCCTCAAGGGCACGGACACCACCTTCTCCACGGCCGCCATCCGCGACGCCATGCACAGGCAGGAAGCCCGCATCGCGGACCTCGTCTCCTGCGCTAACGGCGGCGAGAACCCCTACACCGTGCGCAACGCCATGTTCGACTCCATCATGAAGGGGGCCGGCATCTTCCGCAACGGCAAGGACCTGGAGAAGTGCGTGTCCGAACTCCAGGAGATCCTGGGCCGGGCCCGCAAGGTGGGGCTGCGCTCCGGCGGCAAGGGGGCCAACCCCGAGCTCACCATGGCGCTCAAGATCGAAGGCATGGTCAAGCTGGCCCTGTGCGTGGCCTACGGAGCCTTGCAGCGCACCGAATCGCGCGGCGCGCACACCCGCGAGGACTTCCCCGAGCGCAACGACCGCGATTGGCTCACCCGCACCCTGGCCACCTGGGCCCCGGGCGCGGACCTGCCCACTCTCAACTACGAACCGGCCACCCAGGTCTTCGAAATGCCCCCCGGCGACCGCGGCTACGGCGGCGGCAAGATCATCCCCATGGATGCGCCCAAGGCGTAGGAAGGAAGATGCCTCCGGCGGCCAGGAGGGGGTGACCCCCTCCTGGACCTCCCCGATAGAGGGAGGGGCTGACGTGCAAGACCAAGGAGAGAATACGATGGGCAGAACGTTGACGTTCAACATATTCAGGTACAATCCGGCGGACCCGGCCTCGTCGCCGCACATGGACCGCTTCACCCTGGACGAGACCGAGCGCATGACGCTTTTCATCGCCCTCAACAGGATTCGCGAGGAGCTCGACCCGAGCCTCATGTTCGACTTCTGCTGCCGCGCCGGCATCTGCGGCGCCTGCGCCATGGTCATAAACGGCCGCCCGGGCCTGGCCTGCCACACCAAGACCAAGGACCTGCCGGACGAGATCACGCTGATGCCGCTGCCGGTCTTCAAGCTGGTGGGCGACCTGTCGGTCGATACCGGCACCTGGTTTCGGGGCATGTACCAGAAGGTCGAATCCTGGGTGCACACGGACAAGCTCTTCGACCCCAAGGCCCAGGAAGAGCGCATGGACAACGCCCTGGCCGAGCAGATCTACGAGCTCGACCGCTGCATCGAGTGCGGCTGCTGCGTGGCCGCCTGCGGCACGGCCATCATGCGCGAGGACTTCCTCGGCGCGGTGGCGCTCAACCGCCTGGCCCGGTTCATCCTGGACCCGCGCGACCAGCGCACCGAGAAGGAGTACTTCGAGGTGGTCGGCACGGACGAAGGCATCTTCGGCTGCATGGGGCTTCTCGCCTGCGAGGACGTCTGCCCCAAGGAGATTCCCCTCCAGGAGCAGCTCGGCAAGCTGCGCCGCAAGATGGCTTTCGCCGCCGTCAAAAACATCCTGCCCAAGTTCCTCAAAAAGGACTTCTAGCATGAAGACGATCCAGGCATCCGACATCGTGGAAGCCGTGGCCGGCATGTGCATCGCCGCCAACCACGACCTGCCCGCCGACGTCCAGGCCGCCTTCGAGGCCTGTCACGCCGCCGAGGAGGCCCCGGCGGCCAAGGAGATCTTCCGGCAACTCCTGGAGAACTCCGAACTCTCCCGCACCACCAACCTGCCGCTTTGCCAGGACACGGGCCTCGGCGTCTTCTTCGTCGAGGTCGGCGAGGACGTGAAGGTGGAAGGCGGCAGCCTGCGCCAGGCCATCAACGACGGCATGATCAAGGGGTACAAGGACGGCTACCTGCGCAAGTCCTCCTGCGACCCCTTCAGCCGCAAGAACACCGGCGACAACTCCCCGGCCATCATCCACTTCGACATCGTGCCCGGGGACGCGCTCAAGATCTGCATGATGGCCAAGGGCGGCGGTTCCGAGAACATGTCCCGCGTCACCATGCTGGCCCCGGCCCAGGGCTGGAAGGGCATCAAGGAGTTCGTCGTGAACCGCGTGGCCGAGGCCGGCCCCAACCCCTGCCCGCCGACCATCGTCGGCGTCGGCATCGGCGGCAACTTCGAGCTGGCGGCCATCAACTCCAAAAAGGCCCTCATGCGCCCCCTCGACGACCGGCATCCCGACCCCGAGATCGCCAAACTCGAGGACGAGCTGATCGAAGCCATCAACAACCTCGGCATCGGGCCCATGGGCCTTGGCGGCAAGACCACGAGCCTTGGCGTCAAGATCGCGGTCGCGCCCTGCCATCTGGCCAGCCTGCCGCTGGCCGTCAACATCCAGTGCCACAGCGCCCGCCACAAGGAGGTCGTCTTCTAATGGCCGAATACCACCTGACCACCCCGCTTTCCGACGCGGACGTGGAGCAGCTCAAATCCGGCGACGTGGTCTTTGTCAGCGGCCACATCTACACCGCCCGCGACGCCGCCCACAAACGTCTCGTGGAGACGCTCGACGCAGGAAAGCCGCTGCCCTTTGACCTGAAAGGCGCGCTCATCTACTATGTCGGGCCTTCCCCCGCGCCTCCGGGTCGTCCCATCGGCGCGGCCGGACCCACCACCAGCTACCGCATGGACACCTACGCCCCCAGGCTCCATTCCCTGGGGCTCAAGGGCTCCATCGGCAAGGGCAAGCGCAACGACGCCGTCAAAGACGCCCTGCGCGAGTTCAAGGCGGTGTATCTGGGAGCCACGGGCGGCGCCGGCGCACTGCTGTCCCAACGCATCACCGACGCCAAGGTCATCGCCTACGAGGACCTGGGCCCCGAGGCCATACGGGAGTTGACGGTCAAGGACTTCCCGCTCCTGGTCATCAACGACTGCCACGGCGGGGAGCTGTACGTGAAGCCCAACCTCGGTTAGCCGCGCCCCGAGGGCGCGCCGGAGCACACATGCCAAGCCGCATCCTGCGCAAACGAAGGCTCATACCGGGCCAGACCACGGAACTGGTCATCGAAGCCCCGCACATCGCCGCCAAGGCGAAGCCGGGCAACTTCGTGATCCTGCGGGTCTGGGAAGACGGGGAACGCATCCCCCTGACCATCGCCGACGCCGATCCCGAAGCCGGCACCATCACCCTGGTGTACCTCATCATGGGCAAGACCACCGCCCATCTGGACACCCTGGAAGCCGGCGACGACATCCGCGACCTGTGCGGACCGCTGGGACGTCCCACCGAGATCCACAAGCTCGCGGGGCCCGTCATCTGCGTCGGCGGCGGCACCGGAATCGCCGCCATGCACCACATCGCCAAGGGCCATCACCTGGCCGGCAACCACGTGGTGACCATCATCGGCGCGCGTTGCGAGGAGTTGCTGCTGTTTCGCGACGAACTGTGCTCCTTTTGCCCCGAGGTCCTCATCAGCACCAACGACGGCAGCTGCGGCCGCCAGGGGTTCGTCACGGACCTTTTGGTCGAGCGGCTGACGGAAGACAAGACCGTGGCCGAAGTGGTGGCCATCGGCCCCGTGCCCATGATGCGGGCCGTGGCCGAGGCCACCAAGCCCTTCGGCGTTAAGACCACGGTCAGCCTCAACTCGATCATGGTCGACGGCATCGGCATGTGCGGCGCCTGCCGGGTCACCGTGGGCGGCGAGACCCGCTTCGCCTGCGTGGACGGCCCGGAGTTCGACGGCCACCTGGTGGACTTCGCCGGCCTGGCGGCTCGGCTCACGTCCTTCAAGGAACAAGAACGCGTTTCTTACGAGGAGTTCAAGAAAAGCCATGTCTGCCAATGCTCCAAGTAAGAAAGCCAAGGCCCCCCGCACCGCCATGCCCGAACAGGACCCCAAGGTCCGGGCGCGCAACTTCGAGGAGGTCGCCCTCGGCTACACCGAGGAGATGGCCCTGGCCGAGGCGGCGCGCTGCCTGCAATGCAAGAAGCCGGCCTGCCGCAAGGGCTGTCCGGTGGAGATCGACATCCCGGGCTTCATCAAACAGGTCGCGGCCCGGGACCACGACGCCGCCTACGCCGTGCTGCGCGCGACCAATTCCCTGCCGGCCGTGTGCGGCCGGGTCTGCCCCCAGGAGACCCAGTGCGAGGGCTCGTGCATCGTGGGCAAGAAGGGCGAGCCCGTGGCCATCGGCCGCCTGGAGCGGTTCGTGGCCGACACCTACCTGGCCAAGTCCGCCTGCGAGACGGTCACCGGCGGCCCGGCCTGCGCCATGGCCCGCGACGACCTGAAGGTGGCCTGCATCGGCTCGGGTCCAAGTAGCCTCACCTGCGCCGGCTACCTGGCCGCCCGGGGCATCCCGGTCACGGTCTTCGAGGCCCTGCACGAGGTGGGCGGCGTGCTGGTCTACGGCATCCCGGAATTCCGGCTGCCCAAGGCCGTGGTGCGCCAGGAAGTCGAGGCCATGAAGGCCCTGGGGGTGGAGTTTCGCCCCAACTGGGTCGGCGGCAAGACCATCACCGTGCCGGAACTGCTGGAATCGGGCTACGACGCCGTCTTCATCGGCGTCGGGGCCGGGCTGCCCCGTTTTCTGGGCATCCCGGGCGAGAACCTCATCGGCGTGTTCTCGGCCAACGAGTACCTGACGCGCGTCAACCTCGGCCGGGCCTACAAGTTCCCGGCCACGGACACTCCGACCTTCCCGGCCAGCCACGTCGTCGTCTTCGGCGGCGGCAACGTGGCCATGGACGCGGCGCGCACGGCCATGCGCCTGGGAGCCGAGAAGGTGTCGCTGGCCTACCGGCGCACGGAGCACGAGATGCCCTGCCGGCTGGAGGAGCTCCACCACGCCAAGGAGGAAGGGCTCGAGATATTGTGCTTAAACGCCCCCCTGGAATTCATCGGGGACGAAAACGGGCGGCTTAAGCAGATCGTCATGCAACGGATGATGCTCGGCGAACCCGACCAATCGGGACGCTGCGCCCCGGTCGCCTGCCAGGGCGACACCTGCGTGCTCACGGCCGAGATGGCCATCGTGGCCGTCGGCACCGGCGCCAACCCGCTCATCAGCCAGACCACGCCTGGCCTCGAAACCTACCGCCGGGGCTACATCGTGGCCGATGACGCCACCGGCGAAACCTCGATCCGAAACGTCTTCGCCGGCGGCGACATCGTCACCGGCGCGGCCACGGTCATTTCGGCCATGGGCGCAGGCCGCCGCGCGGCCAAGGCCATCGCCGAACGCCTGCTCGGGGCGGCCGCGGCCGATCCGCCACAGGCCGAACCGGCGGACGATTCCGCCGATATGTAGCACCACCAAACGCGAGGAGACCACACATGGCCCTTTTCACCAAGGAAGAAGCGCTCAAGTACCATTCCGTCTGGCGCACCGGCAAAATCGAGACTGTGCCCATCAAGCCCTGCCGCAACCAGAAGGACCTCTCCCTGGCCTATTCCCCGGGCGTGGCCCAGGCCTGCCTGGAAATCGCCGCCGATCCGGAGAACGTGTGGAAGTACACCAACCGGGGCAACCTGGTGGCCGTGGTCTCCAACGGCACGGCCGTGCTCGGGCTCGGCAACATCGGCCCCAAGGCCGGCAAGCCGGTCATGGAAGGCAAGGGCGTGCTGTTTAAGATCTTCGCCGACATCGACGTCTACGACATCAACCTCGACACCAAGGATCCCGCGAAGATCATCGAGACGGTCAAGCTCCTCGAGCCCACCTTCGGGGCCATCAACCTCGAGGACATCCGGGCCCCCGAATGCTTCGAGATCGAGCAGCGCCTCATCGAGATCATGGACATCCCGGTCTTCCACGACGACCAGCACGGCACGGCCATCATCTCCGGCGCGGGCATCCTCAACGCCGTGGAGATCGCCGGCAAGAAGATCGAGGACCTGAAAATCGTGGTCTCCGGCGCGGGCGCGGCGGCCATCGCCTGCTCCAAATTCTACGTGACGCTCGGCGTCGATCCGGCCAACATCGCCATGTTCGACTCCAAGGGCCACATCAACACCGCCCGCACCGGCCTGCACCCGACCAAGGCCCAGTTCGCCCAGAAGCACGCCTACGCCTCCCTCGGCGAAGCCTTCAAGGGAGCCGACGTGTTCCTGGGGCTTTCCACCAAGGGCCTCGTGTCCAAGGACATGGTCAAGTCCATGGGGAAAAACCCCATCATCTTCGCCATGGCCAACCCGGATCCGGAGATCCCCTACTACGACGCCAAGGAAACCCGTCCCGACGCCATCATGGGCACCGGCCGCTCGGACTTCCCCAACCAGGTCAACAACGTCTCCGGCTTCCCGTTCATCTTCCGCGGCGCCCTGGACGTGGGCTCGAAGAAGATCAACGAGGAGATGAAGATGGCCGCGGCCAAGTCCCTGGCCGCCCTGGCCAAGGAGCCGGTGCCGGTCGAGGTCATGGACATGTACGGCGAAAAGGACGTGAAGTTCGGCATCGACTACGTCATCCCCAAGGCGCTGGACTTCCGCATGCTGGAATGGGAGGCCCCGGCCGTGGCCAAGGCGGCCATGGACACGGGCGTGGCCAAGCGCACCATCGACCTCGAACAGTACAAGAAGGACCTGCGCGCCCGCATCGACGCTTCCCACAAGCGTATCGAAGCCTACGTCGCCACCTACAACTACGACTTCTAGCCGCCTCGCCGCGCGCTAAAGTGAAACGCCCCGGCACGTTCTCCCGTGCCGGGGCGTTTTTGCCTCGGCGATCCGGGGCCCATTTCGTTTCTTGTCCGAATTCTCTCGAGAAAACGCGCTCAGGCCGACGCCGGCGGCGCTTCGACCACGGGGTTGAAGTAGCCGAAGCGCAGCCAGGGGCAGGCCTTGCGCAGGCGCTTGCGGAAGTTTTTGAGCCCCATGGAGGCATGGCGCGCCGGATTGGCCAGCGCGCCGCTTTTTTTGGCCACGGCGAGGTAGAGTTCCGGGTCGAGGTTGAGGTTTCGCAGCTGCACGAAATCCACCCGGTGCTCGGTGATGAGGTCCGTGAGCGCGGCCAGTTCCGCCTCGGTGTCCGAAACGCCCGGGAAGAAGAGGAAGTTGAGCGAGATGAAGAGGCCCGAAGCCCGGGCCCGGGCCAGGCTTCGGCCCACGTCGGCGAAGGAGTAGCCCTGGGGGCGGTAGTAGGCCTCGTAGAGCGCGGCGTCGGCGCTCGACAGGCTCGCCCGGATGGAGGTGCCGCCGGCGGCGGCGAAGGCCTCCACGGCGTCGGGCAGGCTGGCGTTGGTGTTGATGTTGACCGTGCCCCGGCCGCCGTTTTTGCGGAACCGGGCCACGGCCTCGGCGATGACCCGGATCTCGGTCAGCGGCTCGCCCTCGCAGCCCTGGCCGAAGGAGAAGACCGGCCGGGGTTCGCGGCGGCCGTGTTCGGCCATGACCTCCACGATCTCCTGGGCCGTGGGCCGAAAGGCGATGCGGCTCTGGGTGGAGGGGAAGCCCGAGGACGGGTCCTGCAGCGACAGGCAGCCCACACAGCGGGCGTTGCAGGCCCGCGAGGTGGGCAGCGGCGCTTCGAACCGCCCCAGGGCCAGATTGCGCGCCGCCGGGCAGCACGAGGTCAGGGCGCAGCCGCAGAGGTGCTCGATGAGGTGGTTTTTCGGGTATTTGGTCCGCAGGGCCCGCGCGCCCTTGACGATGCGGTCTTTTGAGATGCCGGTGAAGACCTGCCGCCTGTCCTCGTCCACCCGGGCGGCGGCCACCACGAACCGGTCCCCGGAAAAGCCCACCGCGCCGTAGGCGAAAAGGGGCAGCACCGGCGCGCCGGGGTTGGCCGCGTAGGCGGCCGTGGCCGAGAGCGTGTGCCCGGGGCAGACGAAGGCGGCCACGGCCCGGTCCTCGAGGCGCTCGATCTCCCCGGACTCGGGGTCGAAGCCCAGGGCGTCGCGGCCGGGCAGCAGAAAGAGTTCGCTTTCCGGCGGCAGGGGGATGATCTCGTCCGGGCGCGGCGGCTCCAGCCGGTCGCCCCGGCGCACGAGCATTTCCAGCTCCGGGTGGTCGTAGATGTTGCCGTCGTCGTCGGCGAAGACGAGCTTGGGTTGCGGTTTGTGTTCAGCCATGCGTCCCCCCGAAGGCGCGGAAACCCGGGCGGCCGCCTGTCGGACAGGGGCTCGCCCGGGGAACGTGTGATGTGGTTCTTCCTTTACGGGGTGTCCGCTCCCAAGGGAAGGGGAAGCCGACCGTCCCGGCCCGCTACGTTCTGTCCGAAACCTCGCTGACCAGGTCGTACAGCAGGCCGGCGGCCTCGGCCATCAGGCGCTTGCAGGCCGACCAATCTTCCTGCTCGCCGAAGACTTCGAGGAGTTCCCGGCAGCGGCTCGCGCCATGGAGCGCGACGAACCGCCTGCGGAATTCCGCGGCCGCCTCGTAGGCCGTTTCGGCCGAGTCCCCGGCCGTGTCCCGGCCATAGGCCAGGCCGAGCGCCATGGTCCCTCCGGCCAGAGCGCCACAAAGCTCCTCCTGGCAGCGTCCCAGGCCGCCCCCGAAGCAGGTGGCGATGCGGCTCGGCGTTCCGTTCGACTGGATGCCCAGGCAGTCGATGCCGGCGCGCAGGAGCGTCTCGGCGCAGTTCAATCCCTTGGTCTCAAAAGCATACCGTTCTGTTTCCTGACGTGTCATGGCAAGCTCCTTCCGGTCTCGTCCCGTTGCGGCGTTTCGCGCCTGATCCCTGACGATTTTGACCAAATGTTTCGATCTGATTATTCTATTTATACCCAGGTGAAATCGCGTCCAATGATTCTTTGTTATCGAAACGATCGGTCCGACCGAAGGGTGCCCTATGGAACTGCGCGACCTCAAAACGTTCGTGACCGTGGCCTCCCTGCTCAATTTCAACCAGGCCGGGAAAACGCTCCACGCGGCCCAGTCCACGGTGTCGGTGCGCGTGCAGGCGCTGGAGGTCGAACTCGGGGTGCGGCTCTTCGACCGGCTCGGACGCCGCGTCGTGCTGACCGAGGCCGGAGAACGGCTTTTGGAGTACGGGCGCAAGCTCCTGGACCTGGAGGAGGAGGCCCGGGCCTGGGTGTCGGGCGAGGGCTTGGTCCGCGGCGCGCTGACCGTGCGGATTCCGGAGTCGCTTTGCACCTGGCGGCTGCCCGGGGTGCTCTGCCGCTTTCGCCGGCGCTGCCCCGACGTCCGTCTGCGGATTATCCCCTGCGCCTTCGACGGACTGACCGAGGATCTACGACGGGGCGTGACCGATCTGGCCTTTGTCCTGGCCGCCGACATGCCGCATCGGGACATGCGGGCCGATTTTCTCGGCAGTGAACCGCTGGTGGTGGTGGCCGCGCCGGGCTGCCCGCTGGCCGGGCTGCCGACGGTCGGCCCCGCAGCCCTCGAAGGCATGCCCCTGGTCTTCGCTTCCTCGGACTGCAGTTACCGCCGGTTGTTCGAAAGCCTTTTGACCGAGGCCGGCTGCCAGCCTTCGGTCGTCCTGGAGTGCGGTTCCGTGGAGGCTGTCAGGCGCTATGTCATGGCCGGACTCGGCGTCACGATCGTTCCGGAGATCGCGGTCCGGGCCGAGGCCTCTGCCGGCCGTCTCGTCGTCCTGCCCTGGGAAGAGCCACTCGAGACCGGCGTGCTCATGGTCTGGCACAAGGACAAGTGGCTGAGCCCGGCCCTTGCCGGGTTCATGGAGACGTGCCGAGACGGGCTGATGGAAGCGGATTGAGCGCGGCGCAGGGAAAGCCGCTTCGAGAGGGCCTGGGGGTTGCCGACGACAAAAGGCGGGACCGCGCCAGCGGTCCCGCCTTGACAACTTCGGAGTCGCCGCGCGGCTTAGCGCTTCGAGTACTGGAACCGGGCGCGGGCGCCGCGCTGGCCGTACTTCTTGCGTTCCTTCTCGCGGGAGTCGCGGGTGAGCAGGCCGGCTTTTTTCAGCACGCCGCGCAGCTCGGGGTCCAGGGAGCAAAGGGCCCGGGAGATGCCGTGGCGCACGGCCTCGGCCTGGCCGGTCATGCCGCCGCCGGCGACGTTGACCTTCACGTCCACCCGGCCGTCGAGCTTGGCCAGCACGAGGGCCTGGCGCACGATGGCGAGCAAGGTGGGACGGGGAAAATATTCCTCGAAGGGACGGTCGTTGACCAGGATGCGGCCGTTGCCCTTGTACAGGCGGGTGCGGGCCACGGCGGACTTGCGGCGTCCGGTGCCGTAGTAGAATTCGTCGCTCATCGTATAGTCTCCGCGTGCCGGGTTACACGTCGAGGGTTTCGGGCTTCTGGGCCTCGTGGGGATGGGCCTCGCCGGCATAGACCTTGAGCTTTTTCAGCATGGCCCGGCCGAGGCGGTTTTTCGGCAGCATGCCGCGCACCGCCTTGCGGATGACTTCCTCGGGCTTCTTGGCCAGCATATCGCGCAGGGAGGTTTCCTTGAGGCCGCCGATCCACCCGGAATGACGATAATATTTCTTCTGGTCCAGCTTGCGGCCGGTGGTGAGCACCTTGGCGGCGTTGACCACGACGATGAAGTCGCCGGTGTCCAGGTGGGGGCAAAACTCCACCTTGTGCTTGCCGCGCAGGCGCACGGCCACGGCCGTGGCCAGGCGGCCCAGGATCTTGTCCGAGGCGTCCACCACGAACCAGTTGCGGGTAATATCTTTGGGCGTCGGGCTAAACGTTTTCATGACGGCTCCTCTGAGTTGCTCGAAAGACGAATCGTGTAAGCGGCGGGAGGGGGATTGTCAATACTTTTTTCCGGCGGCCTGGGCCGTGCGCCGCCGGGCAGCGCCCGCAGACGCCGAGTCGGGCTATGCCCGCGAGCGGCGCCCGCGTCAAGCCGCCGCCCTCGGGAAGCTTGCCCCCGGCCGCCCGGCGGGCTAGGTTGCCGGGCAAGCCTATTTTCTGGAGCATTCATGGTCAGCGTGCGTAAAAGCCTTCTGCAACTGCTCTTCGCCGGTTCCTTCATGAAGCGCTGGAACGACAAGCACCGTTCCATGGACCTCGTGGAGGTGGACAAGCAGGCCCACAAGATGATGGTGGCCTGGATGCTCTACGAGCGCAACAGCGCCCACCTGAGCCGGCCCGAAAAGCTGGCCCTGGGCCTGGAGATCGTCGAGGGCGGGCTGTTCGAATACCTCTACCGGCTGGTCATCACCGACATCAAGCCGCCGGTCTTCTACAAGATAAAGGCCAATCCCGACCATTACCGGCAGCTCACCGCCTGGGTCCTGGGGCAGCTCGAGCCGCGCGTGCGCGAGCTCGGCGACGACCTCTGGGAGCGGCTGAGCGCCTACCTGGCCGTGCCCGAATCCGACGCCCCGGCCCGGCGCATCCTCGACGCCGCCCACCTCTACGCCAGCGGCTGGGAGTATTCGCTCATCAAACGCGACAACCCCTGGGACGACGAGCTGCTCGACATCGAATCCTCCTTCACCGGCGGCCTGGCCCGGTTTTCCGACCTGTCCGGCGTGCCGGACCTGGCCGCCGGGCTCTTCGCCGGCAAGAAGACGGCCCTTGGGCACTTCGCCCGGCTCGTGGGCCAGCTGCGCTTCCAGACCCGCTGGTCCCAGACCCCGCGCATCCCGGAAACGTCCGTGCTCGGGCACATGTTCCTGGTCGCCGCCTACGCCTACTTCTTCAGCCTGGCCGTGGACGCCTGCCCGGCCCGGCGGCTCAACAACTTCTTCGCCGGTCTGGTCCACGACATGCCGGAGCTGCTCACCCGGGACATCATCTCCCCGGTCAAGCAGTCCGTGGCGCCGCTTGGCGGCATGATCAAGGAATACGAACAGGCGGAGCTCGAGCGGCGGGTCTTTTCCGTGCTGCGCACGGGCGGCTGCGCCGACCTGGCCGACCGGCTCGGCTACCTCCTCGGCATGGACGTGGGCTCGGAATTCCACGAGTCCGTGCGCGAGAGGGACGGCGTGCGGCGGGTGAGCCCGGACGAGCTCCACGACAGCTGCAACACCGACGCCCTGGATCCCAAGGACGGCGCGCTCCTCAAGGTCTGCGACAGCCTGGCCGCCTTCATCGAGGCCTACACCGCCCTGCGAAACGGCATCACCTCCGACCAGCTCCAGCAGGCGGTCTGGCGGTTGCGCAACAAGTACGTCGCCACCGTGCTGTTCGGCCGGGTGCACGTGGGGGCGCTTCTGGCGGACTTCGACTGATGGCGCGTCCCGCCTGGCCCCGTCTCGGCCTGGCCGTGGCCATCGTCCTGCTCGCGGCCGCCGTCGGCGTCACCCGGTTGTGGCGGTGCGACGCCCCGTCCCTGTGGGAGGACGACTACCTCAACCTCGACCGGGCCACCATGCCCCTGGCCGACATGTTCGCCGTGCAGCAATGGCAAGGGCCGGCGGACACCATCTTCGACTTCCAGCCGCCGCTCATCTACGCCCTCCAGCACCTCTGCCTGGCCGTGGACGAGAGCTCCCTGGCCGCGCGCGTTCCGAGCCTGGTCGCCGGCATGCTGCTGCCGCTTTTCGTCTGGCTCCTCGGCCGACGGCTCTTCGGTGCGCCCGCCGCCTGGGCCGCCTGCCTGCTGTCCGTGTTTCTCGTCTTTCCCATCAACTACGCCCAGTCCATCAAGTTCTACGCGCTCTTCCTGACGCTTGCCACGGCCTCCATGTGGCTGCTGGTCCGGGCCGTGGCCGAGGGCGACCGCCTCTCCTGGGCCTGCTACGCCCTGGCCGCCGCGCTCATGGGCTACGCCGGCTACCAGGGCCTGCCCACCCTGGCCGTCCAGGGCGTGTACGCCGCGGGGACCATCCTGTGGTCCGGCCGGGGCGGGGGATGGGCTGTCCGGCTTCGCCGGCTGCGACCGGCGGTCCTGGCCTTTTGCGGCGTGGCCCTGGCCCTGGCGCCGTGGCTGCCGGCGGCCTTTTTCCTCCAGGCGTTCCTGCGCGATCCGGCCGTCGATCCCTGGGCCGGTCTGGGACCGGGATTCGTGGCGAAGATCGTCGCGGAGTTCATCGCGCCGGACCCGGATCTGGCCAGGGGTTGGGTCGTGCTGTGGCTGGCGGCCTGCTGCCTCGGCGTGGCGGCCGCCCTGCGCGAGCGTCGCTACGGAGCGGTGGGACTTTTATCGCTTTGGCTCGGCGTCATGGCCGTGGTGCTCGTCGGGTCGCGCAGCCATCTGCGCGGGATGCTCAGCACCCGGCATTTCGTGCTGGTCTTTCCGGTGCTCATGCTGCTGGCCGGGCGGGGCGCGGTCGCCCTTGGCGCGGCGGCCGGACGGCTCCTTGGGGACCGGCGCGCCGGGAAAGCCTGCCTTCCGGCCGTGGCCGGCCTGGCCTGCCTGGCGCTGGCCTGGCCGAGCCTGGCCGCCTATCCCGCCTACTATTCCCGGATCATGAGCCTCGACCGCGAGTTCTTCCAGTGGCTTGACGAAACCGGCGGCGGCGGGGACGCCCTGGAGTTTCACGGCTACAAGCGCAACACCCGCCGCTTCGCCGCCCGCTGGCACCTGCCCGGCCGCTTCGCCGAAGCCGGAAGCTTCGACGGGCCGGGCTACCGCCGCATCGTGCACATCGACAGCGTGTACACGAACGCCGCCGCGACGCGGCCGCGCCAGCCCGGATTGCCGCTTACGGAGTTCGACGCGCTTTTCACCACCACCCGCGTGAGCCTGGCCCCGGCGGCGAACCGCGCCCCCCTGGTCGTCGATCCCGGCCCGGACGGCGTCTACCGCTTCGCCGACGATTTCCGGGGACCCCGCTTCTACGAGGAAGCCTACCGGGCCGGGAACATGACCCTCGACCAGGAGCTCGGCCTTCTGCGGCCGGCGCGCTATTCCCGGCCGGCCCAGGCGACCTGGGCCTTCGAGGCCGCCCCGGGCCAGGAGGCGTCGGACATCCGCCTGACCGTGGCCGCCGCCCTGTACAAGCAGCACCCGGCCAGGCCAGCCGACTCCACCCTGACCGTGGAAGCCAGTTTCGACGGCCGGGACTGGACGCCGCTCGGCGTCATCGGCCAGGAGGCCTTTCCGGTTGTGGATGGCCAGCCCGTGACCGCGCGGCGGGGCTTTTTCGAGGAGATCGACTTCTACCACAGTCGCTGCCGCGAGACCCGGCGCAGCTACGTCGTACCCGGCAAGCTCGCGGGCGGGCAGCGGCTCTATGTCCGGGTGACCTATGCGCCCGGCCAGGTGGAGGGCTTCCTGAACCTGGCCGGCATCGAGCTGACCGCGGCCGTGCGCCGCGAAGGCACGGCCGCTCCCGGGGATACGCCCCTGGCCAGGCAGGCGGCCCACCTGCTGGCCAATGTCCGGGCCGCGCCCTGGCGGGAGGCGCACGACGCCCGGGACGTCGGGCTTTTCGCCTTTGCCGCGCCCGGCCAGGCCGCCCTGGCCGACCTGGGGCTTCCGGTCGGCACGCCCGGCGAGGGCGAGCGCTTCCTCGCCCGGCATCCCGGGCTCGCGCCGGCGAGCGTCCTTTACGACCGGGAGGGCGGCGAAGCGCTTTTCCTCTACGACACGACCCTGGCCGAGGGCGGAGCGCGGCTGTCCGCCGCCTTCCCCGAGCGGCGGCTGCGCGGCCTGGCGGATTTCGGCGACGGCCCGGCCTCCCTGCGCCTGACCGGGAACATCGTCATGCCCACCCTGCGCCTGGGCGACCGGACGCTTTCCGTGCCGGTCATCGCCCCGCGCGGCAGCGTCCTGACCCTCACCCCGGGCGGCGCGGGCCGGCTTTACTTCGTCCCGGACTGGACCGATCCGGCGCGCTTTACCGAGGCCATGACCCACGCCGAGGAGCTGGCCCCGTCCCGGCGGCTCCGGGGGGAACTCGTCTGCCGGGGGGATGGGGGCTGCGCCTTCACCTACACCTTCGTCTCGGCCCTGCCGGTGCGGGAGCTGCGCCTCAAGACCTTTCCGCAAGTCTACGCCAACCCCTGCCGCAAATGCCCGGAAAACGCGGCCCGGGTCTTCGCCTCCATCGACCAGGGCAAGTCCTGGCGGCCCCTGGTTGCGGAAACGGGCGGCGAGGAATGCTCCTGGACGCCGCCGGGCCGCTACGTGACCAGGCGGCTGCGGTTCGACGAACCCGTGACGTCGCTCTTGCTGTCCTTTCGTATGGAGCGGGGGGAGCAGGCCGGGTTCCTCTCGCCGTCGTGGAACGTGGACGGCATGTACCTGGAGGCCGACCTGGACGCCAGGGCGCTGCCGCCCCTGCGGCTGGCCGGAGGGGACCTGAACGCATCCCTGGCCGAGCCCGGGGAGAACGACTTCACGTTGACGCTGCGTCCCGGCCCTTGGCCCCTGTCCGGGCGCACGGCCGCGCGGTGATTTCTCTTCAGGCAGAACGCGCGGTGTTTGAAGACTGAAACGAGCCCGCCCTGAGCTCTGTCCGCCACGCGCCCTTGAGGGCCCGCATGAACGCGCCGAACTGGGGGAGGAAATCCTTGTAAAGCGGATTATCCCGGTCCTCCAGCAACACCCCGCCCAGGAGCTTCGCTCCCAGGAGCAGGCGCAAGGCGCGCGGATCGTCCGCGACCACCGTGCCGGCCAGGGCCATGAGGTCGTCGTGGCTGGACGCCTCGCAGGCAAGCCGCCGCCGTTCCCCTTGCGCCTCTTCCACCGTGATGTCGTAGCGGTGCATCGCCATCGCTGTCTCCTTTCCGTGGCTGTTTTACGCCGTTTCATTCCCCGTCGTCATGGCGACCATGCCGTCCGGAACCGCCCCGGCGTCCGCGACCGCCGCCCGGGCGGCGTCCCGGGCCGGGTCCGCGTCCGTGGGGGCCGTCGTCAACCTCCCGCAAGGGCGCGACGAGCTTTTCGAGAAGCGCCCGCAACTGCCGCCGTTCCTGCCCATCCAGCACGCCGAAGAGAACCTCGGCGCTTTGACGCATGGCCCCGTCCGGGCTTTCGCGCTCGCCGTCGCCTGCGGCCGTGACGACGAAGCCGCGCCGGTCCTCGGGATTGCGTTCGCGCACGACGCGGCCGGCCTTCTCCAGCTTGGCCAGCAGTTCGCTCAGCGACGAGGAACGCACGTCGAGCCGCTCCAGCAGTTCCGCCTGGCTCATGCCGCCGTGGCGGCGCACCAGGGCCAGCACATGCTCCTGCGCCTGGCGGCCCTGGTCGCGGCCGTGGTGGAACCGGGCCATGCGCCGGGCGACCCGGCGCAAGAGCATGGCCAGCTCCAGGCTGTCCACGGCATCCGGGGCGTCGTTTTGCGCGCTCATTGGCCGCCCAGCGCCTCCGCGCCGCGCCGGCCGGCCAGACGCCGGCCCTTGCCGCAGGACAGGTCGTCCAGGGGGCAGTGCTTGTCGCACAGGGGACAGCGCGCGACGCCCGCGACCTGGGCCGGGGCGAGGCCAGCGGCCCTGTCGGGCTCCTGTCCCCGCTGCGGCCGCTGCCCGGCCTGGGTCCCGGTTCCACGCCAGCCGTGGAACCGGCCGTGGCCGCGCCTGCCGTAGCCACTCTGCCCGCCGTGCCGGCCCTGGCCGCAGTGGCTGCCGTGGCTTCTCTGCCCGTCGCGCCCACCGGGTTCGCGCTGCCCGCCATGACCGCCGCGTTCGCCGTTTTCAGCGCCGTCGCCGTGGCCGCCGCGCAAGCCGCGCCGCGGGCCGCCCCTTTCCCCTTCGCCGTGGCCGCCCAGGCGGCCATGCATGCCGTGTCCAAACATCTTCATGCTCCTTGATGGATTGTTTTAGGAAGGTACCTTCACTTTCCCGGAAGAGATAATCCTCCCTGTCCGGGGCGTCAAGATACGAAGGCACCTTCTTTTTTTACCCCCCAGGAGCACGCGAAGAAAGCCGGGGAACGCACGGGAACTCCGTGAGCCGCCGCCAACTTCCCGGACCGGCCGGCCCGAGGTCCGCGAGGCCCTCCTCCTCGGCGGTCCCTTTCCGACCCGGATGGCAATTTCCGATGCCAATGCCATCCATCGATTGGAACTATCAATTTTACAGATATGAAATCGCATCATAGGATAAAATCGTTTCATCCCGTGGGGATATGCCTCACCAGGC
This sequence comes from Solidesulfovibrio sp., assembly GCF_029978005.1. GTDB lineage: Bacteria > Desulfobacterota > Desulfovibrionia > Desulfovibrionales > Desulfovibrionaceae > Solidesulfovibrio. The sequence goes on along the minus strand of NZ_JARKOZ010000022.1, from coordinate 9,498 downwards.
ATAAGCCGCCCTTCCGGCGCGACCCGCCGCGGCTTTCCGACACCCGACAGTCTCCCGGAGGCAGCATGCGCCCAGCCATCATGGAACGCTTCGACGGCCTGGCCGACCGGTTCCTGGCGGACATCGAACCCCGCAAGGACGCCGGGACGCTGGTCGTCGGCATCTACTGCACCTACGCGCCGGTGGAGCTGGTGCGCGCCGCCGGGGCCATACCGGTCGGGCTTTGCGGCAAGAAGCAGGCCCCTATCCCGGCGGCCGAGCAGACGCTGCCGGCCAACCTCTGTCCGCTGATCAAATCGAGCTACGGCTACGCCGTCACCGGGACCTGCCCCTACTTCGCCGCCTCGGACCTGCTGGTGGGCGAGACCACCTGCGACGGCAAGAAGAAGATGTACGAGCACCTGGGGCGCATAAAGCCCCTGCACCTCATGCACCTGCCGGCGGCGGTCGGTCCAGCCCAGGACGCCTACTGGCTGGGCGAGGTGCGCCGTTTCAAGGATTTTCTGGAAAAGGCCACGGGAAACGTCGTCACGGACGAAGCCCTGGCCGAGGAGATACGCGGTCAAAACGAAGTGCGCCGCCTGCTCTCCCGGGTGCTCTCCACCTCCCGGGGGCCGTGCGTGCCCCTAAGCGGCCTGGACATGCTCTACGTCACCGAGGCCAAGGGCTTCACGGCCGACCCGCTCGCCTATGCCGGGGTGCTGCGCGAGCTGCTGGCCGACCTCGAGGCCAGGATCGCCGCCGGCGAGTCCTGCGTGCCCCGGGACGCCAAGCGCATCCTGCTGACGGGCTGCCCCACCGGGCGCGGCTCGGAGAAGCTTTTGCGCCTCATCGAGAAAAGCGGGGGCGTGGTCGTGGCCGCCGAGAACTGCTCGGGAGTCAAGAGCTTCGACGGGCTGGTGGAAGAAACGGGCGATCCCCTGGCCGCCATCGCCCGGCGCTACCTGCGCATCCCCTGCTCGGTCATGACCCCCAACACCGGCCGCCTGGCCCTCCTCGACCGGCTGACGGCCGCAATGCGGCCCCACGGCCTGGTCGACCTCACCTGGCAGTGCTGCCACACCTACAACGTGGAAGCCCCGGTGGCGGCGGCGCATATGCGGGAAAGACACGGCCTGCCCACGCTGCACATCGAGACGGACTACGCCGACGCCGACACCGAGCAGTTGCGCACGCGGGTCGAAGCCTTTCTGGAACTGCTCTAACCCGAACAAGGAGACACCATGCGCGCCTTCCTCCTGGCCCTGACCCTGGTCCTCGCCGCCGCCCTCCCCGCCCTGGCGGCAGAGACCCTGCCGGAACTCAAGGTCAGCTACGTCTTCACCACCCACCACACCCCGCTCATGGTCGCCGCCCTGCGCGGCGAGGCCTTCAAGTCCCTGGGCAACGGGGCCTACCTCAAGACAGTGGCCCCCAAGGAGCGCTACGAGCTCATGCTCGGCGACAAGCCCGTGGCCATGCTCGACCTCGTGGTGGCCAAAAGCGGCGCGGAGACGGCGGCCCTTTTCGCCCAGAACCACGTGGACCTGGCCATGGCCTCGGTGACGGCCATCATGGCCGGCGTGGACAAGGGCACGGCCATGAAGGTGGTGGCCCCGCTGCAGACCGAGGGCATGGCCCTGGTGGCGCCCAAGGATTCGGACCTGACCGACTTCGATTCCCTCGTGGCCAAGGCCAAGGCCGCGCCCGAGCCCATCAAGATCGGCTACCACTCGCCCACCTCCGCGCCCAAGATCGTCTTCGAGGGTGCGCTCAGGCAGGCCGGCGTCGCCGTGACGGAAAACCCGAACGACGCCGCGGCCAAGGTGCTCCTGGTGGACCTCAAGGAAACCACCAACATGATTCCGGCGCTGACGGCCAAGCAGGTCGACGCCGTGGTCGGGCCCTCGCCCTTTCCGGAGATGGCCGTGGCCAAAGGCGTGGGCCGGGTGGTCGCCGACCTGCGCGACCTGCCCCCGGCCGGGGCCTGGCGCGACTACCCCTGCTGCGTGACCGTGGCCGGGGGCAAATGCATCGCCGAGCACCCCGCCGCGGTCCAGGCCTTCGTGGACCTGGTGGTCGCCGCCAACAAGTGGTGCGACGAGCACAAGAGCGAGGCCGGGGCCCTCACGGCCGAGTGGATCGGCATGCCGCCCGAGGCCGGCAAGGCCGCGTCGCTCTCCTTCCTCACGAGCTTTTCCGACTCCTGGATGCGCAACACCGGCAACTACCTCGCCGTGCTCGACGGCATGCAGAAGTTCACGGGCCAGCTCAAGGGCAAGTCCATGGACGACGTCAAACCCTTGCTCTTCGACATGCGCTTCATCGAGAAGGCCAAGCCCTGACCCGGGCCTCGCCGTCGTGACATCCCCCGGCCCGGGGCGTCCGGGCCGTTTTCCACGCCGCGCGGGGGCCAAGGCGCAGCCCGGCCCCCGGCGGCACAGCCGTCGCCCGCCTCCGGCCGCGCCCGCGCGCGCCGTCCGGAGGGAACGCGGGCGGCAAGGGCGGCGCGAGAGGTGAAGCAGGCGATCCCCGGCTTTCTGGCCCGGCTGGCGGTGCCGGCCCTTTTTCTCGTCCTTTGGGAGTACCTGGCCCGGCGCACCGGCAATCCGATCATCCTGCCGCGCCTCGGCGAGGTGGCGGACATCCTGCTCGCGCCAGGGGCCGACCTCATTTCCATGGGTTCCCTGGCCCGCAACGTGGCCGTGAGCCTCGTGCGGGTGTGCATCGGCTACGCCGCGGCCGTGGCCCTGGCCGTGCCCCTGGGCCTGGCCATGGGGCACTACGGCGGGATCAACAGGCTGCTTGGGCCCTTTCTCAGCCTCTTTCGCCCCATTCCGCCCCTGGCCTGGGTGCCGCTGGTGCTGGCCTGGTTCGGCGTGGCCAGTCTGGCCAGCCTGGCCGGGGTCCAGCGCGGCCCGGCCTACATCTACCTCAACAACTTCAAGCTCTCCATGATCGCCATCATCTTCCTCGGCGGCTTCTATCCGGTGCTGGCCAGCACCATTCACGGCGTGCGCACCGTGCGCGGCACGCTCGTCGACGCGGCCCGGGTGCTCGGGGCGCGGCCCTGGGGCATCTTCTGGAAGATCCTTTTGCCCGCGGCCGCGCCGTCGGTCGTCAACGGTATGCGCATCGGCCTGGGCGTCTCCTGGATGTGCCTGGTCTCGGCCGAGATGCTGCCGGGAAGCCTCTCCGGCGTGGGCTACCTCATCACACACGCCTACACCATGGCCAGGACCGACGTGGTCATGGCCGGCATGATCTCCATCGGCCTGGTGGGCGCGGTGCTCGACGCCGGCTTCCGGCTGCTCGAAAAAAGGAAGTTCGCATGGAAGCGGCTGGACAGATGACGTCCGGGGCGGCCCTTCGCATCGAGGGCCTGGGCAAGGGATTTTCCCTGTCCGGCCGGCGTATCGAGGTCCTTAACGACGTGGACCTCGAGGTGGGGCACAACGAATTCGTCTGCGTGGTCGGTCCGTCGGGCTGCGGCAAGTCCACCATGCTGCGCATCGCCGCCGGGCTGGAGACGGCCTGCGCCGGCCGGGTCGTCATCCACGGCCGGCACATGCGCGCCCCAAGGCCCGAGGTGGGCATGGTGTTCCAGGAATATTCGCTGCTGCCCTGGCGCACGGTGCTCGAAAACGTCGCCCTGGGCCCGGAATTCGCCGGCCTGGGCAGGGGCGGCCGCCTGGAGCGCGCCCGCGAGCACCTGCGCCTCGTCGGGCTGGAGGAGTTCGCCGCCGCCATGCCCCACGAGCTCTCCGGCGGCATGCGCCAGCGCGTGGCCATCGCCCGGGCGCTGTGCAACCGGCCGCAGGCCCTGCTCATGGACGAGCCTTTCGGGGCGCTGGACGCCTACACCCGCATCCTGCTGCAAAAGGAGCTGCTCAAGGTCTGGCAGCGGCGGCGCACGACCATCGTGTTCGTCACCCATTCCGTGGACGAGGCGGTCTGGCTGGGGGACCGGGTGGTGGTCATGTCCGCCCGGCCGGGCCGGGTGCTGGCCGACCTGCCCGTGGCGCTTCCCCGGCCGCGCGGCCGGGCCGACCCGGCCTTCGTGGCCCTGGTCGCCCGGGTCCTGGAGATGCTCGAAGGCGAGGCTTCGCTGACCTGAAGGGCCTATTCCGCCAGTTGCAGGTGCCGCAGCTTCGCCGCCTCCTCGCTCGGGCTCGCGCCGAAGAAGCGCTTGAACTCGCGGCTGAACTGGGACGTGCTGGCGTAGCCCACGGCGGCCGAGGCGGCCTTGGCCGAATGGCCGGCCTTGGCCATGAGCAGCCGGGCTTTGTGGAGTCGGATGCTCTTGATGTACTGGATGGGCGTGCTCGAGGTCACGGTCTTGAAGTGCTGGAAGAAGGCCGACACGCTCATGCCGGCCGTGCCGGCCAGGCCCTCCACGTCCAGGGGGCTGGCGTAGTCGGCGTGGATGCGCTGGAGCGCGCGGGCGATGTGCCCGAAGTTGCCCCCGACCCCGGCCAGGGCCCGCAGCGAGATGCCCTGGTCGCTCTGAAGCACCCGGTAGAGGATTTCGCGCACCAGCTGGCGCCCGAGGATATGGCTGTCCTGCCGGGAGCCCAGGCAGGTCAGCAGTCGCAGGGCGGCGTCGTGGAGCTCGTGGGGCAGCCGGCTCGAACACACGGCGCTCACCGGCGGGATGCCCTGCTCGGTCGGGTGCATGTCCATCATGAGTTCGCTTAGGCCCACCGTGTCCACGGCGACCTTGAGCGCCAGGAAGGGGTCGCGCGGCGTGGCCAGCGCGATCTCGCACTCGAAGGGGATGGGCACCGACAGCACCAGGTAGTGGTCGCGGTCGTAGATGTGCACCGCGTTGCCCACGTAGCCGATCTTGCGGCCCTGGGCCACGATGACCACGCTCGGCGTGTAGACCACCGGCCGACGGGGCTGGGAATGGCTCGCCCGCATGACGAACACGCCCGGGACCCGCGTCTCCGAGACGCCCTCCTGGGGAGCCAGGTCCGCGATCATCTCCGCCATCCGCCGGTCTTCGGGTTCGTACCCGCGCGCTTCCAGACTTGCCGCGTTCGCCATGTCGTCCTCCGCCCTGCGGTCCGTTCTTCGCCGCCTGGCCAATGATGGGGCCTGTGTGCATGAAACCGGAGAAATAGGCAACCCCACCAGAAAAACGGCGGCGCACGCGGACTCGCCTCCGGCGGCAGCTCCCACCATAACTAGGCCTACCGTCAAACAATCCGTCCCACGGGCCACTCGGCCAAACGTCTCCTGGAGAATCCGGCACATCTTCAGGAGAATCCGGCTTCCCCGCCCGTCGAAAAATCGCGTAAACAACTGCAAGCGTGACCGGGCCGTCCCGGCCCCGCCCCGTGGAAACCGCAACGCCTGGCGCGCCAGGCCCACAAGGCGAACCGCCATGCCAGAACACGATCCCGAAACCCTCCGGCCAAGCGGCATGACCCGGCGGCAGTTCATCAAGAGCGTCATCGCCGCCGGCGTCGTCACCTGCTCCGGGGCGCTCTTCTCCGGCCCGGCCGGGGCCGCTCCTGCCGGCCCTCCAGGCGCGGTGGAGCGGCTCATCACCCTGGACGTCAACGGCCAGCAGCGCCGGGTGGACGTGCTGCCCCACGAGACCCTGGCCCAGACGCTGCGCTACAAATTGGGCCTGACCAGCGTGAAGATCGGCTGCGACCGGGCCGAATGCGGCTCCTGCACCGTGCTCGTCGACGACGTGCCCCGCTACTCCTGCTCCACGCTGACCCACAGCGTGCGGGGCGCCAAGATCCTCACCGTCGAGGGGCTGACGCGCCCCGACGGCGGCCTGCACCCCTTGCAGCAGGGCGTGCTCGACGCCCAGGGCTTCCAGTGCGGCTACTGCGCCCCGGGATTCCTCATGGCCACCCTGGGCTTTCTCAAGACCAATCCCGACCCGACCCGGGCGGAGCTGGCCCACGGCGTCTCGGGCAACCTGTGCCGCTGCCAGGACTACGACAAGATCCTCACCGCGCTCCAAAACGGAGCCGCCTCCATGAGGAAGGCCTAACACCATGCCGCAACACGACGCGCCATTCACCCCCAGGCTCACCGGCCACGACTACGTGACGCCCGACCTGCGGGCCAAGCTCACGGGCACGGCCCGTTTCTCCGAGGACTTCCGGATCGAGGGCATGCTCGCTTGCAAGCTCCTGACCAGCCCCATGCCCCACGCCAAGGTGGCGCGGCTGGACACGAGCGCCGCCCTGGCCGTGCCCGGCGTGCGGGCCATCCTCACCGCCGAGGACCTGCCCGCCCCGGCCGACACCGTCACGGACACCGGCTCGGTGATCCGGGCCAACAAATGGGCCGAGCCGGCGCTCACCATGGAGCCCCTCTACGCCGGCGAGCCCGTGCTGGCTGTGGCCGCCGCAACCGAGGCCGCCGCGGCCGAGGCCATCGCCAAGATCGACATCGCCTTTTCCCCCCTGCCCTTCGTGATCGATCCCCTGGACAGCCTGCGCCCGGGCGGGCCCGCCGCCCGGGGCGACGGCAACGTCTGGCTCCAGCCGCCGGCCGGGCCCGACGGCGCGCCGGCCATGGCGCAAGTGGGCCGGCTCTCCTGGACCGAGGCGGACTTCGCCGCGGCCGGGCCGCATCGCCTGCCGCTCGGCAAGCCGTCCCGGGAATGGGCCTACGGCGACCTCGAGGCCGGTTTCGCCAAGGCCGCCCTGGTCCTCGACGAGACCTTCGTGACGCCGAACGTCAGCCACCAGACCCTGGAGACCCGCTCCACCCTGGCCTACTGGCAAAACGGCAAGGTCTTCATCCACACCGGCACGCAAAGCACCATGCAGACCGTGCCGGCCATCTCCCGCTGGCTCGGCATCCCGCCGGAGCGGATCGTCTTCATCAGCGAATTCACGGGAGGCGGCTTCGGCAGCAAGGGCACGGCCGGCATATCGCTCGTCATCCCGGCGCTTCTGGCCAAGAAGGCCAACGCCCCGGTCATGATGCGCGTCGGCCGCGAGCTCGAGCAGGCCATCGGCCGGGCCAGGCCGAGCTGCATCGGCCGCCTGCGGGCCGGCTTCGCCGCCGACGGGCGGCTTTTGGCCCTGGACATGTACGTGCTCCAGGACAACGGGCCCTACGAGGAGAACAACGACGCCGCCATGTCCGGGCGCATCGTGTCCCTGCTCTACCAGCCCCAGGCCATGCGCTGGCGGGGGCTGGCCGTTTTGACCAACACCCCGACCCGCATGTACCAGACCGGCCCGGGCGGCGTGCAGGGCGTGATGCTCATGGACCGGGTGCTGGCCAAGGCGGCCCGGGAGCTCAAGCTCGACCAGGTGGCCATCCGCCGCGTCAACGCCCCGGCCGGCAAGGCCCCCTACGACGCCGCAGGAGCCGGCGGCAAACGGCCCCACGCCACCAGCGCCTTCGTCAAGGAAGCCCTGGACCAGGGCGCGGCGGCCTTCGGCTGGCAGGCGCGCCAGGCGCTTCCCCGGGATCTGGGGGACGGCAGGCGCCGGGGGCTCGGCGTGGGGCTCGGCAGCTTCGTGGCCGGCACCATCGGCTTCGACGGGCTCTTCGTCATCACGCCCGAGGGGCGACTGCGCATCCACTGCGGCATCGGCAACCTGGGCACGGAATCGTTCTCCGACGTGCAGCGGGTGCTGGCCGACGCCATGGACGTGCCTTGGGAGGCCTGCGAGATCGTCTGGGGAGACACCGGCAAGCACCTGCCCTGGAGCTGCGTCTCCGGCGGCAGCCAGACCATCCACGCCATGTCCCGGGCCGCCCTGGCGGCAAGCCTCGACGCGAAGAAGAAGCTCAAGGAGATCGCCGCGCAAACCCTGGGCGGCGCACCCGAGGACTACGCGGTCGCCGGCGGCCGGGTGTCCCGCGCCTCGGACGGCCGGGGCCTCGACTTCGGCGAGGCGGCGCGCCGGGCCATGGCCCTCGGCGGCGCCTACGACGGCCACGAAATCTCGGCCGGCCTCCACGCCCTGACCAAGGCCTCGGCGCAAGCCCTGGCCGGACAGGGCCTGCTCGCCGTGGCCAAGGACACCTTTCCCCGCGACGGCCAGAGCTTCTCCTACGTGGCGACCTTCGCCGAGGTGGAGGTGGACACGGCCACGGGCATGTACCGCGTGGTCGACTTCCACGCCGCGGCCGACTCGGGCGTGGTGGTCCATCCCCGGGCCTTCGGCGGCCAGGTGGTCGGCCGGTCCATGCTCGGCCTCGGCCACGTCACCGGCCAGCGCTGGGTCTTCGACCGGCATTACGGCATGCCGCTGGGGAGCCGCTTCTACCAGACCAAGCCGCCGACCATCCTCGAACTGCCGCAAAAAACAGGCTGGTCCTCGGTGGGCATCCCGGACCCGGAAACGCCCATCGGCGCGCGCGGCATCGGCGAGCCGCCCACGGGCGCGGCCGCCGCAGCCCTGCTCAACGCCCTGTCCGACGCCCTGGGCGACGACCGCTTCCGGCGCGCCCCCATCCTGCCGGACATGATCCTGGCCTCCCTCGAACCCGACGCCAGGCCCAGGGACCACGGGCTTTCAGCCAACGTCTAGCGTGGCGTTCCATAAAAATATGGCAATATTTTATGGAAATATAGTTGGTTGAAATTATCGTTCTCGAAATTCGCATGCGCGGATTTCGAGAGCGCGACACTGGAAACGACGCCGCCGGGACAGCCGGCGGCGGGAGAACGACCATGGCGACCGTACGCGACAGCATGCAGCCCTTCGCCCTCTACCAGCCGGCGACCGTGGAGGACGCCCTGGACCTGGCCCGACGCCTCGGAGCCGGAGCCTGGCTCCTGGCCGGCGGCCTCGACAGCCTGGAACGGTTCAAGGACGGCGTCAAAAGGCCCGAGGCGGTCATCGACCTGTCCCGCATCGACGCCCTGCGCGGCGTGCGCGAGGACGGCGGCGACCTCGTCGTCGGGCCCATGACAACCCTGACCGAGGTGGCCCGCCATCCGCGCATCCGCGAGCGCTTCGGCCTGCTGGCCCTGGCCGCCGGCGAGGTGGCCTCGCCGCAGATCCGCAACCAGGGCACCCTCGGCGGCAACATCGCCCAGGACGCGCGCTGCTGGTACTACCGGGCCGGCTGGTCCTGCTACCGGGCCGGCGGCAACATCTGCTACGCCGACACCCCGGAGGGCATGAACCGGGAGCACGCCATCCTCGGGGCCAGCCGCTGCGTGGCCGTGTCGCCGTCCGACACCGCCCCGGCCCTGGTGGCCCTGGAGGCCCGGCTGGTGGTCCATAACGCCTCGGGCAAGCGGGAGATGGCGGCCGAGGACTTCTTCATCGGCCCGGATACGGACGTCACGCGCCTGACGACCCTTCGCCCCGGCGACCTGCTGACCGAGATCCGCCTGCCCGCGGCCTGGGCCGGGGCGACGTTTTATTTCGAGAAGGTCCGGGACAGGCCGGTGTGGGATTTCGCGCTGGCCAACATCGCGGCCGCCCTGCGCCTTTCCGGGGGCCGCGTGGAACGGGCCCGGCTGGCGCTTGGGGCCGTGGCCGCCCGGCCCTGGCGGCCGCGCGCCGCCGAAGC
>NZ_JARKOZ010000006.1 GCF_029978005.1 Solidesulfovibrio sp. | reverse complement strand
CAAGCTGGTGCAGTCCCTGCGCGGCGAGAAAAGCATCGGCTTTTCCCTGGAACTGGCCGAATGCCGCGTGCCCGTGGACAAGGCCATCCCCTTCGGGCTCATCGTCAACGAACTGGTGACCAACGCCGTCAAGCACGCCTTCCTGGACCGCCAGGTCGGGACCATCCGCGTGAGCGTCTCCCAGGAGGGGGGCATGGTGCGCGGAGCGGTGGAGGACGACGGCCGGGGGCTGGCCGAGGATTTCCATCCCGACCGGGTCAAGTCCCTCGGCATGCAGCTGGTGGTGCAGCTCTCCCGGCAGCTGCGCGGCGCGCTGACCTACGGTTCCGGGCCGTCCGGCACGGCCTTCCGCCTGGTCTTTCCCGAGAGCGAAGGGGCCTAGGCAGGCATCACGCCTTCCGACGGGCCTGCGGCCCTGAGCGTGTCGTCCGCCGCCGCCTGGGCTGCCTCCGTGGAGCGCCGGTCCTCAATATGGAATTCCCTAAAAGCGTTGCGGCGCATTTCTTCTGATGCGGGCTGCTCGGTCGGGCGTTGCCCCCGAACCGGGGCAAAGTTGCCTGCTGTCCTTGTCAGGATGCGGCGCGTGCACCCCTCCCGCCCGGGAAAGATGCGGCCGCGCGTGCGTCGACGGAAACGTCGGTGGAGGGGCCGGAAACCGAGCGTTCCGGTCGGGCGGCGGGGCTGCCGCCCGACCGGACGGGAAGGGCGTTTACGCGCCGAGAGCCTTGGGGCGCGCGCCCCGCTCAGGCGGGAAGACGATCTCCGCCCGGGCCGAGGAGCCGTCGCCGGAGGTGGAGACGGTGATCCGCGCAGGCACCTGATAGAACTCGGCCGCGCCGCGCAGGATGCCCTCGAAATATTCCGGATAGCCGCGACGGGAGTGGTAGGTCATGATCAACCGGTCGCCCTTGTCCTCGTAGGTGAATTTGGGCGGCTGCAGGCCAGGCATGTCCTTGGTCAGCTTGGCATGGGTCTCGTTCATGGTCAGGTAGAATTCCTTGAGGGTGCCGCCCTTGAAGTAGCGGGGGTAGAGCTTTTTGAAGCCCTTGATGGTGTAGCGGCCGAGGGCCTGGAAGACCTCGCCTGGGGTCTGCCCGGCCTTGGCAGCGGCCAACTCGGCCATCTGGCGCAGGACCTGGTCCGGATAGTTCTGCGTGGGCAGGAAGGTCGGGTGCCCCATGTCCTCCTGCAGGCTTTCGTAGACGGCTTCGCCGTAGCGTTCCCGGATGAATTCCTGCATGAGCTTGGGCAGGATGCCCTTCATGTTCCCGGCCGAGGCCCGCAGCTTGAGGTCCTTTTCGTGTCGCTCGGCGAAGGCCCCGGCCAGGCGCAGCAGGGACTGGGCCAGTTCGGCCAGTTCGCGCGTGGCCTGGGCGGTCTGGCTCGCGCCCTCGTCGGCCTCACGGGCGACTTCCGCGATGACCTCGATGTTGTGATTGATTTCCTCGGCGGCGGCGGACTGCTGCTCGGCGGCCGTGGCGATCTGGGTCACCTGCCCCGTGACTTCGCGGATGCGCGTCATGATGCGGCCCAACGCCTCGCCGGCCTTGGTCGTGGCCTCGGTGCTGCCGGTCACGCGCGTTTCGGTCTCCTTCATGGAGGCCACGGCGTGGCGGGAACCGTCCTGTATTTGGTGGATGGAGTTTTCCACTTCCTTGGTGGCGGTCATGGTCTTTTCGGCGAGTTTTCTGACCTCGTCGGCGACCACGGCGAAGCCGCGCCCGGCCTCGCCGGCTCTGGCCGCCTCGATGGCGGCATTGAGCGCCAGGAGATTGGTCTGGTCGGCAATGTCGTTGATCACGCCGATGATGCGGCCGATTTCCGCCGCCTGGCCATCCAGGGTGGTGAGTACCTGGCCGAGCTTGCCGGCGGATTCGGCCACGGACTGGATGCCCGAGACCGCGTTGCGGACTTCCGCCGTGCCGTTCTCGGCGGCGTGGTTGGCGGCGTCGGCGGCCTCGGAGGTGCGGGAGGCGTTTTTGGCCACCTCCACGACCGTGGCCGTCATTTCCTCCATGGCCGTGGCCACGGCGTCGGCCTGGCCTTTCTGTTGCTGCGCGCCTCGGGCCTGTTCGTCGGAAGAAGCGGAAAGCTCTTCCGAGGCCGAGGCCACGCGCTGGGCCAGTTCGTTGATCTCGCTGCCGAGGTTGTGCAGATTGGCTTGGGCGGTTTCGAGCTGGGCCTGCTTTTCGCGCAGGCCGGAGAGGTCCGTGATGCAGGTGACCGCGCCGAGCAGATCCCCTTTTTCTCCGTGAAAGCAGCTCACGGAAAAGTGGCAGGCCAGGATCGTGCCGTTCCACAGGGTCAGGTCGCTCTCGGCGACTTTGGCGCCGCCCGCGGCCAGCACCTTCTCGGTGATGGAGATCCCGTCCTTGTTGTAGAAGGCCTGGCTCACCGTGCGGCCCACCACGGACTTCTCATCCTTCTGCAGCATCTGGGCCAAGGCGTTGCTGGCATGGGTGATGACGCCGTCTTTGTTGCAGATGAAAAAGGGCGTGCCCACGTGCAGGATGGCCGCCCGGTAGTATTCGCGACGGCTCATGTTGAAGGACAGGACGTCGCTGGCCGCCTCGCCCATGGGACCCCACGCCTTCCAGGAGAGGACCTCGTCCATGAGAAAGGTCCTCGGGTGTTCCTTGATCTTGATCAGTCCCGCATACAGGGCGTTCGACGGGGCAAGGGCGCGGCCCACCAGCAGCCAGGTCGCGACGCAGCCGGCAAGGCCCGCCGCCACGGCGGCGATGATGTTGGGTACGAGAGCCGCCGCAACGATGCACAGGCTCAACAACACGCCCAGGATGAGAAGGGGGAGGGCCGGCGAGGCGTTCGTTTGCTCCTGCATGGGAACTCTCCAAGTTCTTTCGGTCGAGTTGAAACCAAGGGCAGCGAAACGTCAATGCCCATGAACGGCTTTTGCATCGCCGCATGCCGATGCGGCGTCTTTTCCGCTACGAATGCGTCTGCGTTTCGGCTTGCGGCAGTTCGACCGGACAGCGGCCGGTCGGGCGAAAGTTCGTGAAAAGCGCCCGGCCGAGCGCCGCCATGCCCGCCTCGGTCTCGCCGTACGTGGCCAGGCGCGCCCCGGCCCGGGGCAGGAGCGGCAGGTCGTAGGGCGACTGGGCCGCGACGAGGCAAAGCCGGTCCCCGGCCGCCCCGGAAAGGGCCTCGGCCAGGCGTCGCTGGCCGGCCTTGCCCCGGGCGTCGGTGACGAGCAGGATCACGCGCCGGGCCGGGCCGGCCTGCGCCACGGCCCGGGCCAGGTCGGCCTCGCCCGGGTCCGCGGGCAGGAAAAGCGTTCTCGGGCCGCTCCAGGCGAGGATGCCCGCCTCGGCCTCGGCGTCCACGGCCTCGCGGCCCAGGCGCGGCCGCACCACCAGCGTGCCGGAGTCGCGACCGGCGGGCAGGGCCGGGGCGACGGGGCCGAAGGCCGTCAGGGCCTGCGTGGCGATGTCGCGGGCCAGGGCGGCGCTGTCCGGCGTGGCCAGGCGCGTTTCGAAGCCCCGGGCGGGTTTGGAGAACGAGGCCGCATGCAGCAGGCCGTAACGTTCCTTCAAGCGCAGCACCGCCAGCGCCGCCGCGTCCAGGCGGGCCATGGGCACCCGGCCCGAGCGCACGGCCGCGGCCACCCGGTCCATGGCCTCCAGGCGCTCGGCGGCCGGCCGGCCGACGTCCGCGCCGATGAGCAGCACGTCGGCCCCGGCGGCCAGGGACAGGACGGCGGCCTCGGGCGTGCCGAAGGTGGCGGCCACGGCCCCCATGCCCAGCGAATCCGTGAAGATCGCGCCGCTAAAGCCGAGTCGGTCCCGAAGGACTCCGGTCAGGACGCGCCGGGAGAGCGTGGCCGGCAGGGCCTCGGGCTCCAGGGCCGGCGACAGGACGTGGGCGGTCATGACCGCTGGCGCACCGGCCGCGAAAGAGGCCCGAAACGGCGGGAAGTCTACCCGGGCGAGCATGGCCGCGTCGTGGTCCACCCGGGGCAGGCCCACGTGGGAGTCCACGGCCGTGTCGCCGTGGCCGGGGAAATGCTTGGGCGTGCACACGACGCCCGCCTCGCGGTAGCCGGCCGTGGCCGCGGCGGCCAGCCGCGACACGGCGGCCGGGTCCGAGCCGAAGGACCGGATGCCGATGACGGGATTGGCCGGATTGACGTTGACGTCGGCCACCGGCGCGAAATCGACGTTGACGCCCACGGCGGCGAGTTCACGGCCCGTGGCGGCGGCGGCGCGGCGGACCAGGTCCGGCCGGCCGGCGGCGGCCTGGGCCATCTGGCTCGGAAAGACCGTGAACCCCTGGCGCAGCCGGGCCACGGGCCCGCCTTCCTGGTCCACGCCGACGAGGAGCCCAAGCCCCAGCCGGGTGCCGGCGGCCGTCTCCTGGAGGCCGGCCGTGAGCGTGGCCACCTGCCGCGGCGAGACGACGTTACCCGGCGCGGCGTAGAGGATCACGCCGCCGAGGTGGCGCTCCCTGATCAGGGCATCCGTGTCCGGGGAGACGGTCGGCCCCTCGAACCAGACCATGAAGATCTGGCCGACCTTTTCCTCCAGGCTCATGGCGGCGAGCAGGGCGGCCGGCCTCATGGCGGCGGCAGGGGCCGGGGCGGGCGCGCAAAGCAGGCCGAGCGCAAGGGCCAGGACGGCGAGGAGCGGCCGCAGAGGCGACGGGCGCGGCGCGAGGAGCGAAAGCGTCAGGAACATGGAGTCTCCACGGGAGGATCAGGGTGTCGGCGCGGAACGCTTGTCGGCATACATGGCGGCATCGGCCTGCCGCGTCAAATCGTCGATGGTCTGGTCCGGGGCGGAGATGGCCACGCCGATGGACACGGACAGACCCGGCGAACCGGAAAGTCCCCGGTCCCTGGCCACCTGGGCCACGCAGGCCCGCAGCCGCTTGACCATTATGGCCGCCTCTTGCGGGCCGGCGTCGGGCATGAGCACCACGAACTCGTCCCCGCCGAGCCTGGCCAGGAGGTCGTAGGCCCGCACGCGGCCGGCCATGGCTCGGGCCACGTCGCACAAGACGGCGTCGCCGGTCTCGTGGCCGAACAGGTCGTTGACGGCCTTGAACCGGTCGAGGTCGCAGAAAAGCAGCGCCGCCGGCGTGCCCTTGCGCGCGGCCAGGCTCAGGAGCGCCGGCCCGTTGCGGCGCAGATAGGCCCGGTTGGGGATGCCGGTGAGCTCGTCGGAATCGCGCTGCCGGACGAGTTCCTCGTGGATCTTGACGTGGAGCAGATCGCCGGACAAAACTTCGCAGAAATGCTCCAGAAAATCCGTGCCCTTCAGCGGCGTGTAGCGTCCGGAGTCGACGTCGCCGAGGGCCAGGGCGCCGATGCGGCGGTCCGGCCGATACTTGTCGTAGAGCGGTGCGATGAAGCAGGACCCCCGGCCGAGTTTCGGCGTCTTGGCCAGGTCGCGGGGAGAGAAGAAAAATTGCGGCTGGGGCAGGGCGGCCACCGGGCCGACGTAGACCCGTCGCGCCGCGTCGCCCATGGGCAACGCGGCCAGGGCCTCGGACAGGGCCGTGGCCTCGGGGCAGGGATAGCCCGGCGGAACGAAAGCCTCGAAATCCTCCCGGGCCAGCAGGCAGGTGAGCGCCGGCACGGCCATGGCCCGGGCCAGTTCGTCCATGACGCCGGGCAGGTCGGACAGGTGGCGCAGCTGGCGCGAGAGGGTCAGGGCCGAGCGGAAGGTGAGGAAGGCCTGGTCGTTGATGCGGAAAATTTCCTGGAGCTGCTCGAGCCGTGCGCCCAGGCGGCGCTGGCGGTCGCGCAGGCGTTCGTTGTCGGCGGCCAGGAGGTCCTGCTCCTCGAGCGCCTGCGCCAACTCCCGGTCGCCGCGCGCGCCGCATTCGAGCAGGCCTTCGCACAGCGCCCGGAAATCCGCCTGCCTGCCTTCCGGCAGGAAGCGTTCCAGTTCCCGGGCCCTGGCCGTGAAATCGGTCGTGTCGGGGGGGCTTTCCATGGGGTATCGGGACCGTCTCTGCGGCCCATCGGCTCCGAGGCCTTGCTACCATCTTCGCGACCGGGCAACAACCCGCCGTCGCTTCGGGAAAATCTTGAGTTGGGTCCCATGAAAAATACGTCGGTATTTTTCAAGAAAAGATAGTAATTTTGGCATGTTGTCCTCGAAAAAGCACGTGCTTTTCCAGGGACGCAGCACCGGCCGGTCGTGCGCCTGCGGCCATGGAGCGCCCATGAAGATTTTGTTGCAGAATCTCACTCGCTTCGGTGATCTGCTCCAGTCCCAGCCGGCCATGGCCGAACTGGCCGGGCAGGGGCATGAGGTGGCCGTGGCCTGCCTGGAAAATTTTGCCGGCGCGGCGGCGCTTTTGCCCGAGGCTTCGGCCATCCTGCCCCTGCCCGGAGCGAAGTTTTTGGCCGGACTCGACGGCGACTGGCACAGGGCCCTGGCCGCCGTGGACGAGTACGTCGGCCGGGTCGCCCGGGAATTCGGCCCGGACCTGGTGGTCAACCTGACCCCGGCCCTGGCGGCCAGACTCTTGGCCCGCCGGCTTTGCGGCGACGCGGTGCGCGGCTTTTCCCTCGATCCTCACGGGTTTCGCCACGAATCCTCGGCCTGGGCCACTTTTCTCGAGGCCTCCTCGGCCAACAGGGGACTGAGTCCCTTCAACGTCGTGGACCTCTTCCGCAAGGCCGCCGGCGTCGGCGCCGGGCCGGGCCGCGTCGCCCTGGCCCGGCCCGATGCCGCCACGCTCGACTCGGCCCGGGAGCGCCTGGCCGCCGCCGCTCCCGAGGGCGCGGCCTTTTTCGTGGGCTTTCAGCTCGGGGCCAGCGCCGAAGCCAGGCAGTGGCCCACGGCGCATTTCGCGGCCGTGGGCGACGGGCTGTGGCAGGCGCTTCGCGCCGTGCCCGTGCTGCTCGGCGGTCCGGGCGAGAAGGCGCTGGCCGCCGCCTACCGGGAGCAAAGCCGCTCTCCCAGCGTGGACTGCATCGGCGCGACCGACCTGCCTGGTCTGGCCGCGACCCTTGTCCAGACGCGGCTTCTCGTGACCAACGACACCGGCACCCTGCACCTGGCCGCGGGCCTCGACATCCCGTCGATCTCCATCTTTCTGGCGACGGCCCAACCCTGCGACACCGGCCCCTACCGCGAGGGCTGCCTGTGCCTGGAGCCGGACATGTCCTGCCATCCCTGTCCCTTCGGCGTGCCCTGCCCCATAGGCCACGCCTGCCGCCAGGCCGTGCCGGCCGGCGTCGTGCTCGAGGCCGCCCTGGGCTTCTTCGAGGGCGGCGTCTTCGCCCCGGGGGCGTATCCCGGGGCCAGGGCCTGGCGATCGGCCTTCGACGCCTCGGGATTCATGGGGGTCGTTTCCCTGTCCGGCCACGACGGCGAAGCCAGGTCGGTGTGGCTGGGGCTGACGCGCCGGCTGCTCCGTCAATTCCTTGACGAGGAAGCCCTGGCCGACGACGGGGAACGCTCGCCTCTGGCGGCGGCGGTGTACGATCCCTTGACGGCGCTCCTTGGCCAGTCCGCCGACCTGCTGCGCCTGCTGGAGGGCCAGGCGGGCCTTGCCGCCAGGAACGCGGCCATGAAGGACCGGTTCCTGGGGACCTGGGAGCGGTTGCGCGGCCTGTGGACGGCCTCGCCGCACCTGGGGGCCCTGGGCCGCCTGTGGATGACCGAGGCCCAGCGGCCCTCGGCCGACCTCGAGGGTCTGCTCGGCCGCATCCGCCGCTACGCCGCCCTGGTGGACGCCCTGTCCGCGTGCCTCGTCCGTCTTTAAGGCCTTTGGCACGGTTGTTGTATGAAGCGAGGCGGGGATGGAAATCCTTTCCTCCCGACAACAACTCCAGAGGGAGGCGCGAGATGATAAGCGTGGACGGCCGCGAAACCGGCATGGACATCAAGCACTTCCAGAACCTTGAGGAAATCCTCCTCAAGATCATGGACGGCGGAGAACTCGAAGGCCGCGTGGTCACCGATGTCTTCGTCAACAACGAGAGCTTTTCCGAGATCTATCCCCACCAGGCCGAGGACATCGAGGCCGACGAGATCACCTCCGTCGAGGTCAAGAGCGTGCCCGTGGCCGACATGGCCGCGGAGATCGCCGTGGAGCTCGACAAGGTCGTCCTGCTCATGGAGCACGGCGCGCGCCGCGTGGCCGACCTTTTCCGCCAGGCCGACGACGCCGAGGCCCTGGAAGTCTACCAGGACCTCATGGACGTCACCCGCGACTTCCTGAACATGATCGGCGTGCTGCGCGACGAGAGCGTCCGCGTGGGGGCCCAGGCCTTCGACGCCGCCGCGGAAGAAATTTCCTCCCTGTTCTCCGAGATGGTGGAAGTCCTGGAGAACGAGGACTGGATCCTGCTCGCCGACCTGCTCGAATACGAGTTCATTCCGGCCATGTCCCGGTGGAAGGGCGTCATCGCCGAACTGCGGGAGAGCTTCCGGGAACACCACAAGGAATAACGTCATGTCCGACAAGCTTGAATACCTCGAAGCGGCCCTGGTCGCCGGTGAACGCGAACTGCACTGCCTGCTTGCGGGCGAGATCGAAGAGGCCGAGATGTTGGCCAAGGATCGCGGCCGGCTGCTGGAAATGGCCTGGCGATCCGCCGACCCCGAGAGCATCGGCCAGCTTCGGGACAAGCTGCACAAGCTCAAGAACCTGCAAGGCCAGCTCACGACCGAGGCCCGGCGGCTGCACGCCGAGCTCAAGACCGACCT
Source organism: Solidesulfovibrio sp. (assembly GCF_029978005.1). Lineage (GTDB taxonomy): Bacteria > Desulfobacterota > Desulfovibrionia > Desulfovibrionales > Desulfovibrionaceae > Solidesulfovibrio. Next base: position 22,732 of record NZ_JARKOZ010000006.1, on the reverse strand, counting down.
GCAGCGGGCCAAGCAGGAAAACCAGCGCCTGTCCGGCTACCGCACCACCGTGCGGCCCAACCCCGCCGTGCGCCGTTATCTGGACAAGGCCGGTTGAGCCGACTCCCCTGGAAAGACGATCGCCGGGCCGGTCCCTTTGGGCCGGCCTTTTTTTACGCCCAGGATCGGGAAATCCTTGCCGGCTTTTTGACGGAAGCGCGGCACGGCCCTGGCGAGGCGGTGCAATATTTTGAAATAAAACGATAAAATTATTGGCAGGCTCCTTGCTATGGATGCGTCAGCCCGAAACGGGGGAGGGGCGGGGCGTCGTGCCCGGCCCAGGCAAAGGAGGACGGCATGCTTTCATTTTTCAGCGGCGACAAGAAGGCCCGGGGACGTCACGAGGAACTCAAGAAGGGCGCGCGGCTCAAAAACGCCAAGGAGCTTTTCTATTCCGGCAAGTTCCCGGTGGTGACCACGCCCGGGCTCGAAGGGCGCAAGGTGCGCAAGGTGCTCGGCCTGGTCAGCGGCCGGGGCTTCGACTCGGAATGCGCCTTCTACGGCCTGACCGCCAGCGCCCTGGACATCGGCGCGGACGCCATCGTCGGCTATCAGGAGAACGTGGCCTTCCACCCCGACGGATCCCGCTATTTTTCCTGCTACGGCACGGCCGTGATCCTGGAGCGCGAGCAGTCGGCCCAGGGGACGCGAAAGGCCGCGGGCGTCAATTCCATCATGCATTGAGCCCGGCCGGGTCGGCCGGACAAACAAAAGGAGAAACGCCATGAAGCGTCTCGCCGCAACCTGCGCCCTCGCCGCTCTGTGCGTTTTCCCCGTCGCGGCCGCGGCCCAGGAGTACACCCAGGGCACGTCCTACGTCGAACCCCGGGGCGGGGTCTACGGAACCACCAACCCCAACGTCAACGTGGTCGGCACCTACGGTGGCGCGGCCGGCCACTACGTCATGGACGGCGTGGCCCTGGAGGCCGAGGGTCTCGGCTACGCCGTGGACCAGAAGACCAAGACGGCCACTCCCCAGGGCATGGCCAGCAAGTCCGAGACCAACAACGCCGTGGGCGTGGCCGGCATGGCCAAGTGGAACTTCGTGCGCACGCCCAAGGGCACGCTGTTCGTCGGCGCGGGCGGCGGCGGCGTTTTCGCCGACAAGGAACTGCCCGAAGGCGGCCAGAAAAACAGCGGCATGGGCCAGACCGACCTCGGCGGCACGGTGTCGCTCGGCAAGAACGTGAGCCTTCGCGCCGCCGGTCGCTACCAGCACCTGGGCTCGTTTTCCGACAAGGGCCTGGACAGCCTCGGCGGCAACCTCGGCCTCAAGATCAGTTTCTAGGCTCCGTGCGGTCCGGCGCGCGCGCCGGATCGTCGCCGGGCCGGGAAGGGCGGGGGCGCGAACCGCACCCCGTGTCCACCCCTCAGCCCCGGATGCCGAGTTTCGGGAAGACGAAGCGCACCACCACGAACCAGGCGACCATGACCACGAGGAAAAGCAGGATATCGTTCATGGTGTGAACAATACAGCATTCCCGGTCACTGTCAAGGGGCGGCGTTTCCCTGGCCGGACCTTGCCTTGGGGCCCGGCCCGTGCCATGCTCGACGGCACCGAAGAAACACAGCGCCGACGCAAGGCGCGACGGCGCGACCAGATTGTCCGGCGTCGGCCGGGGCGCGGAGCGTGACCGTAGGCGCAAGCACGGAGCGGATTCCAAGCATGTCCCGGATCGCCAGCCTGTCCCTTTGCCGCATCTTCGCCGCCGCCCTGTGCTTGTGGCTGGGCGTCGCCTCCGCCGCTCCGGCCGGCGCGCCGGTGGTTACGGCCCAAAGCGTGGCCCGCATTCCCCACGATCCCGCCGCCTTCACCCAGGGCCTGCTGTTCGCCGACGGGGTCTTCTACGAAAGCACCGGCCTCTACGGCCAGTCCAGCCGGCGTCGCCTGGACCCGGCCACGGGCAGGGTGCTGGCCAAGGTCTCCCTGCCTCCGTCGCTTTTCGGCGAGGGCCTGGCCTTTGCCGGCGGCCGGCTCTACCAGCTGACCTGGCGGGAGGGCAGAGTGCTGACCGCCGACCCGGCCACGCTCAGACCCCTCTCAGAGCTGCCCCTGCCCACCGAAGGCTGGGGCGCGACCGTGCTCGACGGGGCGCTGGTGGTCAGCGACGGCACGGCCAGGCTCGCCTTCTACGACCCCAAGGACATGACGCTATTGGGGAGCTTGGCCGTGACCGACGACGGCGCGCCCGTGGACAATTTGAACGAACTGGAAACCGTGGGCGGGATGATCTGGGCCAACGTCTGGCACGAGACGCGTATCGCGGTCGTCGATCCGGCCACGGGCCGGGTGGCCGCCTGGGTGGACTGTTCCGCCCTGGCCCGGCCTGTAACCGCAAGGGATCCGGAGAGCGTCCTTAACGGCATAGCCCACGATCCGGCCACGGGGCGCATCTGGGTGACGGGCAAGAACTGGCCCGCGATCCACGAAATCAAGGCGCCGGGACTGCCCCTGGGGACGTTCCGATCGGAAGCGGGAAAATAAGCGCGTCTCCAGGCCGCGCGCCGAGCGGGCCGCGGGGACGGAGAAGGAAGCGATGAAGCAGAAATGCAGGATGTGCCGGTACTGGAAGGGCCCCATCCCGGCCGAACACCGCTATTGTCCGCCCGAGGAGATGCTCTCGGGCGACTGGGGCTACTGCAAGCGCCACGCACCGGCCCCGGCGGCCGCGCCCGTGGAGCAGGCCCGGGGCAAGACCTACGTGGCCGTTTGGCCGGAAACGCAGGCCGACGACCTGTGCGGCGAATTCGTGCTCATCCCGCTGCACAAGGAGTAGGGCCTAGGCCCCCTTGGGCGCGGCCCGCAGCCACAGGAGCCAGGCCGCCAGGGCCGCCACCGGCAGGCTCAGGAGCTGACCCATGGTCAGCCAGCCGAAGGCCAAGTAGCCGAGCTGGGGGTCGGGCACGCGCACGAATTCCACGATGAAGCGGAAAATGCCGTACCAGAGCAGAAAGACGCCGGAGACGGCTCCGGTCTTGCGCTTCCTGGCCGAATAGAGCCAGACGATCACGAAGAGCGCCGCGCCCTCGAGGCCGGCCTCGTAGAGCTGGGAGGGATGGCGCGGCATGTCGCCGGCCCTGGGGTCGGGAAAGACCATGGCCCAGGGCACGTCGCCGACCTTGCCCCACAGTTCGCCGTTGATGAAGTTGCCGATGCGCCCGGCCAGTATGCCGAGCGGCACCAGGGGCACCAGAAAGTCGGCCACGCCCCAGAAGCCCTTGCCCGTCTTTTTGCCCAGCAGCCAGGCCACCACGGACATGCCGATGATGCCGCCGTGGAAGGACATGCCGCCCTGCCAGACCTTGAAGAAGGACAGCGGATCTGCCAGCAGCCCCGGCAGGTCGTAGAAAAGCTCGTAGCCCGTGCGGCCGCCGAGAACCACGCCCAGCACGGAATAGGTGATCAGGTCGTCCACCTGTTCCCCGGTCCAGCCCGAGTCCGGGCGCGAGGCCCGGTAGCGGCCGAGGAGCCAGGCCGAGCAGAAGCCGAACAGATACATGAGGCCGTACCAGCGCACGTGCAGGGGGCCGAGGCTTATGGCCACGGGATCGAACTGGGGATAGGCGAGCATGAGGAGTCCTGGCGGTTTGCCGGTTGGCGTCCGGGCGAACCCCGGCCGCCTCGGACGCGGGCGGACGGGGCTTGGGTCGCGTCTTTTGGGAATAAGCCGCCGACGATGTCGTCGCGAGGGCGGCGTCAGCGGTCCTGGCCGAGTTCGTCGAGCAGGGTCTTGGCCTTGGCGTATTCCGGATTGATATCCAAGGATTTCTTCAGGTAGTCCACAGCCTGTTCCTTCTTGCCGTAGCGGCGGTAGACCGTGGCGATGTTGTAGCAGATGGCCTCGCCCGTGCGCCACAGGTCGGGATTGAGCGTCAGCGCCCGGTCCAGGTACTGGTAGGCCTCGATGTACTGCCGGCCCTCGGTGTAGGCCATGGAGATGTTGTAATACAGGCCGCCGTCGTTGGGGGATATCTTGAGGGCCTTGCGGTACTCGACGATGGCTTCCTGCCATTTGCCCTGGCGGCGCAGGGTCAGCCCCAGCCGGTTGAAGGTCTCGATGTCCGAGCGGTCGAGCATGTTCTTGCGGGTGTTGAGCGACTGGCGCAGGTACTGCTCGGAAAGCTCGGGCGAGGCGTCCATGCAGCGCACGGCGATGGTCTGGGTGACCCGGCTGACCGCGTCCAGGGCTTCCTTGGTGGCGATGCGCACGGCCATGTCGAAGGCGGCCTTGGCCTTGTCGGCGTCGCCCATCTTGATGTAGCCCGTGCCGATGTCCACCTTGCGGTCGACGTTTAAGGGCGAGAGCTTGTCCAGGCGCTCCAGGAACCGGACCTCTTCGGCGGTGTTGCCTTCCTCGTGGTGCAGCTCGGCGATCTTTTTCAGCGGCTCCAGGAACAGCTTGGCCCCTTTCTCGGCTTGCGTGTAAGCCCGCAGCGCCTCTTCGCGCTTGCCCATGCCCCGCAGGGCGTCGCCCATGAGCAAAAGCCCCGAGGGGCTGTTGGGCTTGAGCTCCAGCACCTGCTTGGCCAGCTTGGCCGCCTCCAGGGGGTTGCCCATGTCCAGGCACTGGCGTCCCTTGTCCATGAGTTCGCCGAGCTGGCCGCGCGGCTTGACCGTGAAGGCGATCTTCTCGATCAGCGTGTCCGCGGAGATGGGCTTGGTGATGATGTTGTCCGCACCGAGTTCGTGCAAAAGCACCAGTTTGTCCCGTTCGACCTCGGTGGTCAGGACGATGACGAAGAGTTCGTTGGCGAAATCGGATTTGAGATAGCGGACCAGGTCCGAGGTGTTGCGTCCGTTGAGCTCCCGCTCGATGAAGATGAGCAGCTTGTGATTTTTTGACCGCAACAGCTTTATTTCTTTATGCAATGCCTCTATGGTAGCGACGTTGTGTACGCACTCGTCCTTGATCGTGAGATGACGCAGCAGCGTGCTGCGCAGGTTTTTGTTGAAGACCGCATCATCGCTGAGGACCAGGAACACGCCGTTGGTCAGGGCTACGAATTCACGAACATCGTCGTCATATTGCTTGTTTTTCATGTAGAACTCTTAATGCAGGGGGCGGGAAGCGGGCCGGTCCATTCACACGGAACCGCCGTCCGGCGTCTTCGAACCGTCCGGAGGAGTGCAGGCGGCAAGGGAAAGAAACGTGGCATACGCCTCGGGTTCCATCGAAAAAACATGCTCGGGTCCCGGGAAAGTGCCATTCCTAACCGCATCGGCCCACTGCGTCAACGCCCCCACGGCAAGCTCGCCGAGCTCGGCGTACCGCTTGACGAACTTGGGGAGGAAACGATCGTAAAGGCCCAGCACGTCATGAAAAACAAGCACCTGGCCGTCGCAGTCCGGACCCGCGCCGATGCCGATGGTCGGCACCGGCAGGCGCTCGGTGACCAGGGCCGCCACCGGAGCCGGAATGCACTCGATCACCAGGGCGAAACACCCCGCCTCGGCCAGGGCCAGGGCGTCGTCCAGAAGCCGGGCCGCCGCCTCGGCCGTCCGGGACTGGACCTTGAAGCCGCCAAGGGCCGCCACGTGCTGGGGCGTGAGCCCCACATGGCCCACCACCGGAATGCCGGCGGCCACGATGGCCCGCACCTGGGGCAGCACCTCTTTGCCTCCCTCCAGCTTGACCGCGCCGGCCCGACCCTCCTTGAGGAAGCGGCCGGCGTTGGCCACGGCCTCGGGGACCGACACCTGGTAGGACAGAAAGGGCATGTCGGCCACGACCAGGGCGTTTTTTGCCCCGCGCGACACCGCCTTGGTGTGGTGGAGCATCTCCTCCATGGTCACCGACAGCGTGTCCTCGTGGCCCAGCACCACCATGGCCAGGGAGTCCCCCACCAGCAGCATGTCCAGGCCGGCCGTCTCGGCCAGGCGCGCGGCGGCGAAATCATAGGCCGTCAACATGGCCAGCTTGCGTGTTCCCTTGGCCGCCGTCACGGCCGGGGCTGTCATCTTGGTCATATTTCCATGCTCCTTCGGCCTTGCGCCCGCCCCGCCCTTGGCTTATGTGCACCGGCCATGCGCATCTGCATCACCGACCGCCGGCTCGAACGCATCCAGGACGTGCTGTCCAGACGACAGACCGATCTGACGCTCGTCATAAACAACATCCACGATCCACACAACGTTTCGGCCATATTACGAAGTTGCGACGCGTTCGGAATCCACCGCGTCCATCTGCTCTACACCGACACCGCCTTCCCGGCTCTGGGCAAAAAATCCTCGGGCTCGGCCAAGAAATGGGTCGAGACCGTGCGCCACAAGGACGCCGCCTCCCTGGCCGCCGCCCTCAAAGGCCAGGGCTTCACCCTCGTCGCCACCAGCTTCACCGAAACGGCCAAGCCGCTGCCCCAATGGGATCTCACCGGGAAAGTCGCCATCATCCTCGGCAACGAACACCGGGGCGTGGACGAAGACCTCGCCCCCCACGTCGACGGCGCTCTCTATATTCCCATGCAAGGCATGGTGCAAAGCCTCAATGTGTCCGTGGCCGCGGCCGTCATCCTCTACGAAGGCTTCCGCCAGCGCCACGCCGCCGGCTGCTACGACGCCCCCTGCCTGCCCGGGGAGGAACTGGAGCGGCTCACGAACCTGTGGGCGCAGAAGTGAGGACGGGCATGCAGTGCCCTCGGGCGAGGCCGTGGCGGCGCGAGCGACGCGGGTCCCGCTTCCAGGGAATGTTCCCTCCCCATGCCCCCGACCGTGCCGGCGTGGCCAAGTCGTCACAGTCCACGCCCTTGGCGCGGCCCATGTCCTTGTGCTAGCCTCGAAAAAGCGGCGACCCGGCGGGGCAGGCGCTTTTCGGGAACGGCATGGGAGGTGACGATGGGCGACATGGCGAAATACTTCCTGCTCACGACGCTTTTGGCCTGCGGCGTGCTGCTTTCCGACGTCGGGCCGTGCCTTTGCCGCGTCAGCGAGGCGGCCCCGGCCAAGGTCCAGGCGACCGCGCCGGGCAAGCACGTCATCAAGGCCGGCGAAACCATCAACCTCCTGGCCCTGCGCTACGGCGTGCCGGCCGCCGCCATCCTCAAGGCCAATCCCGGCCTCGATCCGGGCCGGCTCCAGCTCGGGAAGGTCATCGTCATCCCGGCCCCGAGCGCGGCCGCTTCGGCCGCGACGCCGCCTGCGGAAGAGACGCCTGCGGCCGCCTCGGCCGCCCCGTCGGCCAAGACGCAAAACGTCGAACTGCGGCCGCAGTCGGCGCCCCAGGCCACCCAGCCTTTGGCCGGCGGGCTCAAGGAACACGACCTGCCGCCGACCCCGGCCCGGCCGGCCGCCACGGCCGTCGCGCCGCTGCCCGCGCCCCAGGCGACCGTCGCGGCGCAACCCCGGCAAGCGCCCCCGGTCGCCGCCCCCGCCGCGGAAAACGACGGTGGATCGGCCCTGGACAAGGCCGCCGCGGCGCTCAAGGACAACGCGGCCGCCGCCGTGCCCGTGACCGTGGACAGGGTGGGGGAGCGCACCCGATTCGCCATGGGCGGGCAGACGTTTTTCGCCGACCAGATCGTGCCCTGGGCGTTGTCGCTTGGCAGCCGCCTGGTTTCGGGCGTCCTGCTCTTCTTCGCGGGCGTCTGGATTTCCGGCCGGCTGGCGGCCGTCCTGGCGCGGATCCTGCGCCGGAGAAACGTTTTGCCGGAGATCGTTTCCTTCGCGGCGAGCCTCGTGCGCTACGGCCTGTATCTGGTGGTGCTCATCGCCGCCCTGGGGCAGCTGGGGTTCAACATCAGCTCGCTGCTGGCCCTTTTCGGCGCGGCCGGCCTGGCCGTAAGCCTGGCGCTCAAGGACACGCTGTCCAACTTCGCCTCGGGCGTGATGCTGCTGCTGTTCCGCTTCTTCCGGGTGGGCGACCGGGTGAACGTGCCGAGCGCTGCCGGGGCCTCGGGCGTGGTCGCGTCCATTGACGTGTTCAACACCGTCATCCGTTCCGACACGGGCGACGTCATCATCGTGCCCAACGCCAAGATCATGGGCAACGTGATCGTGGTCACCTCCGAAGACGAAACGCCGCCGGACGGAAAACGCTGAGCGCGGCGGCCCTTTTCTCCTCGAAGGCATCGTTGCGGCGGCAGAGGAGTTTCCTCATCGGGGAGGTCCAGGAGGGGCCCCGCCCCTCCTGGCCGCCAGAGGCTTCCCCCTGCTACAGGAAGCGCAGCCGGCCGCCTTCCAGGCGACGGACGTCCTCGATCTCGGGAATCACGTCCCCGCGCCGGTGCACGGCCGCCACGACCGTGACGCCGCTTCGGGCCGCGGCCGAGACCGCCGCCATGGCCGCGCTGCGCGACGGGGCGTCGAGGCCCGAGAAGGGCTCGTCGAGCAAAAGCAGGCGCGGTTCGCCGACCATGGCCCGGGCCAGGAAGAGCCGCCGCGTCTGGCCGGCCGAAAGCCGCCCCAACCGCCGATCGGCCAGGTCGGCCACGTCGAAGAACTCCATCCACCGCCTGGCCGCCGCGTAATCGGCCGCGGAAGGCGCGGCGTAGATGCCCATGGTGGCCGCGATGCCCGACGTCACGAGGTCCAGGGCCGAAAGCTCCTTGTCGTAATCCGCCTCCAGCTCGAAGGACACCAGGCCGATGCGCTTGCGGATGTCCCGCAGGTCGGTGAATCCCTCGGGCGCGGCCAGCCCGGGGCGCAGCGCCCGGCCGCCCAGGGCCGGATGCAGCTCGCCGGCGATGAGTTTGAGCAGCGTGGACTTGCCCGCGCCGTTGGCCCCGAACACGGCCAGATGCCCACCCGGGGCGATGGTGAGGCAGATGTCCCTGAGGATCTCCCGGCGCGAAAGATAGACCGTGGCGTGCTCCAGCACGACCAACGGCGGTCCGTCGCCGGCGAAGGCGGCCGGCGGCGGCGCGGCGGCCGGCTCCCGGGCCGGGCCGTCCATGGCCTTTCGGTAGCGCTCGAGCACCGCCTCGGCCGGGCCGGCGTCGATGACGCGCCCGCCGGAAAGCGTCAGCCCCTGGGCCGGCCCCGGCGGCAGGGACGCGCCCTGGTGGCTGGTGAGCAGCACGGCCGCGCCGGCGGCGGCAGCTTTCGAAACGGCCTTTTCGGCCGCTTCCCGGGCCGTGTCGTCCAGGCCGTCCAGGAACTCGTCGAGGAAAAGCACAAGCGGCCGGGTCGCCAGGGCCCGGGCCAGGAGCACGGCGCGCAGTTGGCCGTTGGACAGGGCGGCCACCGGCGTGTCCAGCAGGTGGGCGATGCCGAGCAGGACGGTCACCTCTTCCAGGCGGGAGAGTTCCTCGCCCTTGGGCCGGCCCTGGATGTAGACGGCGTCGCGCATGCCGGCCAGGATCACGGCGCGGGCCGGCAGGTGGGCGCAAAGCCGCTTGGTGGCCCGCTGGATTTCCGGCGAGACGATGCCGCAACGTTCGCGCGCGCCGATGGGCGAGGCCCGTCCCGGGCCGCCGTCGGCGACGTAGGCCCGCGATCCCCGGCCGTCGTCGTCGGGCCAGATGTCGCCGCGCAAAAGCCGCAACAGGGTGGACTTGCCCGAGCCGTTGCCGCCGAGGATGAGCCAGCGTTGGCCGGGCTCGACGGCGAGGCTCACGCCGGACAGGGCCGGCCGGCCGGACAGGGTGACGCTGGCTTGGTCCAGCACGATGCGAAGGGTGGAGATGGTCATGATTCTTGAAACAAAAACGGGCCTTCCGGCGGAAGGCCCGTCATGCGTGTCGGAAGTTGCGCGCCTCAGACCAGGCCGGCATTGGCCAGGGCGGTCCTGAGCTTTTCCTTGTTCTGGGGAGACAGCGGCACCATGGGCAGGCGCACCTCGAAGGGGAAGCGGCCCATCATGGCCAGGGCTTCCTTGGCCGGGGCCGGGTTGGTCTCGAGGAAGGCGGCCCGGTACAGGGGGCTCATGGCGAAATGCAGCTTCCTGGCCTTGGGGTAGTCGCCGGCCAGGGCCGCCTCGCACATCTCGGACATCATCTTCGGCACGAAGTTGGAGACCACCGAGATGACGCCGCAACCGCCGATGGCCATGGTGGGCAGGGCCGTGAAGTCGTCGCCGGACAGGATCTGGAAGTCTTCGCCGCAGAACTCCGCCACCCGCGACACCTGGTTGAGGTCGCCCGTGGCCTCCTTGACGCCGATCACGTGGGGAACGGCGCTTTTGATCTCGGCGATGGTCTCGGGCAGCAGGTTGACGGCGGTGCGGCTCGGCACGTTGTACAGGATCAGCGGCAGCTCCACCCGCTCGCCGATGGCCTTGAAATGGGCCGCCAGACCCGCCTGGGTCGGTTTGTTGTAGTAGGGAGTGATCAGAAGCGCGCCGTCGGCCTTGGCTTCTTTGGCGTCCTTGGTCAGTTCGATGGCCTCGCGGGTGTTGTTGGAGCCCGCGCCGGCCAGGACCGGCACCCGGCCTTTGACCTGGTCCACACAGATGCGGATCACCCGTTTGTGTTCCGCGTGGGAAAGCGTGGCCGATTCGCCCGTGGTGCCGCAGGGGACAAGCCCGTGGATGCCCTGCTCGATCTGCCATTCGATGAAGGCGCGGTAGGCGTCCTCATCAACCTCGCCGTTTCGAAAGGGCGTCACCAATGCCGTGATTGCGCCTCGAAACTCCATACGGTCCTCCTTGGAAGAATAAACCCCGTCATTCCCTAGAATGTTTTCGTTCTCCAGGCAAGTGCGCCGCGCGAAGAAATGTGCGGGAAAATCAAGGGCAAGGAGCGGTGTTTGCCACAGCGCGGCCGGCGGCCTTGCCCGGGGTGGGGCGATGGAGTAGGTTTCCTTTTGAAAGCAGCGTCGCGCCGGGTCCTTCGCCCGGGCGCGGCGGCCAAAGGAACGCCCATGGCCAAGACCACCCGGGCGACCCAGGCCCTGGCCAAGGCCGGCGTCGCCTTTACCGTCATCGAATACGCCTACGAGGCCGGGGCCCAGCACATCGGCCTGCATGCGGCCGCCGCCGTGGGCGAGCCGCCCTCGCGGGTGCTGAAGACGCTCATGGTCAGCGTGGACGGCAAGCCCGCCTGCGCCGTGGTCCCGTCCAACGGCGAGCTGTCCATGAAGCGGGTGGCCGCGGCCTTCGGCGGCAAGGCGGCGGCCATGCTGCCCCCGGCCGAAGCCGAGAAGGTCACGGGCTACCACGTCGGCGGCATCAGTCCCTTCGGCCAGCGCAAGGCCGTGCCCACGGCCCTGGAGGCGGCGGCCCTGGCCGAGCCGCACGTGATCATCAACGCCGGCCAGCGCGGGCTGATGGTGCGCCTGTCCCCGGCCGACGCCAGGCGCGCGCTCGGCGCCGTGGCCGCGCCGCTGCTGGCCTGACGGCCCCGGTTCTTGCGATATCCGCCAAGGAGCGCGCCATGATGCGCCGCACGTTTTATCTGCTCGTCTGCGCCGGCCTGGCCGTTTTCCCGGCCACTGTCCGGGCCGCCGGAAAGATCGGCCCGGACGACGCCTGGACCCTGCCCGAGGCGGCCTGGACGGACTGCCTCAAGGGGCATGCCGACGCCACGGGCTGCCTGGGCGCGCTCATGCGCCAGGGCGGGGCCTCGGCCGGGGCGATGGAGATCAACACGCGCCTGGACGGCGAGGGCTACATGGCCGCTTTTCGCGAGACCGGCCGGGTGGACGTGGCCGGCATGGTCTTTCCGTTGCGGGCCAATTCCAACGAGGTGGCCTACCTGGTCAACGGCGAGCCGGAGCTGGTTTCGAGCGAGATCGACGAGGACGCCCTGAAGCTTGCCGACAATCCCCAGTACGCCGCCCTGGCCAAGGCCCATCCCGACGTCATGTTCTGGCCCGTGGGCGACGGCCCGCGCGCCGTGGAGGCCCTGGACGGCGGCGGGCAGGGCTTCGTCTTTTCCTATGCCCTCCTTAACGGCTGCCACGCCTGCGAGGTGCTCGGCCACGCCGTGGTCTCCCTCGACTTCGGCCCGGACGGGAGCTATCGCGGCCCGCGCCTTGCCGCCGTGGAGCCCGCGCCCTAGCCGGCCGCGACCTTCCCATGACCACGCCCGAAACGCCCCGGGACGTCCTCAAACGGGTCTTCGGCTACGACAGCTTTCGCGGCCCCCAGCAGGCGGTCATCGACCACGTGCGCGCCGGCGGCGATGCGCTCGTCGTCATGCCGACAGGCGGCGGCAAGTCGCTGTGCTACCAGATCCCGGCCCTGCTCTTGCCGGGCACGGCCGTGGTCGTCTCGCCGCTGATCGCGCTCATGCGCGACCAGGTGCGCGCGCTCGAGGCCCTGGGCGTGGCCGCCGCCGCGCTCCATTCGGGACTGGCCCCGGGCGAGGCCCGGGAGGTGACCTCGCGCCTGGCCTCGGGGCGGCTGGACATCCTCTACGCCGCGCCCGAGCGGGTCATGACCCCGGCCTTCGCCGCCATGCTCCAGTCCGTTCCGCTGAGCCTTTTCGCCATCGACGAGGCGCATTGCGTGTCCCAGTGGGGCCACGAGTTTAGGCCGGAATACCTGCAACTGGCCGAACTCGCCGCCAGGTTTCCGGGCACGCCGCGCCTGGCGCTGACGGCCACGGCCGACGGCCCGACCCGCGACGACATCCTGGAGCGGCTGGAGCTTCGCCGGGCGGAAGTCTTCGCCACGGGCTTCGACCGGCCCAACATCCGCTACCTCGTCGAGCCCAAGGAGGAGCCGCGCCGGCGGCTTCTGCGCTTCATCCGCGAGGATCACCCGGGCCAGTCGGGCATCGTCTACCGGCTCTCGCGCCGGAAGGTCGAGGACCTGGCCGCCTGGCTCTCGGAAAACGGCGTGCCGGCCCTGGCCTACCACGCCGGTCTGGCGGCGGCCGAGCGCGACGCGCGCCAGGACCGGTTCATGCGCGAGGAAGGGCTGGTCATGGTGGCGACGGTGGCCTTCGGCATGGGCGTGGACAAGCCCGACGTGCGCTTCGTGGCCCACCTCGACCCGCCCAAGAGCATCGAGGCCTACCACCAGGAAACGGGCCGGGCCGGGCGCGACGGCGAGCCGGCCGAGGCGTTGCTCCTGTACGCGCCGGCCGATTTCGGGGCGCTTCGCCGCCTGATCGACCCCGAGGGCACGGGCGAGGGCCGCCGGCGGGTGGAACTTTCCAAGCTCGAGGCCATGGCCGGCTACTGCGAGTCCGACGCCTGCCGCCGCCGCACCCTGCTCGGCTACTTCGGCCAGGATCTGGCCGCGCCCTGCGGCAACTGCGACGCCTGCCTCGACCCGCGCCCGACAAAGGACGCCACCGTGCCGGCGCAAAAGGCCCTGTCGTGCGTCTTTCGCACGGGCCAGCGCTTCGGGGCCGGGCACATCGTGGACGTGCTCCTCGGCAAGCCCACCACCCGGGCCGTGACGCTCGGGCACACCGAGCTTTCCACCTTCGGCATCGGCGCGGAACTGACGCGCGAGCAGTGGAAGGCGCTCATGCGCCGGCTCGCGGCCATGGGCGCGCTGTCCCCGCATCCCGAAGGCCACGGCGGCCTGGTGCTCACCGCGGCGGCCTGGGACATCCTCAAGGGCCGGCGGGAATTCGCCATGCGCCTGCCCGAGGCGGTCGCCAAGGCGGCCGGCGGCCGGCGCAGGAAAAGGGATGGGGGACCGCGCCAGGACTGGATCCGCGAGGCGCTCCCCGCGCCGGACGACGTCGCCCTGTGGGACAAGCTGCGGGCCTGGCGGGCGCAAACGGCCCAGGAGGCGGGCGTGCCGCCTTACGTGGTCTTCCAGGACCGCACCCTGGTGGCCGTGGCCGCGGCCAAGCCCGAAAGCGTCCAGGCCCTGGCCGACCTGCCGGGCATGGGCCGGGTGAAGCTGGAGAAATACGGCGCGGCGCTGCTGGCGATCCTGGACGAGCACTGCGCCGCCCACGGCCGCCGGGTGTCCGAGGCAGTGATCGAGCCGGCGGAACAATCCGCCCGTCGCGAGGCCCGGGAGAAAGCCCCCAGCGCCACGGCCCGGGAGAGCTTGGCCCTTTTCCGCGAACTCGCTTCGGCCGAGGCCGTGGCCGAGGCGCGCGGCCTGTCCGTGGCCACGGTGCACGGGCACCTGCTTTTTTTCGTGCGCCGGGGTGAGCTGGCCGCGCGCGAGGCGGCCGGGTGCGACGCGGCCGCGGCCGCGCGGGCCGAGGAGGCCATCCTCGACGCCCGCCGGGTCGGCGTCGTCGGGCTGACCGCCGTGTACGACGCCCTGGCCGGGGAGGTCTCCTACGAGGCCCTGCGCCACCTGGAAGCCGGCCTCTGGGCCGACGGCCGGCTGGGCGCGTCCTGACCTCTCTTCACCGCCTCCCCCAAAAAGACGCCGACCCGGAGGAACTTCCGGGCCGGCGTTTCTTTTCGTGTGAGTTCTCGCGACGGGCTTCGCATCGCCGTCGCGGGAATCGTGGAGGCGACAGCCTCGCCTGAGCCAGACAGTGGTTCTTAAAAAATACCGGCGTATTTTTTAAGGGGCACGGGGCTAACCGAAGAGCTTCTTCTTGCCTTCGATGAGTTCCGTCACCACGCTCGGATCGGCCAGCGTCGAGGTGTCGCCCAGGCTCTCCACCTCGTTGGAGGCGATTTTTCTCAGGATGCGCCGCATGATCTTGCCGCTTCTGGTCTTGGGCAGCCCCGGCGCGAACTGGATGACCTCGGGCGCGGCGATGGGCCCGATCTCCTTGCGCACGTGGAGTTTGAGGGCCTTCAAGAGGTCCTCGTTCTCCTCGTAGCCGGCCTTGAGGGTCACGTAGGCGTAGATGCTCTGGCCCTTGACGTCGTGGGGCATGCCGACCACGGCCGCCTCGGCCACGGTGGGGTGGGACACCAGGGCCGATTCGATCTCGGCCGTGCCCATGCGGTGGCCGGAGACGTTTATGACGTCGTCCACGCGGCCCATGATCCAGAAATAGCCGTCCGCGTCGCGCCGTGCGCCGTCGCCGGATTCGTAGCGGCCCTTGAACCCGGAGAAGTACTGCTGCTTGAAGCGCTCGGGCGCGCCCCAGACGCCGCGAAGCATGCCCGGCCAGGGCCTGCGCATGACCAGGAAGCCGCCCTGGCCCGCCGGCACTTCGTTGTTGTCCTTGTCCACGATGATGGGGTCGACGCCGGGCAGGGGCAGGGAGGCCGAGCCGGGCTTGAGGGTGGTGGCATAGGGCAGGGGGGAGATCATGAGACCGCCGGTCTCGGTCTGCCACCAGGTGTCCACGATGGGCAGTTTCCCGTGGCCGATGTGCTCGTGATACCACATCCAGGCCTCGGGGTTGATGGGTTCGCCCACGGAACCGAGGATGCGCAGCGAGGACAGGTCGTGCTTCTGGGTCCAGGCCGGCCCGGAGCGCATGAGCGAGCGGATGACCGTGGGCGCGGTGTAGAAGATGTTGACCTTGAATTTCTCGCAGATCTGCCAGAAGCGGTCCGGGGCCGGATAGGTGGGCACGCTCTCGAACATGAGCGAGGTCGCGCCAAGGGCCAATGGACCGTAGACGATGTAGGAGTGCCCGGTGATCCAGCCGATGTCGGCCGTGCACCAGTGGATGTCGTCGTCGTGCAGGTCGAAGACGAGCTGGCTGGTGTGGGCGGCGTAGGTCAGGTAGCCGCCGGTGGTGTGGTACACGCCCTTGGGTTTGCCCGTGGAGCCGGAGGTGTAGAGGATGAACAGCACGTCCTCGGCGTCCATGGGCTCGGGCTCGCAGCAGCCCTGGACGTCGTGGTCGCTCATGACGTCGTGCCACCAGAGATCGCGGCCGGGCAGCATCTCGACCGCGTTGCCGGCGTGGCGCACCACCACGACCTTCTCCACGCTGGCGCTTTCCTTGAGGGCCTCGTCGGCGTTGGGCTTGAGGGAAATGGTCTTGCCCGAGCGGATGACGGCGTCGCTGACCACGAGGACCTTGGACTGGCAGTCGTTGAGGCGGTCGCGCAGGCTGTTGGACGAAAAGCCGGCGAAGATGATGCTGTGGGGCGCGCCGATGCGGGCGCAGGCCAACATGGCGATGGCGAGCTCGGGAATCATGGGCAGGTACAGGCTCACACGGTCGCCCTTTTTGACGCCCATCTTGCGCAGCACGTTGGCGAAGCGGCAGACCTCGTCGTGGAGCATCTGGTAGGTGTAGGTGCGCACCTGGCCGTCGTCCTCGCCCTGCCAGATGAGCGCCGCCTTGTTGCGCCGCCCGTCGGTCAGGTGGCGGTCCAGACAGTTGTAGGTCGCGTTGAGCTTACCGCCGGCGAACCATTTGATCTCCGGCTTGTCGAAATCGTATTCGAGCACCTTGTCCCAGGGCTTGAACCAGGTGAGCAGGTCGGTGGCGCGCTCGCCCCAGTAGCCTTCCGGGTCCTCGATGGAACGCTTGTAGATGGCTTCGTATTCCTCGATGCTCTTGATGTGGGCGCGCTCGCGACCTTCGGCGGGCGGGGCGTAGCGGCGGTCTTCCTGCATGAGGCTTTCGATGTTTTCGGCTGTCATGATTCCCCCCGATGTTGGGATGTTGGGTCGATTTCAGGCGGACCATGCCGGAATCGGGCCGGCCCGGCCAGAATTTTTCGGTAAATGGCGGCCCGAAATCCATAAACCCATCGGGGAGGATGGCAAAGGCCGTTTATCGAGGATTTGACGCCGTTCATCGAATGCGAAACGGGAGCGGCGTGCCGGCATGCATCCATGCCGGCGTTCGCGAAGCCGGGGAGGGGGTCCGGGGGCATCATGCCCCCCGGCCGCCGGAGGCTCTTCTCCCGGTTTCTCAGTCCAGCCGGCCGGGGCCGAGGATGCGGGAGACGATCTCGCGGGAGTTGGCTTCGGCGCGCAGGTATTCCTCATGGGTGAGTCCCGCGCCGAGCGCCACCTTCTTGCGCCGGTCCTGGGAAACGAGGTCGTCCGGGGCGTGGGCGTCGTTGTCGATGACGAGCTTTGCCCCGAAGCGCCGGGCCAGGGCGGCCACGTGGCCGTTGGTCAGGCTGTGCCCCTTGCGGGTGGTGATCTCGAGCGCCACGCCGCGCTCGGCGGCGAGTTCGGCCTCCTCCGGGGTGATGAGCCCCGGGTGGGCCAGGATGTCCACGCCGGCCTCGATGGCGGCCAGGTTGGTGCCGGTCTCCACGGGCTCGACGATGGTTTCGCCGTGTACCACCACGATCTGCGCCCCGCGCTCCCGGGCCATCTCCACCATGTGGGGAATGAGCGGCGGCGGCACGTGGGTGATCTCCACGCCCGTGAGCACCGTCACGCCGAGGAACGGGCCGGCCTCGGCCACGAACCGGCCGATGTTGGTCAGGATCAGGTCCAGATTGGAGAAGTCGGCGTGGTCGGTCATGGCCATGGCCCGGTAGCCGGCCTTGGCCGCCCGCCGGGCGAGCTCCGCCGGGATGAGTTCGCCGTCGGAGAAGGTGGTGTGGGTGTGGAGGTCGATCATGCCCTACATCTTGTATTTGGCGTCGTTGGAGTCGAACTGTTCGAGGAGTTCCGTCCACTTGTCCGAATCGTCGGTGGCAAAGGCCACCACGCTCGCGTCCTTGGCCTCGCTGGCCACCTGCTCCAGGACCGACTCGGCCACCAGGATGGGCGACTTGGCCCGAAGGGCCAGGGCGATGGCGTCCGAGGGGCGGCTGTCGATGCGGCGGATGCCGCCTTCGACCTCCACCTCGATGTCGGCGTAGTAGGTGCCTTCGGTCAGCTCCGTGACGTGGATGGCCACCACCTGGGCGTCGAGCTTGAGGATCATATTGAGCAGCAGGTCGTGGGTCATGGGCCGGGGCAGCTCCACGTCGTTGAGGGCCAGGGAGATGGCCATGGCCTCCATGGCTCCGATCCAGATGGGGAGCACGGCCTTTTCTTCCATGTCCTTGAGGATGAGCACGGGCACTTGCGACTCTTCGTCGAGGGCCAGCCCGAACACTTTCATTTCAATCATGATCGGCCTCCGCCTCCCCGATGAGGGAGTGCTTTTTGGCTTGGCGGATGCGTGCCCGCACGAGGGTTCCGGCGGCTCGCGCCGCTCCGGGCAGGGTCATGTTGACGATGCGGCCGCCGGGGTCGCGCCCCTGCCAGGACGGGCCGTCGGGACCGTCCCTGCGGCTTTGCCCCTCGATGAGGACCTCGGTCGTCCGCCCGACCTGGGCGGCCAGGGACGCCGTCAGCCGTTCGTCCAACAGCGTCTGCAGCTCGGCCAGACGGGCCGATTTCGTCTTCTGGTCGATCTTGGGCTCCATGCGTTCTGACGCGGTTCCCGGCCTGTCACCGTACATGAAGGAGAAACCGCTATCAAATCCTACATCACGGACCAGATCGAGGGTCAAGCGGAAGTCGGCCTCGGTCTCCCCGGGAAAGCCGACGATGAGGTCCGTGGTCAGGGCGATGTCGGGCCTGGCTTGGCGCAGTTTTTCCACCAGCCGTATGTAGGCGGCCCTGTCGTAGCCCCGGCCCATGCGGGCGAGCACCGCGTCCGAGCCGGACTGCACCGGCAGGTGCAGGGCCGGGCACAGTTCGGGCAGGGCGGCGAACCGGGCGATGACGTCGTCGCTTAGGTCCTTGGGGTGGGAGGTGGTGAAGCGGATGCGGCCGATCCCGGGCACGGCGGCCACGGCGTCGAGCAGCGCGGCGAAGCTCGTGCCGTCGCCGGCCGCGTCCAGGCCGTAGCTGTTGACGTTTTGCCCCAGGAGCGTGACCTCGCGCACGCCGCGCGTCGCCAAGGCCTCGACCTCGGCCAGCACGGCCGGCAGGGCGCGGGATTTCTGGCGGCCGCGCACGAAGGGCACGATGCAGTAGGCGCAGAAGTTGTCGCAGCCCTGCATGATGGAGACGAAGGCTTTGGCCGGGAGCCGGTCCTTCGGCCAGGCCTGGTCGCGCTCGGGATAGGTCTCGGTGAAGTCGAGCAGCGACAGGCGAAGCCCGGGTTCGTCGACGATGCGGGCGAGGGCCCGGGGCGCGGCGGCCAGGCCGTCCGTGCCGAAGACCAGGCGCACCATGGGAAAACGCCGCCAAAGCGCCGTGCCGATCTGCTGGGCCGTGCAGCCGCCCACGGCCACGAAGGCGTCGGGCCTGCCGCCGTGGCGGTCGGCGATGCGGCCCAGTTCGCTGGCCACTTTCTGCTCGGGCTTTTCGCGCACCGAGCAGGTGAAAAGGATGAAGATGTCCGCCTGATCTTCCGAAGCCGGCGTGAACCCCTGGGAGACGAGAGAGCGGGTCAGCCAGTCGCCGTCGCCGACGTTCATCTGGCAGCCCATGGTCGTGATGTGAAATTTCATGGCTCGGATGAGAATAATGCACGACCGGCCGGGGGTAAAGGGCGGAGGAAACGGCCGATCCAGACGCCTTTTTGATCCCGGGCGGCGGGAGCCGTTGCCATATGGCCGCCGGTTTGGCATATCGCATATGGCGTCTCTTTTCCGGAGCTGCCGTTGCACGGGTGGGGCCGTGTGGTCGGCTCGCCTGGCCGCTGTCGGCCATGGAGCGCGCCACGCGGGCCGCCCGGGCCGTTCGCACGGCCGAAAGGAGGATGACATGGCCGCATCCGACAACGTGACGGGCTACGATCCCGTTTGGAAAGCGATGCATTGGCTGACCGTCGCTGTGGTGCTTGCCTTGTTTCTGCTCGGCGGGACCATGTCCCGGGGAACGCCGTTTTTGGTCATGTGGCACGAATCGCTGGGTATATTTGTTTTGTTGTTGACCCTTGCGCGCCTCTTGTGGCGGGCGACGCATGTCCCCCCGCCATTGCCCGGCGGGTTGCGCCCATGGGAGGCCTTCGCCGCTGTGGCCGTGCACAAGCTTTTCTATGTTTTTCTGGTCCTCCAGCCGCTCATCGGCTGGGGCCTCTATTCGCTTTCGTCCAACACGACGCTTTTCTTCGGCTTGTTCCCCATTCCCAAGCTGCCCCTGGGGGAACTGGCCGGACAGGCGGCGCGCGGGGTCCTGGCGGGCGCGCACGGGGCAGGAGCGGCGAGCCTGGCGATCCTGTTCGTCCTGCATGCCGGCGCGGCCCTGAAGCACCATTTCGTGCTGCGCGACAACGTGCTCCTGCGCATGGCGCCGGACGCCCTGGCAGGGGCGTTGCGCAAGCTGCGCGGGGAATGATCCCTTTTGCCTTGCCCGCGAGAGCTGTCTGTTGTTACTTCCTTATTAAGGTCCGGACCGCGTCCGGTCCCGTTCCCTTTCCTGAAACCGCCCTGGAGACACGGCGGCGGCGCAGGCCCGCCCCGAGGAGGACGCCCGTCATGGAGCAGCGCATCGAAACGGACAGCCTGGGCGAAGTCAAGGTCCCGGCGGACAAGCTCTGGGGGGCGCAGACCCAGCGGTCGCTCGAACACTTCAGCATCGGCGACGACCTCATGCCCCGGGAGATGATCGCCGCCTACGCCTACCTCAAAAAGGGCGCGGCCGAGGCCAACGCCGCCCAGGGGCGGCTGCCCAGGGAACTGGCCGATTCCGTTGTGGCCGTGTGCGACGAGATCCTCGACCACAAGCACGACGACATGTTCCCCTTGCACGTCTGGATGACCGGCAGCGGCACGCAGTTCAACATGAACGTCAACGAAGTGGTCTCCAACCGCTGCTGCCAGCTCGCCGGAGCGCCGCTCGGGTCCAAAAAACCCGTGCACCCCAACGACCATGTCAACATGTCCCAGTCGTCCAACGACAATTTTCCCTCGGCCATGTACATGGCCGCCGCTCTCGGCGTGGCTCGTGACCTGCTGCCTTCCCTGGCCGCCCTGCACGACGCCCTGGCCGCCAAGGCCGAGGCCTGGAAGGACATCGTGAAGATCGGCCGCACCCACCTGCAGGACGCCGTGCCGCTGACGCTCGGCCAGGAATTTTCGGGTTACGCCGGGCTTCTGGCCGACGACGCCGCGCGTCTGAGCGTGAGTCTCGGCGACGTGTACAAGCTGCCGCTCGGCGGCACGGCCGTGGGCACGGGCATCAACGCCGCGCCGGGCTTCGCCGAGGCGGCCATCGCCGATATCGCCCGGCTGACCGGTCTGCCCTTCGTGCCCGCGCCCAACAAGTTCACGGTCCAGGGCTCCCACGACGCGTTGGTGCAGCTTTCCGGGACGCTGCGCACACTGGCCGTGTCGCTCTACAAGATCGCCTGCGACATCAGGCTTCTCGCCTGCGGCCCGCGCGCCGGATTCTACGAGCTCGTCATTCCCTCCAACGAGCCCGGCTCCTCCATCATGCCCGGCAAGGTCAACCCCACCCAGTGCGAGGCCATGGCCATGGCCGCGCTCCAGGCCATGGCCTGCGACATGGCCGTGTGCATGGGCGGGGCCGGGGGCATCCTGGAGATGAACGTCTACAAGCCCCTCATGATCCACAACGTGATGCAGCCGGTGCGCGTGCTGTCCGACTGCATGACCAACTTCCGCAAGTACCTGGTGGACGGCATGGAGCCGGACCGCAAGCGCATCGCCACCTACGTGGAACGCTCGCTGATGCTGGTCACCGCGCTCTCGCCGGTGATCGGCTACGACAAGGCCTCGCGCATCGCGCACCACGCGGCCGAGAACGACCTGACCCTGCGCGAGGCCGCGCTGGAGCTGGGTTTCGTGGGAGCAGACGAGTTCGACCGCGTGGTGGTCCCGGCCAGGATGACCGGCCCCTCCGTGGCCAGGTGAGCCCCGGCGGCCCCGCGCCGCCCGGGCTCAGGACACGCTCAGGTGCTCGGTCTTGCCGATGGCTTCGGCCTTGATCCTGTTCAGGGTGTCCACCAGCGTGGGGGCGACGTTCTCGCGGATGTCGCCCGCCACGATGATGAAGAGCAGATCGTCGCCGGGCTCGAACACGCCGCTCTTGGCGTGGGCCGTCACGGCGAAGATGCCGGGGCGCTCCTCCATCTCGCGGCACACGGCCGCCACCTTGTCCTGGTCCGGGCGGACCTCCAGGCGCTCCACCGGCGCGCCCGTGCCGCGCGAGCGCCCGCGCACCACGCCGTTGTGCACCAGGACCATGCCCACCTTCTCCGTGAAGCCGGGCCTCTTCTTGAGTTCGGCGATGGCCTGCGAAATATCCATGCGATCCCTCCTTGCGCTTGCCGCAGGGCCGGTTCCCGGTCCCTGGCCCGCACGTTCTACCCGCGCGCGCGGCGAGCGTCCAGACGCCAACCCCCTGCCCGAGTCACCATCGCTTCAGAAAAGGTGACCTGGTTGCCCGCCTTCGTGGCGCGGGGCTACACTTTAGGCGAAAGAGACCATCCAGGAGTCCGCCATGGCCACCTTCATTCTGGTTCACGGAGCATTCCAGGGCAGCTTCGTATGGGCGCAGACCGCGGAGCTTCTGCGCCGCGCCGGGCACGAGGCGCTCACGCCCGGGCTGACCGGGCTGGGGGACCGCGCCCACCTGCTGCGCGAGGGCGTGTCGCTCTCCACCTACGTCGACGACGTGGTCAACGCGGTGAGCTTCTCCCGCACGGGACCGGCGCTCATCGCCGGGCACAGCTTCTCGGGGCTGGTGGCCACGGCCGCGGCGGCCAGGCTCCCCGGCGCGGTGACCGGCATCGCCTACGTCGATGCGCTGCTGCCGGAGGATGGCCAGTCGTTCCAGTCCATGGCGGGCCCCGAGTTCGGCAAGGTGCTGGCCGCCCACGTGCACGACGAATGGCTGGTGCGGCCCTGGCCCCTGAACGTGTTCGGCGTGGTGGAGCCCGAGCTCGCCCCGGGCTTCGCGGCCAGGCTCACCTCCACGCCCCTGGCCGCCTTCACCGAGCCCTACCGCTTCGGCATGCCGGACCCTGCCGTGACGCGCTTCTTCATCCGCTGCATCCGCAACCCCAACCCCCTCATCGCGGCCCAGGCCGCCAAGGCGCGGGC
>NZ_JARKOZ010000214.1 GCF_029978005.1 Solidesulfovibrio sp. | reverse complement strand
GGAAGGCTTTTCTTCCTGGAAGCCATTGTTGGGGTTGGGCGCGCCCCGCGCCCAACCCCCATCAAGGGGGTCCGGGGGGGATTATCCCCCCCGGCCGCCGGAGGCATCTTCTTCTCCTATGATATCCAAGGCGCTCATTCTCGCCGCCGGGCTCGGGACACGGCTGCGGCCGTTGACGGACGTCATGCCCAAGCCCATGGTCCCCATCGCCGGCCGGCCGCTGCTCGAGCATCTGGTGCGGCTGTGCGTGGCTTCGGGCGCGGCCGACGTGGCCATGAACCTGCATTACCTGCCCCATGTGGTGACGGACCATTTCGGCGACGGCGCGGCCTTCGGCGCGCGCCTGCTTTACGGCCTGGAGGCCGAGCTTCTCGGCACGGCCGGGGCGGTCAACAATTTCCGGGACTTTTTCGACGGGCCTTTTTTCGTGCTTTACGGCGACGTGTACCTGGACGTGGACCTGCGCGCCTTTGCCGCCGCCCACGAGGCCAGCGGCGCGGCGGCGACCGTGGGCCTGTACCGGGTGGACAACCCCACCGAGTGCGGCCTGGTGGACCGCGACGCCACGGGCCGCATCACCCGGTTCGTGGAAAAGCCGGCCGTGGCCTTCACCGACCTGGCCAACGCCGGGGTCTACGCCATGTCGCCGGGGGTCCTGGACTACATTCCGGAAACCGGCTTCAGCGATTTCGGCCGCGACGTGTTCCCGGCCATGCTGGCGGCCGGCGAACGCCTTTACGGAGAAGTCCTGGACGGCTATGTTATGGATATCGGGTCGCCGCAAAAATACGAGCGGGCCAAGGCCCACGTGGCCGGCCGGGACGACGGGAGCGCATGGAGTTCACCTGCCTGACGCGCCAGGGCTTCGATTCCGAAGCCTTTGGCTGTGATTTCTACCGCGTGACGCGCTGCGACTTCGCGGCGTTGGCCGACGAGCTGACGCGGCTGCGGGCCCTGCCCGGCCCGGTCATGGCCGACGCCCGGGTGGCCGCCGCCGACCGTGAGGCCGACCTTTTCTTCCAGCGCCAGGGATTTCGCAAGGTCACGGTGCAGCTGCGCTTCGCCGGGAGGATCGACCCGGCCCTGGCCCAGGGGCCGGACCCCGGGGACACGGCCGAGAACCGCCTGACCCCGCAGGAGGCGGCCCGGCACGTGGACAACCTGCGCTACGACCGCTTCAACCTGGACGCCTACGCGCCAAAGGCCGGCCGCGACCGGTTCCAGGCGGCCTGGATCGGCAATTCCCTGGCTTCGTCGACCATGCGCAAGGTCTACGAGGGCGCGAGCTTCGTGAGCTTCAAGTACGACGGCCCCGAGGCTGTGGTGGACATCGTCTCGGTCTTGGAGCACAGGCGGGGCGTCGGCACGGCGCTTCTGCGCCGGGTGGCGGCGGCGGCGGCCCGGGCCGGGCGGGAGCGCCTGGTGGTGACCACCGAGGCCGAAAACGAGCCGGCCTGCCGGCTCTACGCCAAGTGCGGCCTGGCCGCCGAGGCGCATTTTTCCCGATTCCACTACGCCTCCCCGGCGGGGGCTTTTCCTGCGAGGCACGCATGATCATTTCCAAGGCGCCGGTGCGTCTGAGCTTCGGCGGCGGCGGCACGGACCTGCCGGCCTACTACGAGCGCCACGGTGGCGCGGTGCTTTCGGTCACCATAGATAAGTATTTCTATACTATCGTTGAACCGGTCGCGGACGGCCCGGTGGAGATCGTCTCCTCGGACTACCAGCTCCATCAGCGCATCCCGGACATGAAGAAGGCCAACCTGGGCGATGCGCTCAAGATCCCCAAGGCCGTGTGCAAGCGCTACGGCGTGGACAGCGGCGTCTACATGGCGCTCAAGGGCGACGTGCCCACGGGCTCGGGGCTGGGCCTTTCCGGCGCGGTCACGGTGAGCATCGTCCAGGCCGTGGCCACGTTCAAGGGCCTGGAGCACTCCAAGACCGAGCTGGCCGAGATCGCCTCGGAGATCGAGATCGGGGCGCTTAAGCGCCCCATCGGCATGCAGGACCAGTACGCGGCGGCCTGCGGCGGTCTCAACTTCATGACCTTTTCCAGGGACGGCGTGACCGTCACGCCGCTTGACCTGCCGGACGGCGTGGCCGGGGAGCTGGAGCGGCGGCTGCTTCTGTTCCACACCGGCGCGTCCCGCGATTCGGCCAGCATCCTGTCCGGGCAGAAGAAGTCCACCGAGGCCAACGACTCCACGGTCATCGCCGCCCTGGACGGGCTCAAGGACCAGGCGCATCGCATGCGCGACGTGCTCCTCGCCGGCGACCTGGACGGCTTCGGCCGGCTGCTGGACGACGGTTGGCGCTACAAGAAGAGCCTGGCCAAAAACATCAGCAACGCGGCCATCGACCGCTACTACGCCGCGGCCCTGGCCCAGGGGGCGCTCGGCGGCAAGATCGCCGGGGCCGGCGGCGGCGGGTTTTTGCTCCTCTACTGTCCGCCCGAGGCCCAGGCGGGCGTCATGGAAAAGATGATGGAAATGGGCCTGGAGCGCCTGCCGTTTTGCTTCGAGACCGGCGGCGCGCAGCTGACCCTGGACCACACCGGCCGCTTCAGCGCCACCATCACCCCGGAAGGCTACCTGCTCGGCATGCGGGCCGTGGTGAGCCGCCTCGACAAGGACCAGATCGCGCGCATCGCGGACATCATCTGGGAGGCGCGCGCCCACGACCGCCAGATCTTCATCATGGGCAACGGCGGCAGCGCCTCGACGGCCTCCCACTTCTGCTCGGACCTGTCCAAGACCACGCTCATCCCGGGCAAGAAGGGCTTCCGCGTGGTGCCGCTCACGGACAACATCCCGCTCATGACCGCCTGGGGCAACGACGCGGGCTTCGAGAACATCTTCTACGGCCAGCTGCTCAACCTGCTCAATCCCGGCGACGTGGTCATCGGCATCTCGGGCGGCGGCATGTCGGGAAACGTGCTCAAGGCCATGGAGCTGGCCCGCGAGCGCGGGGCGCGCACGGTGGGCATGGCCGGCTTTTCCGGCGGCAGGCTCAAGGACGCCGTGCAGGAATGCTTCATCGTGCCGAGCGACAACTACCAGTTCATCGAGGACGTGCACATGATCCTGGTGCACCTCATCGCCTCGGTCCTGCGCGAGCGCATAGCCAGGCAATGACGCCGGCCGGGACATGGCGTCAGGAATGGGAATAAAACGAACGGGAACGAACCGGGCCGCGACGGCCCGCAACGCCCCGCGCCGCGCGCGGGGAGGTCCGTCATCATGCCGCAAGCCATAAAGGACATCGTGGACGTGCTATGCAAGCTGGCCTTCGTCGCCGGCGTGGCCGTCCTGGCCTACAGCCTCTATTGCAACCGGGGCGTGGGCCGCTACCAGTACATCGCCAACGGCGAGCTCGAATACGTCATGGACACCACCACGGGCGTCATCTACCAGGGCGGCTATTCCATGAACCACATCACCGGCCAGGAATCCACGGGAGGCCGGCCGAAGAAGTAGTTTGCGCGGTTATGTCAATAATAACTTAAGTTATTTATAGCTGTTGCAATTGCCGTCGCGTCGCGGGCCGTGGTATGGACGCAGGCCACGGGGGTGACCCATGCAGACCGGCAACGACGACCGCTTCGTTTTCTATCTCGGCTTCGACGACACGGACACGGCGACTTCGCCCAAGGGCACCGGCCGCACCATCCGCGACTTCTGCGCCACGCTTCCCGGGACCGTCCGGCTGCGCGCCGTGCTGCGCCACCAACTGCCGAAGCTTCCGGAGATCCCCTACACCAGCAACAACAGTTCGGCCTGCGCCGTGCTGGAGGCGGACGATCCTTCCCTGGGGCGTCCGATCTTCGAGGCGGCCACGGCCTATCTGGCGCAACACGCGCCGGAAGGCAGCGATCCGGGCGTGTGCCTGGCAGCGGCCGCTGGCGTGGACGCCGGCCTGGTGGATTTCGGCCTGTCGTGCAACGCGGCGCGGGTCACCCAGCAGGCGGCCATGACCGCGGCGTCGGCCGTGTCCCTGGCCGGCGTCGGCGGCAGCAACGACGGCATCATCGGCGCGGCGGCGGCCGTGGGCCTGACCCGGCACGGCTGGTGCGGCCGGTTCATCGAGCTCGGCGACATGCGCCGCCTGCCGGCCACGGTGCCCGTGTCCGAACTGGAGCGCCTGGGCATCCGCGTCGTTTCCGTGGATCGCGATCCCCTCGTTCCCCTGCCCGGCGACAGCGTGACCACCGGCGGCTGGCTGCGGCCCTCGCTTTGGGCCGGCCAGCCCGTGCTGCAGGTGCGCGCCGACGGCCGGGGCCGCTGGCTCGCGGCCCTGGGCAAGCGCGACGGCAAGGCCGCCTGATCCCGGCTTGCGGGCGCGGGGCGTCGGTGCGTGAAACGCCCCCTGTCGCGACGCCGGCCCGGCGGACTCAGCCCCCGGTCCGTTCCCGGTAGCGGGTCACGAAGCCCAGCAGCGACGCGGCCTGCCGTTCCATGTAGCCCACCCAGGCGTCCAGCACTTCCCTTCCCTCGTCCGTGATGGCGTAGACCCGTTTGGCCGGGCCCGAGCCTTCGGCGTCCCATTGGGACGCCACCAGCCCCTCTTCCTCCATTTGCCGCAGATGGCGGTAGATCATGCCCGGCGGGGCGTCGCCCTTGAGAAAGCCGTATTCGCCGATGTGCTGCAGCAGTTCGTAGCCATGGGACCTGCCGTCGAGCAGGGCCATGAGGATCGAGGGCTGCATGTACCGATCCGGTTTGCCGGGCCCGATTTTTTCGGGCATGTGAACCTCCGCTTGACATAGATGCTTAGTGCACATATGTTAAAGTTGTCTTTTCAAACCAACCCCAGCACCAGGGAGGTGCGCCATGTCCATTATTTTCGCGCGCGAACGCCGTAAGATCGAAAAGGGCGAAAAACGCCCCCGTTTCCGTGTCGTGGCCGCCACGGGCGACCTCAAGTTCTTTGCCGAGCATATCCGCAAGCGGGAGCTCGATGCGATCGCCGCGGCCGTCGGCGCGCAGGTCGTCTTTCTCCCCGGCGACGCCTCCGGCGAGGGCGGGGAAAAGGCGTAACCGCCCAGGCGAGACCGGCGGGGGGCGTTTCGCCCCCCGCCGCGTCGTCGTAGCCTCAATCCTTGTAAATGATCGTGCCGACGTGCTCCCCGTCGAGGGCCGCCAGGATGTGCTCCGGGTGGCGCAGGGCGTCGATGATCTGAAACTGCTTGATGGTCTTGGCGTGCTTGAGGAAGCGCAGCACGGGCCGCTCCACGATGAGGTCGTCGAGGTCCAGGGCGATCAGCTCTTCCACGGACAGCCGGCCGTAGTATTCGAGCTTCTCCCCATCCTTGGTCTTTTTCGGGTCGTCGCTGTACAGTCCCTTTTCGTCCTTGAGGTAGATCAGGGACTTGGCCCCGATGTTCTCGGCCAGCAGGAACGCGCCGCAGTCCGTGCGGTGGGGCGGGATGAAGCCGTCCTCGGCCGGGTGCTCGAAAAAGCCGTAGGGCGGGATGCCCGGGGTGATGGGCAGATAGCCGAGCTGGCAGAACATGGTGAGCTGTTCCAGGTGATCGCCGTGGCCGATGCGCACACCGCCGTGCTTGGACAGCAGCACCGAGAGGATCTCGGCGTTTTGCGAGGCGACCTTGTCTCCCAGTTTGGACAGCACGCCCGTGGGCATGCCCAGTTCCAGGCCGATGTTGTAGATGTGGCGGGCGCGCGTGCCGCCGCCGGTCATGAGGATGATCTTGTGCCGCTCCTTGGCCGTCAGCAGCACGTCGATGATGGGCAGCAGGGCCTTGGCCCCCCGGTCCATGATGGATTGGCCGCCGATCTTGAGCACGTTGACGTCGGGGTGCATGCGGAAGACTTCCTGTCGGGCCATGCCCGACAGGAGCTTGCGGCTCACCAGCGATTCGCCCATCAGCGGCGATTCGATATGCAGCCGGCCGCCTTCCTGTTCTTCCTTGACGAGTTTGCCCATGGGGTCCCCCTGAGTTTTTTTGCACGGCATAGGTCTATGTCGACAATATATCTTCAAAGACCATAGCAGACAAGAGGACAGGGTCGGTTTTTCGCGCCGTCTCCGTCAGCCGCCGAGGGCCATGGCGTAGAGCCGGGCCAGCATGGCCGCCGGCATTTTCGTTTCCCAGAGCCCCAGGGCGTTGGCCGCCCCGTAGGCCAGGGCGAAGACGGCGCAGGCTCCGGCGGCCGTGAGCCACCAGGGGGCGCGCCTGCCGAGGAAGGAGAACTCCACGGCCCGGGCCGAGCGGGGGCAGGCCGTCACGCATGAGGCGCAGCCGCTGCAGGTCATGGGACGCGGCCCGGCCTCGATGGGCAGGTCCACGGGACAGGCCTTGCGGCAGCGGCCGCAGCCGGTGCAGGCCGCGGCGTCCCGGGCCAGGGCCGTGGGCCCGGCCTTGGCGAGCAGGCCCAGCAGCGCGCCGTAGGGGCACAGCCAGCGGCAGAAGGAACCCCGGAAGACGACCCCGAGCAGGACCAGCCCGGCCAGCACGACGACGGCCGTGGTCCCCGGGCGGGTGAAGAACAGGAGCATCCTGGCGTCGGCCGTCATGTTGTAGGAGGAGCGCAGGAAGCCGGAAACGGCCGTGGCGTCCATGGCGAAGCAGGTGGTGTAGAGGAAGAACGCCAGCAGCAGGTATTTCGGCAGGCCCAGGGCGGCGTCCAGGCGCTTGCCCACGGACCGGGCCAGGCCCAGGCGCTGGCCGATCCGGCCCAGGCGCGCGGCCACGAACCCGGCCGGGCAGACGTGGCCGCAAAAGCCCTTGCGGAAGAGAAAGGCCATGGCCAGGGCGGCCAGGAAAACGGCCAGCCCGGCCGGGTGCACCGGATCCCAGGAACCCGTGGCGGCCAGTTCGCGCGCCCCGAGCAGGGCGCTGATGGGCAAAAACCCCTCCACCCCGGCCGGCCGGGCCGTCTCCGGGCCGACCCCGGCGGCGTAGCGGCAAAAAAGGAAGAACCGCCAGCCCACGAACAGCGAAACCAGGAAGAAAAACCATTGCGGCAGCCGGGACAGCGTCCCGGGCGTGAAACGAAAAGCCATGCGCGAACCTTGGCCCAAGGCCGGATGAAGGTTGTCCGCCGGGAGGGCGTCCGGCCAGGGGGCCGGCCCGGGTGCGGGAAGGGGACGGCGAGACTCGGGCTTGCCCGTCCGAGCCCGTCGCCATCTTCATGGGAAGCGGCGTCCCGGCGGGAGTTCTCGCCAAAACGTGGCCAACCGCGCGCCTCGCGCCGGGGACCGCACGAACTCCAACGATCCCCAACAAGGCCCGCCCGGCCTCACGCGCCGCAACCTGCTCTCCTTGATCCCGGAAGGCAAGGCCCGCCCGCCTGGACCGCTTCAGTCCTCTCGCCAAGACCGAATTTCCCTTCAAAGACGGCGGGCGCGCCCCCGTGCCCAGTCGATAGGCTCTTTGCGTTTCTTGGTGGGCGCGGCCCCGTGCCATGGGGGCCGTGAGACCCTCGACGACCGGGACGGCATCGTGGCCGGCGACGACATGCGGATCGGCTGCGAGGCCGGGTCATGGCCGGGGTGCGCATCGGGTACGGGGCGGTGGTTGATTCGCGGGCGGCGGCGCGGGACGTACCGGATTACGTCATGGTCGGCGGGCTGCCGGCCAGGCCCGTCGAGCCGCGGTTTCCCGGGCCGGCGGCGCGGGAGCTGCCTGGACCGGTCCGGTGGGATTGGCCGGCGGGGCGGATCGCGGCCGGCCTGCCGCCCCGCGCCGCGTCCCGCAGCTACGAGCGACCGCAGGCCCTCTTCGGGGAAGCGGTCCTAGTCCGTCGGGGCGTCCGGGACGTGCGCCCGGATGATGTCCCAGAGTTCCTCGGCGGTGAAGGGCTTGACCAGATAGGCGCTGACGGCGGCGGCCTCGGCCTCGGCCACGTTGGAGGCCAGGGCCTCGGCCGTGACCATGATGAAGGGAACTTCGGCCCGGGCCACGCCGCCGCGCACGCAGCGCAGCAGGTCGATGCCCTTCATGCCCGGCATGTTCCAGTCGGAAACGATGCAGTCCACGGCCTCGGTGGACAGCAGTTCCAACGCCAGCCGGCCGTTGGGGGCCTCGAGCACTTCGACCCCGTCCTGGCCAAGCATCTTGCGGATGATCCCCCGCATGACCTTGGAATCGTCCACGACGAGGACTTTCAAAAGCATCTCCTTTGCTGTTGCGCCGCACCCGGAGGGAAGGACGGGTTCGCATCGCGAAGGCTTTGATTGAAACCTTTTCGCGAAAAAAGCAAGTCCTCGGGCGACGGCAAGGTACCGTGACGTCCCCTGCCGGTGCGCACTTGAAACCTTTTGGAGCGTTGCGTCCGGCGATATGGCCGCGTCGATGCATCAACGGCGCGGCGCGACGGATACGGTGCACTTCTTGAGAAAGCCGCTTGGATTGTAGGAGAGCTTGGCTTTGCGCAAGCCCTCGTCGCCCAGGTCCTGCTCGCGGTTGACCAGGGCGTAGCCTTCGCCGGCGTCGGCCAGAAACATTTGACTGATGGCCTGGTACACGCCTTTGAAGCCCGGCCGGCCTTTCTCGAAATGGATGACCAGCATCTCGGGCGTGAGCGCCTCGGCCACGGTGTAGGCGATCATCTCGCCGTCCACGCGCACGGCCCCGCCCATGAGCCCGGGGATGCGGTCCCAGTTCTGCAGGACCCGCACGATGGCCTGGTTTTCGGCCAGAAGCGCCCCGGACTCCTCGGGATCGCGCCAGGAGAACCACTGCCGTTGCAGTTCCAGGGTCTCCTCCACGCAGTCCGGGGTCAGGGCCTTGTATTCGTAGTCGTAGGTGCGCATGAACTGGCTGAGAAGGTTCTTCTTCTTGTGGAACTTGTTGCCGCGAAGGGCCACGAGCTCGGGCACGCTGTAGACGTAGTCGGCGTGGTCCCGCGAGTCCTCGGTCGTGACCCGGTTGGGCATGGCGTCGCTTAAGATCTCGCACAGCCGCTCGGGCACGCGGATGAAGTCCAGCCCGTGGGACAGGCACGGGCAGGCGCTCCAGTCCACGTCGGTCCAGGGGCCCACCGGCGCCCAGAAGACCTCCACGGGCCTCGTCTGCAAGATCCAGACGTGGCTTTCGCCGAACCGCCAGGAGAGGCCGTATTCCTCGGCCCAGCCGAAAAGGTTGCCGAAGCTGTAGTCGGAGACCTTCTGTGGGCAGCGGGCCAGGCGCTCCAGGTATTGCTCCCGGCGGTCCAGGCAGATGGGTTCGAAACCGTCTCGCATCTCACTTCCTTGGTTTTGCGCCGCCCATGCCGAAGCGCGCCCAGTTCACGTACTGGTACACGCACAGGCAGGCCAGGGCCTGCACGGCCTGGGAAGCGAACATGGACATCCACACCCCCTCGGCTCGGCCGAGGAGGCTATGCCCCAGATACAGGGCCAGGGGCAACCGCACGAACCAGATCGAGGCTCCCGTGACGCACATGGTGAGCAGGGTGGCCCCGGCTCCGGTCATGGCCCCGATCAGTATAAGTCCTGCGACGGTGAAGGGAATGGCCGCCACGTTATATCGGAGATAGGAAACCGCCTGGGCGGCCACGGCCGGTTCCGGGGAGAGCACGGCCGCGCACTCGGGCAGAAACGGCCACAGGGCCGCGCCGAAAAGCGTCACGAACACCACGCCGGCCCGGAAGATGCGCCAGCCCACGCGCTTGGCCGCCGCCGGCTCCCCGGCCCCGAGCAGGTTGCCGACCAGGATCGAGGCCGTGAAGTTGAAGGCCATGGGCGGCAAAAAAAGGATCGATTCCACCCGCATGCCCGCCGCCATGCCGGCCAGGGCGTCCACGCTGCCCGTGGGCAGGGAGCCGGTGATGGCGAAGAGCAGCAGGTAGCCCGTGTGCCACACGATCTGCATGAGCCCGGACGGCCAGGCCACCTTGAAAAGATAGGGGCTGGCGCAGCGCACCCAGCGCCAGGCCGGGAAGAGCGCCGCCCGCAGCCAGCCGGCCCGCAGCAGGGCGGCGAAGTTGAAGAGCATGCCGGCCGTGACCGAAAGGAACGTGCTCCAGGCCACGCCGGCGTAGCCCAAGTTCGGCAGGCCGAAGAGGCCGAGGCCGAAGCCGAAGTCGCCGAAGGCGTTGAGCGCGGCGGCCAGGCCCCAGGCGTAAAGCGGCACCATGACCTGCCGTCTGGCCCTGAAAAGCGCGTTGGCGATGACGAAGAAGGATTGGATGGGCAGCAGCCACAAAAAGACCGTCAGGAAATACTGCGCCGTCGGCAGCATGGGCTCGGGTACCTGGAGCAGGGCGAGGAAAAGCCCGCGTCCGGCCAGGCCAACGCCGAGGATGGCGACAGAGGCGGCCACGCCGAGCAGCAGGCAAAGCCAGACGTAGCGGTCGGCCCGGGCCTGGCGTCCGGCCCCGTCGGACTGGCTCACGGCGGCCACGGCCCCGTTGGCCACGGCCGAGGCCACGACCTGGAAAAAGAACATGGCCTGGGTCAGCACGCCGATGGCGGCCTGCGTTTCCCGGTCGATACGCCCGCCCACGTAGACGTCCACGATGCCGATCAGGAAATTGAGCAGCATCATGAGAATCTGCGGCCAGGCCAGGGACCATATGGCGGCGTATCCCACGCCTGCGGGCCGTTGTCCTTCGCGCGGTTGCATCCGTCCTCCGTGGCGCCGGGCGGCGGCAGACGTCGTCCGGGGCAGGCGTCAGGCGATACGGGACGCGGCCCTTGCGGTCAACTCCCCCCTTTGCAGGCCGGCCGCCAGAGGGTAGGGTGCCCCTGGCCGGAAGAGGAATCCGCGAGCCGGAAACCAGGGAGGAGCGATGCGCCAGATCGAGGCCGTGCAGCGGCTGCACCTGTGGCTCGAAACCCGCGACGGCATGATGCTCGGGCTCGGGCGCATCCAGCTTCTGGAGCTGGTGGAGGAACTCGGGTCCCTCAACAAGGCCGCCGCGGCCATGGGCATGTCCTACCGCGCCGCCTGGGGCCGCATGAAGCAGACCGAGACCGTCATCGGCGATCCGTTGGTGGAGCGCTCGGGCCCGAAAAAAGGCTTTCGCCTGACGCCGCTCGGCCACGAGATCGTGCGCCAGTTCCGCGCCTGGCACCAGGACGTGGAAAACTACGCCCTGGCCCGGGCCCGCGACATCTTTTCCTGGAAGACCGAGGCCTTTTCCAAGGACGCCCCCAAGGCCGGCGCTCCGGACTGATCCCCACGTGTTTCTGAGCCTTCGCATCGCCCTCAAGTCCCTGGCCACCCACAAGATGCGCACCGTCCTGGCCATGCTGGGGGTGTTCCTGGGGGCGCTGGCGCTCACGGGCGTGCTGCACATCTCCCTGGCCATGGAACGCAAGGCCGTCGAGGAGACGGAAAAGCTCGGCCCCAACCTGCTCATGGCCATGAGCGGGACCATCCGCTTCCGCCGGGGCGACATCCGGCCCGACATGGGCAATACCCGCTTCAGGCTGCCGGACGCCGTGGCGCTCATGCGCGGCCTGCCCTCGGTGGTGGACGGCGTGCCCTACTTTTCCGCGCCCATGCCCATCCGGTCCGGGGACAAGAAGACCATGTGCCAGGTGGTGGCCACCTGGCCGGCCTATCCCAAGATCCGCGGCGGCGCGCCGCGCTACGGCCGTTTCTTCGACCAGGACGACGAGGACGAGAAGGCCCTGGTGTGCGTGCTGGGGCCGGCCGTGGCGGCCCGTCTGTTCGGGACGCCCGAGGCGGCGCTGGGGGAGGCGGTCTACATGTTCCGGGCCAGGCTTCGGGTGCTCGGCGTGATGGAGGAAAAAGGCTCGGACGTGTCCGGGGCCAACCAGGACGAGCAGGTGTTCGTGCCGCTTTCCACCTACATGCGCCGGCTCGCCAACAAGAACTACATCCACGGCGTGTACATGCAGCTGGCCGACGGCACGGATTTCGAGGCGGCCAAGGCCTCGGCCGAGCACATTCTGCGCCGCCGCCACGACATCAAGGTGGAGAAGGGGCAGCGCGACGACTTTCGGGTGCTGACGGCCAGGGACACCATGGACCTCAAGCAGCAGGCCCTGGATCTGGTCAAGACCCTGGGCTACATCAGCTCGTCGCTGTCCTTCGGCATCGGCGGACTGGGCATTTTGTCGATCATGATCCTGCTGGTACGGGCCCGGCGGCTGGAGATCGGCATCCGCCGGGCCGTGGGGGCCCGGCGCTCGGACATCGTCCGCCAGTTCCTGTTCGAATCCGGGGCCATGTCGGCCGTGGGCGGCGCGGCCGGAACCATTGCGGCCTTGTTGTTGTTGGTTGTCGTATACCGGCTGGGGGAATTTCCGAGCGTCTACAACCCCTGGCTCATCGGCGGGTCGCTCGTGGGCTCGGCCGCCCTGGGCCTGGCGGCCGGGGCCTACCCGGCCTGGGCCGCGGCCAACGTCGAGGTCTTGAGCGTGCTGCGCGACGAGTAGGGGCGCTCCTACGAGTTGTTGACGATCTCCATCTCCCGTTCGGCGATGGCCGCCCAGTCGAAGACCGCCGCCCGGCGACGCGCCGCGGCGGCAGCCTGCCGCCGGAACTCGGGATCGTCCAGCAGCCCCAGCACGGCCTCGGCAAAGGCCGGCACGTCCTCGAAGGGGACCTTCGTCATGCCGGTGGGGAAAATCTCCCGGTAGATCGGCAGGTCGTAGGCCACCACGGGCAGCTCCGAAGCCATGGCCTCCACCGCCACCTGGCCGAAGCTCTCGTAGTGGCTGGGCATGAGGAAGCAGCCGGCGGCCTTTAAAAGCCGCACCTTTTCCTCGCCCTGGCGAAAGCCCAACAGATCCACGGACCCGGTCAGCCCGGCGGCCTCGATCTCCTGCTTGAGCTTGGCGAACCACCAGTCGCTGCCGCCGCCGATGACGCCGAGCCGGCTCCCCGGACGCGCGTCGCATACCCGCCGCCAGATGCGCACCAGGTCGAAAAGCCCCTTTTGCGGATGCAGCCGGCCCAGGAAAATGCCGTCAAAGGCCGGCGTGTCCGCCGTCCGCTCCACGCCGTCGAAAAAGGCCCCGTCCACGCCCATGGTCACCACGTGGACCGCCTCCGCCCGCGCGCCCATGGCGACAAGGGAATCCTTGTCCAGGGAGTTGAGCACCAGCATGGTCGCGCCGGCCGCCCGGGCAAGCGCGACCGACAGCCACTGGGCGGCGAAATACAGCACGCCCCGCACGGTCGGCAGCCGAAACCCCTTGCCGAGCACCTTCTCGTAGCCCTTGAAAGGATTGGGCGCGATGAGGAACACGCAGACCACCAGGCGCGCCCTGTGATTGCGCCAGCGGCACAAAAGCGCCGGCAGCAGGTCGAAGAGGAAATCCGACGGCGCGTACACCGCGTCCACGCCCCGGGGATAGCGCGCGAAAGGACAGGTCAGGATGCGCCACAGATAAACGGCCAGCACGTTCCAGAGCCGATCCGATTCGCTCGTAAACGGCTCCCAATGCACCTGCCACTTCGCCCGCACGCCCTGGGACTCCAACACCCCGATTTCCCGCCTGGGCAGAAGCAGCAGCAGCTCCACGCCCTGGGCCAGCCAGCGCCTGGCGATCTCGGCGAAACGGACCTCGCTGCCGTCGCGGTTTTTCGTATTCACCCGCCCCATGGCCGGCACGAATATGCGCATAATGCAGTTGCCTCCGGCGGCCGGGGGGGATAATCCCCCCCGGACCCCCTTGTCGGGGGGGCGCGACGTGCCGGGCTGCAAA
>NZ_JARKOZ010000198.1 GCF_029978005.1 Solidesulfovibrio sp. | reverse complement strand
GCGACACTTCGAAACCTTCCATGAGATCCAACAGCCCACCTATGCCTCCAAGCTGTTTCCTGGACAGGGCCTCTTTCTCGCCCTGGGTCAGGCGGCCCTCGGCAATCCATGGTGGGGCGTCGTCCTTTCCGTCGCCGGCATGTGCGCGTTGACGACTTGGTGCGTCCTGGGTTTCTTGTCCTCTGGCTGGGCTCTTTTCGGCGGTCTGCTCCTTGCGGCGCAGTTCGCCACGACGCATTACTGGGCAACGACTTACTGGGGAGGCGCGGTGGCCGCCATGGGCGGCTGTCTGGCCCTTGGCGCGACAGGGCGCATGCTGCGCGCTCCTGGACCGGCAGCCGGCGCGCTGTTCGGGCTTGGAGCCTCACTGCTTGCGGTCTCGCGCCCTTATGATGGCGGCGTGACCTGCCTGCTCCGTCTTGCCTGGCTGCTGCTTGCCGCCTTGCGCCGGGGGCGGGGGGCACTGCGGACTCTGTGTCTCAAAAGCGCCTGGTCCATGGCCCTCATCGGTGGTTGCGGCCTGGCCGGGCTGCTGGTCTACAACCATGCCGTCACCGGGAACGCTTTCCGCCTGCCCTACATCGCCTACAGCGAACGCTACGAACCCAATATTCTGCTAACCGCCCCTGGCGTGCCCATACCCGATGCGAACATCCCCCCGGAAATGCGACGCTACAACAGGGAATGGTCCATCCCGGCCGCTGTCTTGGAAAGTACGCTGCCCGGGAAAGCCTATGGACTGCTGCGCCGCTCCGACACCTTGATTTCCATGCTTAATCCGACGATGGTCCTGGGGCTTTGCGCGACCGTGCCGGCCTTGCCGGCCCTCGCCGCCATACGGCCCCTCGTCGTCATCCTGGGCCTAGGGATCCTGTCCACCTACATAAGTGCCTGGATCAACCAGCATTACTTGGCGCCGCTGTTGCCTGTGGCCACGGTCATGTGCCTTACGGCACTGCGTCTTTTACGCTGCCTGCGGCTGCGCGGCAGGCCGGTTGGTCTGGCTCTCGTTCGCTTGCTGCCTGCGGTCGTCGTGGCTCTCGGCATCTGGGACTGCGCCCAATATGCCGCTCGCCCGCAAAGCGACAATTACCGGAAAGCCTTGGTGCGAGAGGGACTCCGCCGCGAATTGCTGACCATGGGCGGCGAGCATCTGGTCGTGGTGTCCTATGCTCCGGATGCCAACGTCCATGCGGAGTGGGTCTATAATGCGGCCGACATCGACGCTTCGCCCATCGTGTGGTCGCGCGACCTGGGGCCGCGCGAGAACGAGGCGCTTTTCGCTTATTTCAAGGATCGCCGTATCTGGTGTGCGACGGTCGGCCTTTCTTCCATATCCGTAAAGGCATGTCCGGCCGGCAACACGGAGGCGACCGCAACGCGCTGATGTTCATTTCCGGACGATCCTGACGATGCGGCGGACAGGGGAGCATTGCTGAGGTGAAGGCGTCGGGGCTCTTCGGGTTTCCACGTTCCTGCCAGCTGCGTTCTCTGGGACAACTTCCCCCCGAATGCCATTCAATATTCCCGAGGAGGCGGTGTGCCGATCCGGCAGGATCGCGCGCCGCCTTGCTCGCTACCCTGGTGTTTTCCTCGAGTTGGTGGAAGCAAATTCGTATTTTGGCCGAACGCTTCCAGTCGGTTGATGCTGTACAGTTTTTATGTGATAATTAACAAATCCGACACCCGTCGAACGAGACCTCGCCAGGCGGGCTTCGAGAAGCGATATCCAGGAAAGCACCCATGTCTAAAGTGTTGCAGCTTTCTCTGCTTGTTGCCCTGCTCGTCATCATCACACCTCGCTTGGCCGACGCCACAGGGGCGTTCAATCAGTTGATCGGCTTGGGCGACAGCACCCTGGACAGCGGCTATTTTCGCTACGCCTCGACGGGAAACGCGACATACGACGCGGCTGTCGCCTCCGCCATCGCCGCCGGCGCCCAGGGCGGTTTTGCCGGGCCCGGGGTGATGACCACCAGCTTTTTGGCCGGAAGGTTTGGCCTGTCCGCCACGACGGTCAGCGCCGGTGGAACCAACTACGCCAATGGCGGCGCCTATACGGCGCTCCTAAGTTCCGGTGCCGGGGTCGCCGCCATCACTGGTGATTTTCCCGGGAACGTGACCACCACCCAGCAGATCGCCAACCTCCTCGCCTCCACCGGGGGCGTCGCCAATGCCCACGCCCTGTATGTGATCAACAGCGGCAACAACGACCTGATCTTCGTGCAAAACCAGGGCGCTGCCTGGATCGCCGCCAACCCTGCCTTTTTAAACGGCGTAGCGTCCGAATTCGCGTCCAGCGTGGCGGCCTTGCAGGCGGCCGGCGCCCGCAACATCATGGTGCCCGATACCTTTTACACATCGACGCTGACCGGCTCGGGCGGCATCGTCCCCGCAAGCAACATCGACGACTACGCGCGTGCGGTCGCGTATAACAATACCAAGTGGTCGGACTTGTCGGCGCTGGGCGTGCGCTTCATTCCCGCCGACCTCACCAGCTTGTTCCAGTTCGTGGCGACGAATCCCGCCCTGTTCGGGTTCACTCCATCCTCGGTGCTGTCGGCCAACGCCCCGTCCCCGGTCGTCGCCCTGATCACCACCTGGGCCGACATCACCCCCGTCCAACTGCAAACCTATCTGTTCATCGACGGCCATCACCTGACCACGGCCGGCCAGAAGATCGAGTCGGATTATGAAGTGAGCCTGCTGACGGCCCCGAGCCTGATGTCCCTTTTGGCCGAAGCTCCGGTCCAGGGCGGCCTGGCCCGTGCGGCCGTCATCCAGGGGCAGATCGACCTGTCCGGCCAACATCGCGGCCCGACAGGCGTCAACGTCTGGATCAGCGGCGGCGTCGGGGCACTGACGCTCAGGAATTTTTCGGGTTTTCCCGATGTGGCCGGCACGCCGTTTACGGGATCGGCGGGAGTGGATTACCAGACGCCGTGCGGACTCATCGTCGG
Organism: Solidesulfovibrio sp.; assembly: GCF_029978005.1. Classification (GTDB taxonomy): domain Bacteria; phylum Desulfobacterota; class Desulfovibrionia; order Desulfovibrionales; family Desulfovibrionaceae; genus Solidesulfovibrio. Next base: position 10,572 of record NZ_JARKOZ010000198.1, on the reverse strand, counting down.
CGCGGCCTTTTCAGCCGGGACCCAGACCCAGCGGTTCTCCATGGGCGGCGGGCATTTCGACCAAAACGACCAGGCCATAAGCCTCTATTCCGCCTACCAGGCCGGACCGATCTGGGGCAATGTCGTGGCCTCCTACGGCTGGTATCAGGACAACCTCGCCCGCGACGTGGCGTTGGGGCTTTTTACCGACAGCAACAGCGCCGACACCACGGGCTCGTCCCTGGCCCTGGCCCTGCGCGCCGGCGGCGACATCCGCCTGGGATCGGTCACGACAGGCCCGGTGGCGGGCCTGGTGCTGCAACAAGTGCGCATCAAGGGTTTTGCCGAATCCGGCGCCAGCGGCGCGCAGACCGGCAGCAACGGCGTCACGGCCCTGTCGTTTGGCGAGCAGATACGGGATTCGGCCATAAGCCAACTCGGCTGGCGCGCCTCGATCGACGTAGGCGACTGGCGTCCGTTCGTGGAAGCCAAATGGAACCACGAACTGGTCGACCAGTCGGACCGCAAGGTCAAGGCCGCACTCACTTCGACCACGGCCGCGCCCTATTCCATGGCCGCCGCCCCGGTAAAATCGGATTGGGCCACGGCCAGTACGGGGACTTCCTACAAAATCAGTGAACGGGTGATGGTACGGGGTTCCGCTTCAGCCACCGCCTTTGATTCGCAGACCGTCAGCTACGGCGGCGATGTCGGTGTAAACGTCAGTTTTTGAATCCGGATCGTTGACGACCTTTCCGGCCTGGAGCCCGCCGGGAGCCAGCAGCTATCGCTTCTCGCTTCCGTGCCGACTTCTTAGAAAACAGACCTACAGGAATGCCCATGCCGCTCGGAGGCCTAGGCTCGCGGGGCATCGGCGGCGCGGCGGAAGTCGCCGCCATGGCCGCGACGGCCCGTGGCCGACGCGGAAAGGAGGCGTGCCTCGTGGACGAGGAGCTCACGCTCATTTTCGATTCCACCCGGGAGCAGGGACTGCCCAGCCACTACCGAACCATGGCTGGCCCATTCGCGACGACGCCCACGCCGCCCTCGCGCCTGGGGCTCGACCGGTTGCGCGCTTCCGGCAGCGAGCAGCCTTCCCGCTCCGAGCTGGACACGACCATCCGCGGGCTGGCCGACAAGGTCACGGTGGTGGACCTGCGCCAGGAGTCCCACGCCCTGCTCGACGCCCATCCGGTCAGTTGGTACGGCCCAAAGAACTGGGCCAACGACGGCAAGACCGTCGAGGAGGCCGAGGCCGACGAGGCGGCGCGCATCCGGGCCCTGCCCACGCCTGGCACGGCGTCCGTGGCCCGGGTGTTGGCCAAATCCCCCGACGGCCGGCTGTCCGAGACGCAGGTGGAGCCCACGCCTTACAAGCGGGCGCGCAGCGAGCGGGAAACGCTCGGCGAGCTGGGGCTCGGTGCGTTTCGCATCGCGGTGCGCGACCATTCCCCGCCCGCGGACGCGGATGTGGACCGCTTCGTGGCCTTCGTCCGGGAATTGCCCGGCGACGCCTGGCTGCATTTCCACTGCCACGCCGGGGACGGACGCACCACGACCTTCTTGCTGCTTTACGACATGCTGCGAAACGCGGCCGCCCTGGGACTGGAGGAACTGGCCGTCCGCCAGCGCCTTCTCGGGGGCATCGACCTGCTCCACACGCCGCACGAGGGCTGGAAAGGACCGCTCTACGACGCGCGGGCGGCCTTTCTCGGCCGCTTCCACCGCTACGCCGCCACCCGGGACTTCCACCGGGTTCTCTGGACACAATATCAGGCCGCCGGGTAAGGACTCGACTTCGGTCTCGAGGCGACGAACACCTCTTATCCCAACGGCGGTCCGCAGAATGGTCAACGATTTGCTTTTGCTCGGCGGCGCGGCCTTCGGCGGCGGCGTCATGAACGCCGTGGCCGGCGGCGGCTCGTTTCTCACCTTTCCGGCCCTGGTCTACACCGGCGTGCCCTCGGTGGTGGCCAACGCCTCGAGCACGGTCGCGCTTTTTCCCGGCAGCTTCGCCAGCGCCTGGGCCTATCGCCGGGACTTCAGCCGGGCCGACGGCATCTCCTTCCGGGGACTGCTCTCGGCCAGCCTGGCCGGCGGCCTGGCCGGGGCCTTGCTGCTCCTTTTCACGCCGCAAAGGACCTTCGACGTCGTCATCCCCTGGCTGCTGGCCCTGGCCACGCTGGTCTTCGCCTTCGGGCCGTATCTCGCGCCCAGGCTGCGGCAGGTCTACCGCATCGGCCCGGCGACCGTCCTGATCGGGCAGTTCCTGGTCTCCATCTACGGCGGCTATTTCGGCGGCGCGGTCGGCATCCTGCTGCTCGCCCTCTACAGCCTGTTCGGCATGGCGGACATCCAGAAGATGAACGCGCTCAAGACGCTGCTCTCCGGCTGCATGAACGCCGTAGCCGTGGTCTGCTTCGTCATCGCCGGCAAGGTGCTCTGGCGGCCGACGCTGGTCATGCTCGTGTGCGCCGTGCTCGGGGGCTACTTCGGCGCGCACTCGGCCCGCAAGGTGAAGCCGGTTTACATCCGCGCCGCCATCGTCTGCCTGAGCGTCGTCATGACGATCCTCTTCTTCAGGCGCGTTTGAGGCCTTCTTCCTTGCGCCTCCGGCCGCCGTGCCTGCGACGTCCTGGCGCTACCCCTTGGGCTTGCTGTTCTTGCTGTTCTTGATCCGCCCCATCTCGATGATCAGGCCGTCCGCGCCGAGGTTGAAGGAGACCCCCTTGTTGACGGCGCGCAGCTTGATGATCACGCCATTGGAATTTTCCAGCCACTGCACGCCCTTGCCCTCCCCAGCCGCATAGCCTGCCCCGGCCTGGAAGTAGCCTCCCGGGAAATCCTCCACGCGGCCGAGGCGGTACACTTCGCCCACGGCGTTGACCTTGGTCACGCCGACGCCGCCGACGCCGAGGCCCCCGACCTTGAAGGCATAGCTGCGGCCCTTGAAGGTCAGCGTGCCCTTGCCGCCCGAAGCGCTGAGGATGAAGCCGCCATAGCCGATCTCCATGGACACGCGCCCCACGGGGGGGCCGAGTTCGGCCGCCCGGGCCGCGTCCGGCGACAGACCGAGCGCGCAGGCCAGAAAAAGGGACAACACGGCCAGGCACGAGGCCAGGCGGATGCACGCCGGGGCGGGGTGAAGACGCGGGTACTGCATGATGGCTGCCTTCCTTACGTTAAATGTTGCGTTGGGGATTGGAAGTTAGATCTCTGTAACGCGTTTGGTTCGCATGTATCAAGGCGTTTTGAAACCATGCGCGCTCAGGTGGGCCGGGATCCCGGAAATGATGGCCGTCGGAAAGGAAACATGCGGCCAGTGACCGCGGACGGGACGACTGGGGCCATGGAGAAAAGTCGCCGCGGCCGGGCGCTCATGGCGCGCCCGGTTCCTCGACGGGCGAATGTCCATGGATCGTCGGCATGTTTGTCCCGAACGTTGCCTGGGGGAGGGCGCGGCGAGAAAAAAATGCCGCCTGCGGGCTTGATTCATGAAGGCATAGTGTGCCGTGATCTTGAGGTTTTTCATACCTGTAATGAACCGGTCGCTTGGGGCGTAAATTATGCAAGAGGGCTGCGCGATATGCGGTGTTTTGCTTCTGAAAACGCCAATTTATTTTCATATTTGAAATGTTTTCTGCCATGCATGAAATGCAATGGAAGAAAAAGTCCGGAGGATGGATCATGTCCCATGCAAATGGCATATCAGGTATGTCGCCGCAACGCTCGATGATCGCTATGATAAATAAAAATGATGCGGCAGGAATCAAGTCGCGGACAAGCAAGGGATCATCTTCCAAGACGGAATACGACATGACGTCGACCAGCGGCACGCTGCACGGTGCGACGAAGAACAAGAAAAATTCCAGTTCGCACAGTTCTTCTGGCGAGACCAAGGGGACTAAAGTAAACAAGACGGTGTAGTCGTCGGGTCGGTTGGAAGCTGGAAAGCGGGGCCCCGAATGTCGACGCCCGCACATGGCCGCGGCCGGTCCGAACGAATCGGAGGTCCCGGATTCTTCCGCTGCCGGGTGCGCCGCAAACCGTCATCCCCAGCGCAGTATGGAGATCCCGCCATGGGTCGACCCGTTCGCATCACCCGCCGTGCCGCACTGGGGGCCATCGCGGTCCTGGCCGCGGCCCCGTTCGTCTGGGCCGGCGCGCCCGCGCCCTCCTGCCGTCGTCTGGTGGTTCTGGCCGATGCCCATTACGCCCCGCCCGAGCCGGGGCCGGACGGGCGGCCCGCCGCGCCCGACCAGAAGCTCGCCGCCGTGCGCGACGTCAATTCCTGGCCCGACGCCGAACTCGTGACCGTGGTCGGGGACATCGTGCACCGCTACGGCAGCCCGCAGGAATATGAAACGGCCCGGCAGTTCGTGGGGGCCATCCGCAAGCCCCTGGCCCTGGTGGCCGGCAACCACGAGTACATGTACGAGGACGCTCCCGGCCCCGACGGACGCCTGCGCCGGGCCTCGCCCGAACTGCGGCGGCGAAAGCTCGCCCGCTACCGGGAGGCCTTCGGCCAGAAGGCGCTCTATTATGCCAAAGATATGGGCAAGTACCTGCTCGTCTTTTGCGCCCCGGACGCGACTGCCGGCAGGTTGCTGACCGAGATGTCGCCCGGGCAGCTTTCCTGGCTGGAAAAAACGCTCGCCGCCGACCGGGCGCGACCCACGATCCTCTTCTATCACGCGCCGCTGGTCGGCACCCTGGACCACTACAACGCCAACGCCGACACGCCGGATTTCGTGGCCCAGCCTGTGGACCGCATCCGGAACATTCTGGCGGGCAACCCCCAGGTGCTCCTCTGGGTGAGCGGCCACACCCACACCCCGCCCACCAATCCGAGCTTCAACGCGCCACGCAACTGGTATCTCGACCGGGTGCTCGACGTGCACACCCCGGACATGAACCGGCCCACGGTCTGGAGCAACAACCTGTATCTCTGCGACGACCGGATCGTGGTGCGCACCTGGGACCACTCGACCGGAAGCTGGCTCACCCGGGACGACCGCACCGTTTTCTTGCGCGGCCTGTAGCGTCGCCGTCTGGACGTCCGGGCGTTCGTTGGGAAGCGATTTCTCGCGCCAGCGCTTCCTTGACCTCGGCGATGACCCCTTGCCAATCCCCGGGAGCCGTCTGTGTGAAAAGGCGCAACGTCGGATACCAGGGGCTGTCCTTTCTGCCGCGCAGCCAGCGCCAGCATCCGGAAAACCGATTCAGCACCCAGACCGGTTTGCCGAGGGCTCCCGCCAGATGCGCCACCGCAGTGTCGACGGTGACGACGAGGTCGAGGTTCATGACCAGAGCCGCCGTGTCGGCGAAGTCTTCGCATTGATCCATGTGATCGACGGCTTTCAGGGAATCGGGTGCTTTTGGTCCTTCCTTTTGCAGGCTGAACAGGCAGACGTCGTTTCTGTCCTGCAGTTGTTCAAAGAATTCCGCCGGCATGGAGCGTTGCTTGTTGGTGAACTCCAAGTCGCTCGAATGGCGCATCGTCTGCCCGGACCAGACGATGCCGACCTTGTATTGCGATATGCCGGCAAGCATGTCCTTCCAAAAACGGATCTTCTCTTCCGGCGCGAATAAATATGCTTTCGCGGAAGGGATGGAGTCGATGTCCGTATGAAACGCCAAAGGCAGGCTCATCATCGGGCACTGGAGGTCGAATGTCTCGTGTTGCACATCAGCAACAACGCGGATATTTCCAGAAAGGCTTTGGACCAGGCGCAGCAGCGGCCGTTGGACTTGCAGCAAGACGCGCAGTCCTTTCGCTTCCGCCATGCACGCATATCGGCAAAATTGTATCGTGTCGCCCAGTCCCTGCTCGCTGTGGATCAACAGCGTTTTACCCTGCGCCTCTTCCCCGAGCCATTGGGGCTGTGCAAGGCCAGGCTGCGATCCCCTCAACGCATACGATGCCTTGCGCGACTCGTACATCTCCCATCCCGTCTTGAAATCCCCCGTGGCCAGGAGCGCCATGGCCAAATTGCATCGATAGTCCGGGTCGGGCTTCAGAGACACGGCCCGCCGGTAGGCCTCTATGGCGGCGGGCAAGTCGTTCAGGTCCTTCAGCGCATTGCCAAGGTTGTTGTGCGCCTCCGGGTAGTCGGGCCTGAGTTGTATGGCTTTGCGGCAGCAATGGACGCTGTGCTCGGCAAGGTGCTGCAGCCTCGCCGTGATGGACAAGTTATTGTAAAACAGGGGATTGCTTTCATCCAGGCTTATTGCTCTCGCGAAACAACACTCTGCCTCTTTGATCTTTCTCAAATACAAAAGCGATATGCCGAAGTTGTTCAGTGCGCCGGGATGGTCTTGATGTTGCCGTGTGATGTTCGCATAAATCTCTATCGCCTTTTCAACAAAAGAATCCGACTTTGTTTCGATGCCATGGTCCTTGAGGACGTTTGCCAGCAGATAGGCGATATCCAGGCGATCCACGTGCATCGCGGCGACTTTTTCCAAAATCTCGATGGCTTCCAGCTTTCTGTTCTGCGCGCAAAGGACCAGGGCGTAATCAAGCCCTGGCGCAACGGATTGCTTGTCGAGCTCATACGCCCGTCTGAAGAATGGAGTGGCGTTGGCTACACGACCCGCCTTGACCTCATGCTTCCCCAAGAAAATGAGCGCTTCGGCATTGTTTGGATTCTTCTTGAGAAGATCAAAATACATCTTGTGCTGTTGCTGCAAAGATACGGAAGCCTTGCCATGGCTGGGATTATTTTTCCTTGAGTGCGTCATGCCTGAATTCATGCATAAACAATTCCAACGGTTAAGCCACCCTCAGAGGTGGTGGCCTAACCGTTGGAATCAAGTTGCGCGTTCCATGCGTCCGAGTAGCAGTTGCCGCAGCTTGCGGGAAAGAGGCGTGAAAAAGCGAAAGGCCCGGCTGTTAACCGGGCCTTTTGCAAGGAAATTTCGTGGGGTGACTGATGGGACTCGAACCCACGGCAACCAGGGCCACAACCTGGGACTCTACCAACTGAGCTACAGTCACCACTGGAGAACGAATTTCTTAGACCTCCCGGCCCGGTCCGTCAACATGTTTTTGAGCCGCTTGCCCGGAGGCGTCCCCCGCGCTATCGTTGGAAACGCCCTCCCGGCGAAACCGCCCCGCCGCCGCGCGCCGGGGCAGCCAAGGATCCCGACATGGACAAACTGCTCATCCGGGGCGGAAAGCCCCTCCACGGCGTCGTGCGCATAAGCGGCTCGAAAAACGCCGCCCTGCCCATCCTGCTCGCCGCGCCGCTTCTCACCCAAACCACTGTGGTCGAAAACGTCCCGCGCCTGCGCGACATCCATACCACCCTGAAGCTGCTCGACATCCTGGGATGCCCCTCGACGTTCGAGGACAACGTCGTGACCCTCGAGCCGAGCGCCAAGCTCACCCCCGAGGCCCCCTACGACCTCGTGCGCACCATGCGCGCCTCGGTGCTGGTGCTCGGCCCGCTGCTGGCCCGCACCGGCCAGGCCCGGGTGGCCCTGCCCGGCGGCTGCGCCATCGGGGCGCGGCCCGTCAACCTGCACCTGACCGCCCTGGAAAAGATGGGCGCGACCTTCACCCTGGAAGCCGGCTACATCGACGGCCGCTGCGACGGGCTCAAGGGCGCGCGCATCGTCTTCGACTTCCCCACCGTGGGCGGCACGGAAAACCTGCTCATGGCCGCGAGCCTGGCCCAGGGAGTCACCATCCTCGAAAACGCCGCCCGCGAGCCGGAAGTGGCCGACCTGGCCGACTTCCTCAACGCCATGGGCGCGAGGATCACCGGCCACGGCACATCCGTCATCACCATCGAAGGCGTGCCGCGCCTTGGCGGCGGCCGCTACCGGATCATGCCCGACCGCATCGAGGCCGCCACCTACATGATGGCCGCCGCCATCACCGACGGCGAGCTGCGCCTGGAACAGTGCCCGTTCATGGAACTCGACGCCGTGGTGTCCAAGCTGCGCGAGATGGGGGTGCAGGTGGAGGCCACCAACGCCGGGGTGCTGGTGCGCCGCCGCGAGCAGCTCGTGGGCGTGGACCTGGCCACCCAGCCCTACCCTGGCTTTCCCACGGACGTGCAGGCCCAGATCATGGCGCTCATGTGCGTGGCCATGGGCGCGGGCTCCATCCGCGAGACCATCTTCGAAAACCGCTTCATGCACGTCCAGGAGCTGGTGCGCCTGGGGGCGCAGATCCGCATCTCGGCCCAGCACGCCTTCATCCGTGGGGTCAAAAGCCTGACCGGCGCGCCGGTCATGGCCTCGGACCTGCGGGCCAGCGCCTCCCTGGTCCTGGCCGGGCTGGCCGCCCGGGGCGAGACGCTCATCCAGCGCGTCTACCACCTGGACCGGGGCTACGAGGCGGTGGAAGTCAAGCTGCGCGGCGTGGGCGCGGACATCGAACGACTGCCCTGATTACGCCCGTCGCCGGGAAAGGAGTCGCGCGTGGCCGCCATCGACCTGAGCGTATTCGATCTGTTCAAGATCGGGCCCGGGCCGTCGAGTTCCCATACCATCGGCCCCATGCTGGCCGGCTGCGACTTCCTGGAGCTCCTGCGCCGGCAGCCGGCCGAGATCCTGTCCCGGGCGGCGCGCCTGGAGGTGACGCTTCTCGGGAGCCTGGCCGCCACGGGCAAGGGGCACGGCACGGACCGGGCCGTGCTGGCCGGGCTCCTCGGCCGGGAACCAAGGCGCTGCCCGCCGGACTTCCTCGACGAGCTGGCCCGGTCCCCGGACCTGCCGCGCCTGGTGGAACTGCCGTCCCGGGCGCTTGCCGTCAGCGCCCGGGACGTGGTGTTCGGGCCCGTTGACGGCGACCTGCCCTGCCCCAACACCCTGGTCTTTCGCCTGCTCGGCGACGCTCCCGGCGCTTCGCCCCTGCTCGAGCGCGCCTACGCCTCCGTGGGCGGCGGCTTCATCCAGTACGAGGGCCAGCCGGCCCCGACGCGGGGCGCGCCGGTCCACGTCTACGAGACCATGGCCGACATCCGGCGGCTCGTGGCCGAGGGCGACTTGCCCCTTCCCCGGCTCATGCTCGAAAACGAGACGGCCCTGACCGGGGCCACGGCCGAGGAGGTCATGGCGGGCCTCGACGCGGTGCTGGCGGCCATGGACGCCTCGGTCACGACGGGCCTTGCCGCCACGGGCGTGCTGCCCGGCCCCCTGCGCCTGGAACGCAAGGCCGCCCGGCTCCACGAACGGGCCTGCCGGTCCAGGCGGCTCCCCCACGAAAGCGCCCTGGCCAAGCTCATCGCCTACGCCTTCGCCGCGGCCGAGGAAAACGCCGCCGGCCACGTCGTGGTCACCGCCCCCACCTGCGGCGCGGCCGGCATCGTGCCGGCCACGGCCCGGTTCATGCGTACCGTGCTCGACGCGCCCCAACAGGCCGTGCGCGAGGGACTGCTGGCCGCCGCCACCATCGGTTTCCTGGCCAAACGCAACGCCACCATCGCCGGCGCGGAAGGCGGCTGCCAGGCCGAGGTCGGCGTGGCCTCGGCCATGGCCGCGGCCATGCTGGCCCAGGGCCTGGGCTACGACGCCCGGGTGGCGGAAAACGCGGCCGAAACGGCCCTTGAGCACCACCTGGGCATGACCTGCGACCCGGTGGGCGGCTTCGTCCAGATTCCCTGCATCGAACGCAACGCCATGGGCGCGGTCAAGGCCTACGCCGCCTTCCTCGTGGCTTCGGCCGAAATGCCCGCCCACCACAGGGTGGGCCTCGACGAGGCCATCGCGGCCATGCGGGCCACGGGCCGGGACATGAACCGCAAATACAAGGAAACGGCCGAGGGCGGCCTGGCCGTCAGCGTCATCGCCTGCTGACGTGATTTGCAAGGGGGAAAGCCTCCGGCGGCCAAAGGGCTGGCGCCCTTTGGAATCCCGCCACGATTCCAGGCGGATATCGTAAAACAAACGAAAGGTGTGAATATTTCGCTTTTTGCGGTGTGCATCGCGGCCAATACAGGGTATGACCATCGGCAAGCGAGCATGCAGGAGGCGTGTATGTACCTTTCGCGAATTCTCCCCGTGGCGGCGCTCCTCGCCGTCGTGTCGCTCGGCCTGCCGGGACGGGCCCATGCCGTCGGGCTTTTCCAGTGCGTCGACCCGGCCGGACAGCAGGTCTGCGTGGTGGACAGCGGCTCCATGACCGGCTTTACGCCCTCGCAGCTGTGCAACCGGTCCTGCGCGGCCTGCGCCGGCCGTTGCGACGGGGCGCGCTACTACCCCTCCCAGTCCGGGCACTGGGAAAAATCCTGGCAGGTCGCGCCCGGCATCACCGGCAACAACATCCTGACCCCGGGGCCGGATATGCAACAGGACGCCCGGACCATCGTCAGGGAAGGCCTGGCCACGCCCGGGCCCCAGCCTTCCGTGCCCGCGCCGGGCACCTACTACCCCGTTCCGGCGCCGAACCAGGGCCAGCAACTTCCCCCGGGCTACTATTATTACGTGCCGCCGACCAACTAGGATCGCCCAAAAAAACGCCCGCCGGTAACCTCCCGGCGGGCGACATCATATCCCAAAATGCGGCGCTTCGCCGCTGGCGCCCGTGGTCGGGGAATCGGCCCGGACGTGCTGCCGGCTTTGCGGCCTGCGGGTCCGGGC
>NZ_JARKOZ010000182.1 GCF_029978005.1 Solidesulfovibrio sp. | reverse complement strand
CCGTGGCCGCGACCATGGGCCATTTCGCCACGCTCTCGCAGGAAGTGGCCCGGGTATCCGCCATCTGCGCCAAGATGCGCGTCGCTTCCATGGAAACGGTGCGTTCCAAGCAGGTCCGCTGCTTCGAGCTGCTCGACAGCCTCATGGCCGACTCCCTGGCCTCGGCCCAGAAAGGGAAGCTTGAGGCCGAAGCCCAGGCCAACAGGGCCTCGATCATGTCCGTCACGGGCATCGGCATCGGCGTGGCTCTGGCGGTGCTGCTCGGGCTTTTCATCTCGCGCATGATCACAAAGCCCGTGCTCCTCGGGGTGCAGGCGGCCGAGGGCCTGGCCGCGGGCGACCTCAACCAGCGCATCGACCTGGACCAGAAGGACGAAATCGGCGCCCTGGCCGCCGCCCTGCGCCACATGATCGCCAAGCTGCGGGAAGTGGTCGGCCAGGTCCAGTCCGGGGCGGAAAACGTGGCCTCGGGCTCGGAGGAGCTCTCGGCCACGACCCAGAGCCTGTCCCAGGGCGCGACGGAACAGGCGGCCAGCGTCGAGGAAATCTCCTCGTCCATGGAGGAGATGGCCGCCAACATCCGCCAGAACGCGGACAACGCCAAGCAGACCGAGCAGATCGCCCTGAGCACGGCCAGGGATGCCCAAAGCGGCGGCCAGGCCGTGGCCCAGACCGTCACGGCCATGAAGCAGATCGCGGAAAAGATCGGCATCATCGAGGAGATCGCGCGCCAGACCAACCTGCTGGCCTTAAACGCCGCCATCGAGGCGGCCCGGGCCGGCGAGCACGGCAAGGGCTTCGCCGTGGTGGCCGCGGAGGTAAGGAAGCTCGCCGAGCGCAGCGGCAACGCCGCCGGCGAAATCAGCGAACTGTCCTCCTCCAGCGTGGAGATCGCCGAAAAGGCCGGGGAGCTGCTGGCCAAGATCGTGCCCGACATCCAGCGCACGGCCGAACTGATCCAGGAGATCGCGGCCAGCAGCGTGGAGCAGAATGCCGGGGCCGAGCAGGTCAACAGAGCCATCCAACAGCTCGACCAGGTGGTGCAGCAAAACGCCTCGGCTTCCGAGGAGATGGCCTCCACGGCCGAAGAGCTCTCGAGCCAGGCCCTGCAGCTTCAGGAAACCATTTCCTACTTCCGCCTGGACGCCATGAGGGTCCGTCGCCAGGCAGCGCCGCCCAAGGCCCTGGCCGCGGCCAAGGCTCCGGGCAAGGCCACGGCCAAGCCGGCCCCCGCCCGCCCGGTCCGACCGGCCAAGGGCGGCGTGTCCGTCAACCTCGGCGCCGACATGTCGGACGACGATTTCGAGCGGTTCTAGTGCTGCATCCCTGAAAAAATACGATAGTATTTTTTCAGAAAAATATAGCAACTAAAGCATGTTGCCCGCGGAATGCGTATGCACGCATTGCGCGGACGCGACACTCGGGATGTCGGGACGAGGAATCCGGCCCGGTCACGGGCCAGACCAGTGCTTCCCTCCCGGACTTGACGCCCACGCCCACCGCCCCTTTGTGGAGGTACAGGGCGTGGGCCCAGGCCGGGTCGTAGGCGCTGGTGGTGGCCGACCAGTAGACGTCGCCCACGGCCTCGAAGGGATGCCCGGCGGGCAGGGCCGGCCCGAACCGGCCGGCGTCCACCAAGGATTCCAGTTCGTTGACGTCCGGCAGCCGCCAGCCGCCGCCCCGGTAGCCTCCAGCCACGTCGAGGGCTTCCTGCCAGGAGGCCGGCCCCGGGGCCGCGTCGGCCCGGGAGGCCCAGACGAGGCCCGTGAGCCGGTCGAGCACCCCCTCCCCTTTCCCGCCCGCCGCGGCGAAGCGCGGCCGCGGCCAGGCCAGGCCGGAACGCACCGCGCCGTCCTGTCCGGTACCCGGGCAGACGATTTCGCTCCCAAGCGCGTCCCGGCACCAGTCCTGTCCGGTGCGCGGCAGCAGGCACTCGCCGGCCACGGGCCAGCACAGGCAGTCCTGGTCCTTTTTCCCGTAGAACATCCTGCCGCCCTCGAGGTGCACGTACCAGGCGTAGGCCGGCGCGGGCGCGGCCGTGGTGGATGTCCAGTGCCAGCCGGAAAAGACGTTGCGGAAGGGATGTCCCTGGGGCAGGGCGGGGCGGGCTTGGCCGTAGGAAACGAGGCTGCGCAGTTCCCGGCGGTTGGGCAGGCGCCAGTCGGCGCGGCCGAGAAGGCCCTGCGCCGCCAGGCGGGCGCAGGTTTCGAGAGCCTCGGCCCAGGGCATGGGGAACCCGGCGAGGCCGGCGTCCACGGGCCAGACGAGCCCGGTGGCGGCATCGCGGACGAGCTCCTCGCCGAGGGGAAGAAAGCGCACGGCCAGGCTCGCGGCAGGATGGGGAAAAGCGGCGTCCTGACCGCTGCCCGGGCAGGGAATCTCCCGGCCGGCGGCGTCGTGGCAGCGCGACTGCCCGGTCGGCGGCACCGGCGGCATGGAGGCGACGGGGGACTTCATGGCGCTTGGAAAGCCCGGACGGCGCGGCTCAGCCCTCGACGAAGCCCCGGCTGGCGGCGATGTCCCAGCTCAGACGGGCGGCGTCGCGTACCAGGGGCGCGCACAGCGTATGGAAGCGGCGTTCCCGGTTGGCCAGTTCCAGGCCCTCGGGAGTGGACGGGTCGCAGCCGATGAGGTCGCGGCACAGGATCGAGCCGTGCAGTTCGACGAAGCGGGCGTAGAAGGACTTGGTCCGGGCGTAGGTGGCCGCCTTGGCCGCCGCGCCGCCCGGCCCGCCGCCCCCGCCGTACAGGCCCAGGGCCATGACCGCGCCGGAGACCGCGCCGCACACGCCGCCCCGGGCCATGCCCACGCCGAATCCCGTGGCCAGGCGCACGGCCAGGGAGGCCTCCAGGCCGCTTGGCCCGCCAAGGGCCAGCAGCACGGACTGGCAGCAGTTGTAGCCGGCCGCGAAATGGCCGACCGCCACGCTTCCCGCATCGGTCATGGTCGTCCTCCCCTGCCTGGAACGGCGGAAAACAGCACCTGCGACCGGAGTAACCCGGGCGCAGGCACGGATGCAAGAAGGGAAAGCCAAAGGCGCGCCCGCCCCCGGGGGAACGGGTCGACGACGGGAGGGGGCTACAGGGGGGAAACGGCGATGTGGTCGGCTTCGTTGTTGCGAAGCGTCAAGGTGAAGTCGCGGAGCCGCAGGGCCACGGGATCCTTGAGCGGGGCGCGGCCGACGATTTCCACGTCGGTTCCGGGCACGAGCCCCATGTCGCGCAGCCGCCGGCCCAATTCGCCCTGCGCCTCCACCCGGCAGATGCGGGCCTTCTGCCCGACCTGCAACTGCCGCATGCCGATGCACGCCGCCGTGGCTTCCTGGTTCATGCCGACTCCTTGGGAAAAAGGGGAAAAAACGCTCCCGGCCGCATGGGACCGGCGAGGCGACGGAGGAAATCAGGCCACCCGAGAGACAGGCTCCTCGGCGGGCTGGGCAAGACGGCCCATGACCTTTTCGGCCAGCCCGTGCCCGATGGACATGCACGCCCCCCTGGCCCGCAGGCAGACCGGCCCGCCGCAACCGGCGGTGATCTCGACCACGGTGCCGGGCGTGATGCCCATGGCGCACAGCCGGCCCCGGACCTTGGGGCAATCGCACAAGGCTTCCACGCGCACGCGGCTTCCGGGAGGAAAATGGGCGAGGCTTTCGAGGGGGGACATGGATCTCGCTCCTTGCATGGCCCCACTTCTAGCCACATTGAGAATGATTGTCAAGCTCCCTCTCGACAAATCCATCCCTGCCCTAGCCGCTTCCCGTGCGCTTGAGGGCGAAGGTCAGGGCCAGGGACACGGCGGCCAGGAGCCCGGAGAGGATGCCGGCGCGCTGGAAGTCTCCCGAAAACACGGCGTTGTAGATCTCCAGGGAGACCGTGTTGGTGCGGCCGATGATGTCGCCGCCAAGAAGCAGGCTCACGCCCACCTCGCCCAGGGCCCGGCCCGTGGCCAGGAACATGCCGGCGGCGATGCTTTTCTTGCAATGGGGCAGCACCACCCGCACGAAGGTGGTCAAAGGCGACTTGCCGAGCACGGCCGAGAGCTCGACCAGGCGCATGAGCTCGCCCCGCACCGCCGCCTGCACCGGCCGCACCATGAGCGGGATGCCGGCCACCACGGCGGCCAGGGCCAGCCCGGGAAAGCCGAAGATGATGTCGAGTCCGAAAAGCCGCTGGGCGACGATCCCGAAGGGGCCGTTGCGGCCAAGGAGCAGCAGCAGGAAAAAGCCCACGGCCATGGGCGGCAGAACCAGCGGCAGGGAGACCAGGAAGTCCAGGGCGGCCAGCCACCGGCCGCGCCCCCGGCCGAGCAGATAGCCGAGGGGCGCGCCGATGAGGAAAAAGGCGGGCACCGCGACGGCCATGACCCGAAGCGTCAGCCTGACGGAAAAAAGGACGTCAGGGTCGGTGGCCGCCGCGAGAAGCGATGGATCGGGCAAAGGCTACATCCCGTGCTTTTCGGCGATTGCCCGGGCCGGCGGCGTGGCCAGGAAGGCGGCGAACTTCTTGGCCGTGTCGGCGTGGGGCGCGCCGGTCATGGTGACGGCCACGATCTCGATGGGCGCGTACTGGGACGGGTCCACCTCCAGGAAGCCGCCGATGGCGTCGCCGAGCCCCATGACGTCGGTGCGGTTGACGAAGCCGGCGTCGACCTCGCCGCTCAGGACATAGGCGGTGACTTGCGGCACGGTGGCCACGACGAGCAGCTTGTCGGCCACGGCCGCCTTCAGGCCGGCCTTTTCCAGGTACTGGCTGGCGGCCTTGCCGTAGATGGCCTTCTGCGGATCGGGCATGGCCAGGCGCTTGACCTCGGGTTTGGCCACGTCGGCCGGGGCGGCGAGCTTCTTGCCCTTGGGCCAGGCCACCACCAGGATGCCCTTGCCGATGGGGGCTACGCCGTCGAAATTGAGCCCCGCCCCGTCCAGGAAGCCCTTTTCGCCCACGATCACGTCGATGACCCCGCCGGCCTTGGCCTGGGTCGTCACCTGGCCCATGTTGCCGAAGGACAGCTCGGGCTTGATGCCGCTTTGCTTCTCGAAGGCCTCGGCCAGGTCGGTGACGAGTTTCTTGTAGCCCGCGCCGGCGGCCACGACCAGGGTCTCGGCCAGGGCGCTGCCGGTCAGGCACAGCACCAGGGTCAGGGTCAGGACAATGCGTCGCATGGGCGTTCCTCCTTCAAGGCGGGTTTCGGGGGACCGTCGCCGCAGCGGGCGATGAGGGCGTCGCGCTCCTCGCGGTACAGGGCGAGCTGCCGGACGAACCAGTCCTGGTCGATCCTCCCCCGGTTGATGGTCACGACCGTGTCGCCGAGGATGGCGGCCTCGGCCAGGTCGTGGGTCACGTGCACGATGGGGATGGCGAAGCGCTCCCGCACGGCGAGGAGTTCGTCGCGAAGGGCGGCGCGGGTGGCGGCGTCGAGGGCGGAAAAGGGTTCGTCGAGGAGCAGGGCCTTGGGCCGGCGGGCCAGGGCCTGGCAGATGGCCCCGCGCTGGCGCTCGCCGCCGGACATGGCCCCTGGCCGGCTGCCGGACAGGTGGGCGATGCCGAAAAGCTCAAGCAGTCTGGCGGCGAAGGCGGCGTCGCTCGTGGCGTAAGCCACGTTTTGGGCCAGGGTCATGTGGGGAAACAGGGAATATTCCTGGAAGACCAGGCCCACGCCGCGTCGCCGGGCGCTGACGCGCGCGCCGACGACGGTGTCGCGCCAGACCTCGCCACCCAGGGCGATGCGGCCGGCGTCCGGGTCGTCCAGGCCGGCGAGCAGGCGCAACAGCGTGGTCTTGCCCGAGCCCGACGGCCCTGTCACGGCCAGGATCTCCCCGGCCGGACAAGCGATCTCCACGTCCAGGACGAAATGGGGAAGCTTTTTCGTCAGGCGCGCGGCCAGGCCCATCCTCACGGGGCTCCGTTTTCGGCTATGGCGGCAAGGAGCCTGGCCAGCTCCACGGGCACGGTGATCTGGGGGCAGTGGCCGCTTTTGATCTCGTGCATGGCGAAGCCCAGCCCCCGGGCGCGCTCGGCCATGGCCGCCAGCATGGGGTTGGGGTTTTGCAGGCAGCGGACGTAGTGCTTCTTGGCCGGAAACGCCAGCTCCCCGCCGGGAACGGGGTCGGTGAAGGCGGCCATGGGGAACGGGGTCAGCCGGGACATGAACCAGTCCTCGTCGGACGCGCCGGCGACGCCGAACATGGCCGGCTGCCACGGGGACACCAGCCAGCCGTCCAGGCGACGCGACTCGAGCAGGGCCGTGAACGGCTCGCCGCCCAGCGCCGCGAAGGAAAGCCCGGGCTTGGGGATGATGCCCTCGACATAGATCGTGGCCGCCAGGCGGGGCAGCATCTGCGGCATGGCCGCGGCGCACACGATGCCCGAATAGCTGTGGGCCACGAGGATGACCTCGCGCAGGTCGAAAAGCTCCAGGTAGGAGGCCAGCTCCTGCGCGTACACGGCCAGGCCGAGTTCCCTGGTCATGACTTCGCGGTGATGCCCGCAGCCGGAAAACGTGGGAGCGTGGACCGCATGCCCCAGAGGCAAAAGCGCCCCGGCCATGTTCTTAAACACCCAGCCGCCCTGAAACGCGCCGTGCACGCAAACGAACGTGGCCATGCCGCCATCCTCCCCGGCCGCGCCGCTTCCCCGTCGGGAGGCCGCGCCGCCATGCCATGGATTGCCGATCTCTGGCGTCGCGACGCGACGGCCGTCGACCGAAACTCGACGTTACTCACAATCACGCGCATTGGATTTTGCGTGACAATAACCATTTCTTATGAGCAATACCGCAGATACGCTTGCAAAGACAACAGTGTCACGTCATCACAACTATTCGTGATACACCCTCTATATTCTTTACAACACAACAGTCATCCGTTAGTAACGCGTATCATGAGTACCTTCGAAGAAAATCTTCTGGACAGGATCGCCCGCCTCGACACGCCTTCCCTGGAACGCCTGCTCGAGCACGCCGAGGCTCTGCTTTCCCAGAAAACGGACAGGCCGTTGCGACGGCACCATCCGGGTTCGGGACCGTGCCAGGCGGCCATGTTCAAGGTGCCCCACGACATCCGCCATCTGGACACGGAGCAGATCGACCGCCTCAGCGCCGCCTTCGACGCCTGGCGCGACGCGGCGCGCACCTCGCCCATCCGGCGGGCGCGCGAGCGCATGCGCCTGGTCTACCTCATGCTGCGGCACAGCGGCGGCAAGCTCGGGGAAGTGCTGGCGCTTAACGAGAACAGCGACATCGACATGGGCCAGTCCACGGTGACGCTCGGCGGCGGCAAGCCCGACGAGACCGCCCGCAAGGTCATCGTGCCCAAGGCCTTCCTGGAGGAGGTGCGCCGGTTCGCGGCCAGCCCGGCCAACCGCCACATGCGCGGCGAACTGTTCCGCCTCGACCCCGGCTTCGTGCGCCGCAAGCTCTACGAACAGGCCGTCAAGGCCGGCCTGCCGCCCGGGCGCGTCAGTCCCACGTCCCTGCGACACTCGCGGGCCGTGGAACTGCTGCGCGGCGGCGTGCCCCTGCCCGTGGTCCAGGTCATGCTCGGCCATTCGAGCCTGGTGCTCACCTCCATCTATTGCTCCTTTTCCGAACAGGACTGCCAGCGCATCCTCAACCACTGTGTGACCAAGGAGAGCCGCGTGAAGACCAGCGCCCGCAACACGTTTTTCGGCGCCGTCAGCAGCGTGCGGAAAAGCCCGCTGCTGACCGAGATTTCCCTTGCGGTGCAAAACGGCTTCGAGGTCGTGGCCGTCATCACCAACGAAAGCTACGAGCGCCTGGGGCTCACCGAGGGCGCGCAAGTGACGGCCCTGGTCAAGGCTCCCTGGGTGCTGCTCGGCAAGGACGAGCACAAGGCCCGCACCAGCGCCCGCAACTGCTTCCCGGGCAAGGTCACGGGCATCCGCGGCGACGGCGTGGCCGTGGAGATCATGGGCATGCTCAACGGCGGCACGCCCATGTGCGCGCTGATCACGGCCGAGTCCGTGGAATCCCTCGACATCAAGGAAGGCGACATGGTCTGGTTCTTCTTCAAGGCCTTCAGCGTCATCCTGAGCACCGATTAGGCAGACCCGCATCCGCGCCAATCCACGGTCGCACGGGTCCCTCCCCCGACGGCTGCCATGCCCGCCTCCAGGCGGCAAAACGCCGACGGCCCGTCCAGGCAAGCCTGGCCGGGCCGTCGGTCTTTACTGCCCCCCCGGTCCCCCAAAGGACCGGCAGGCCGTCATTCCACGTCGGGACAGGCCTTGAGGGCCTCGGCGATGTGGGCCTCGGGATAGGCGAAGTCCGTGAGCTTGCCCTGCATGAAGGCGTCGTAGGAGGCCAGATCGAGCAGGCCGTGGCCGGAATAGAGGAAGACCACGTTCTCGCCGGGCTTGGCCCGCTTGGCCGTCTCGATGGCCCCCTTGATCGCATGGGAGGTCTCCGGCGCGGGCAGGAAGCCCTCGGTGCGCAGGAACAGCCGGGCCGCGTCGAAGCACTCGGTCTGGAAGTAGGCCGTGGCATCCACGAGCCCCTCGTTGGCCAGATTGCACACGATGGGCGCGCCGCCGTGATAGCGCAGCCCGCCGGCGTGGATGGGGGCGGGCATGAAGGCGTGCCCCAGGGTGTGCATCTTGAGCAGCGGCGTGAGCTTGGCCACGTCGCCGTAGTCGTAGCGGAACTGGCCGCGCGTGAGCGTCGGGCAGGCTTTGGGCTCCACGGCGATGAAGCGGATGTTCTCGCCGGCGAGCTTTCGCGGCAGAAACGGCAGCACCAGCCCGGCGAAGTTGCTGCCCCCGCCCACGCAGCCGACCAGGTAATCGGGCTTTTCCCCGATCATGGCCAGCTGCTTCTCCATTTCCAGGCCGATGACGGTCTGGTGGTGCAGCACGTGGTTGAGCACGCTGCCGAGCGCGTATTTGGTGTCGTCGTGGGTGGCGGCGTCCTCCACGGCCTCGGAGATGGCCAGGCCCAGGGAACCGGTGCAGTCCGGGTCGGCGGCCAGCACGGCCCGTCCGGTCTGCGTGTTCTCCGAGGGCGAGGCGAAGATCTCGCCGCCGTAGGCGTTGATCAGGATCCGGCGGTAGGGCTTCTGGTTGTAGCTCACCTTGACCATGTACACGGTGCAGTCGAGGCCGAGCTGGGAGCAGGCGAAGGCGAGCGCCGTGCCCCACTGCCCCGCGCCGGTCTCGGTGGCGATGCGGCGCACGCCCTCCCGCTTGTTGTAGTAGGCCTGCGGCACGGCGGTGTTGGGCTTGTGGGAGCCGGCCGGGGACACGGATTCGTTCTTATAGAAGATCTTGCACTTGACGCCGAGGGCTTCTTCGAGCCGCCTGGCCCGCACCAGGGGCGTGGGCCGGAAGAGCCGGTAGATGTCCAGCACCGGCTCGGGGATGTCGAGCCAGCGCACGGGCGAGAGCTCCTGCTCGATGACGGCTTTGGGGAAGATGACCTCCAACTGCTGCGGGGACAGGGGCTGCTTGGTCTGGGGATCGAGCGGCGGAGCCAGCGGCGTGGGCAGGTCGGGCAGGGCGTTGTACCACTGCCGGGGCATTTCCGATTCGGGAAGATTGATGCGGCACTCCATGCGGTTCTCCGGATGCGTTTGGTATTCCGGGACGCGACACGGCCCTTGTCGGCCAAGGCCTGCCCGCGACGCCGGCATGCAATGAAAAAGCCTTACATCCCGAAGCGGTTTTTCACAACCACGGCCGCGCGGGCAGCCGAAGCGGTCTTTGCCTTTGGCCGCCGTTGCGGCTATCCTGGCGCAACTTCCCCAAAAGGACCGCCCCCATGAAACGACTGGCCGCCGCCCTTCTCCTTCTCCTCGCCCTGGCCCTGCCGGCCGCCGCCGGCGAGATCACCGTCTTCGCCGCCGCCAGCCTCACCAACGCCGTCGAAGCCATGCGCGCCGGCTTCGAGCGCAGCCACCCGGGCCTCATGCTCACGCCCACCTTCGCCGCCTCGGGCGCGCTGTTGCAGCGCATGGCGGGTGGCCAGGCCTGCGACGTATTCATCAGCGCCGACGACGCCACCATGGACGCGGCCGTAGACCGCCGCCGGGTCGACGCGGCCACACGGCGCGTCGTGGCCGGCAACAGCCTGGTCCTGGCCGTGCCGGCCGGCAACCCGGCAAAGGTCGCCGGACTTGACTCCCTGTCGCTTGGCGGCGTGCGGCGCGTGGCCGTGGGCAATCCCGAGTCCGTGCCGGCCGGGCGCTACGCCAAGCGCGCCCTGCAAGACAAGGCCCTGTGGTTCGCCCTGACCTCCAAGCTCGTGTATTACCCCTCGGTGCGCCACGTCCTGGCGGCGCTGACGGCCAGGGAATGCGACGCCGGCTTCGTGTACGCCACGGACGCGGCCATCGCCGGAAACGCCGTGGCCGTGGCCGCCGTGGTGCCCACTGCGCCGCCCGTGACCTACAGCGGGGCCGTGGCGGCTAATACGCCCGATCCCAAGGGCGCGGCCGCCTTCCTGGACTTCCTGGCCACGCCCGAAGCCCGCGAGGTGCTGGCCCGCTACGGCTTCACCGCGCCCTGACGGAGCCTTGCCTACAGTTCCGGAGCGAAATTCGGGACCAGGCAGACGATGACCAGGGGCTCCCCGCCCGTGTTCTCGATGTGGTGCTCGACGTCGGCCGGGATCAGCAGCACGTTGCCGGGGCCGATGTCCGTCCAGGCCCCGTCGCGCAGGATGCGGCCGCGCCCGGCATGGATGAACTGCTCGTGCTCCCAGGGATGCGTGTGGGGCGGGATGACGCCGCCCGGGGCGACCTCGATGACGCGCATGCAGAAATTGTCCGCGCCGTCGGCCTTGCCGAGGACCACGCGGCCGGTGACGCCATGCATGGCGGCCGAGGTCAGCTCGCGGGGCGCGACCTCGCGGTAGTCGATGATCTTCATGGGACGCTCCTTGGGCATGAGGATTGCGGCGGGCGTCCTGGCCTCGCCCGCCTGCCCCGGTGTACGAACTTCGCTCCGCACCGTCCAGACGCCGTCCGGTTTCCGGCGACGCTTCCCTTTCCGCCAGGCTTTGGCTAGCATGGGACAACGCCCCTTGCGCGCCCGGAGATCTTCATGCCCTTGATTTGCTTCCGCCTCGTCCCGGCCCTGTGCCTCGCCGTCGCCCTGGCCGCCTGCGCTCCCGCGACCAAGTCCGCTCCCCCCGCCGCTTCGGCCAAGACCGCCGCCGGCAAGACGCCCCCGGCCCAGTCGTCGAACCAGGCCTCGCCCACTACGCAGCGAAACGGCTTCCGCGTGGTCATGGGCAAGCCCCTGCCGGATCAGGCCGCGCCGGCCCCGGCCCCAGGCCAGCCGGCGACGCCGGGCCAGACTCCCGCGCCGGTCGCCGGCCAGCCGACGACGCCGGGCCAGATCCCTGGCCCGATTCCCGCACCCGCGCCGCCGTCCCCGGCGGCCGTCCAGCCCCTGGCCCCGGGCCAGGGCGCGCCGGCGCTCGGGGCGACGCCCCCGGACGGGTCCGCCGCGCCGGCCGGTCAGCCCACCGGCTTCGGCGGCCTGACCTTCGGCGATTCGTCCAAGTCCCGGCCCGGCCTGGCTTTCCACGAAGCGGAAAAAGGCGCGGACGTGGTCACCTGCATCTGGCCCCAAGGCCCCAGGGACGTCTTCGGCGCGCCCATCCGCGAGGCCTTCTACGAATTCTACAAGGACCGCTTCTACCACGTCTGGATCGAATTCGACGGCATGGCCGCCTACAAGACGGCCCTGGAGGGGCTCGTGCGCGCCTACGGCCCGCCGACCAAGGAAGTGCCCGAGAAGTACTACCACGCCTGGTCCCTGGGCGACGTCAACGTCTACTGCGCCTTCCACCCGGTCGAGAACGAAGGGGACGTGAGCTTTTTCTACCAGCCCATCTACGAACCCATGATGGCCGAACGGGCCAAGGCGGCCAAGGCCGGCAAGGCCGCCCCGAGGAGCAGAAAGCCATGACCGCCAGGCAAGCCTACGACAACCTCGCCGCCCACGGCCGGGAAAGCGCCGACCTGGCTGCCGCCCTGAGCCTTCTGTCCTGGGACCAGCAGGTCATGCTGCCCCCGGCCGCCCATCCCGGCCGGGCCGCCCAGATCGGGGCGCTGACCGCCGTCATGCACCGCCGGGGCACGGACCCACGCCTGGGCGAATGGCTGGCCGCCTGTGAAGGCTCGGAGCTGACCCGCGACCCGGCCACGCCCGAGGCGGCCAACATCCACGGCTGGCGGCGCGACTACGACCTGACCGTCAAGATCCCCGAGGACCTGGCCGTGGCCCTGGCCCAGGCGGCCAGCGCCGGGCAGCGGGCCTGGGAACTGGCGCGGAGAAACAACGATTTCAAGGCGTTCGCGCCGCACCTTCAAGCGTTACTCGAACTTTCCCGGCGCAAGGCCGAGGCCCTGGGCTACGCCGGCGAAGCCTACGACGCCCTGCTCGACGGTTTCGAGCCCGGCGAGACCGCGGCCAGCGTGGCCCCGATTCTGGCCGAACTGCGCGACGCCACGCGGGCGTTCGTCGCCGCCGCCAAGGACGCCCCGGCCCCCCGCGCCCTGCCCCAAGGCCCCTATCCCCTGGAGGCGCAGCAGGCCTTCCTCGGCGAGATCACGCGCCTGATCGGCCTGCCGCCCGAGGCCTCGCGCCTGGACGTGTCGGCCCATCCCTTCTCGACGCTCATCGGCCCGGCCGACGCCCGCATCACCGTGCGTTACGACGCGGCGGACTTCACCAAGGCGCTGTTCGGGGCGGTGCATGAGACCGGACACGCCCTCTACAGCCTGGGCCACGACCCCGGCGACGCCCGCCACGGCACGCCCATGGGCGAATACGTTTCGCTTGCCGTGCACGAATCCCAGTCGCGGCTGTGGGAGAACCAGGTGGCCCGCTCCCTTCCCTTCTGGGAGCACGTGCTGCCCCTGGCCGCCGACCGGTTCGCGGCGCTGGCCGGCTTCTCGCCGCGCGAGGCGTACGCCGCCGTGGGCGCGATCCGGCCGGGGCTCATCCGGGTGGACGCCGACGAGACGACCTACAACCCGCACATCGTGCTGCGCTTCGAGCTGGAGTTGGCCCTGGTCCGCGGCGACCTCGCCGTGGCCGATCTGCCCGGGGCCTGGAACGAGAAGTCCCGTGACATCCTCGGCGTCACGCCGCCAAGCGACGCCGTCGGCTGCCTGCAGGACGTGCACTGGTCCATGGGCGCGTTCGGCTATTTTCCCACCTACAGCCTGGGCAACGTCTACGCCGCCTGCCTGTTCGAGGCGGCGCGCAGCGCCCTGCCGGACCTCGACGCCTCCATGGCCCAGGGCGATTTCGCGCCGCTGCTCGCCTGGCTTCGCGCCAACATCCACGAAAAGGGCCGGCTGCTTGCTCCCCGCGACCTCGTCGCCGCGGCCACGGGCCAAGCCCCCACGGCGGGCCCCCTCATCCGACACCTGCAAGCCAAGGCCCGGGCCATCTACGGCATCTGAGCCGACGCCCGGCCAGGGCCCCGGAACGCGCGCGCAAGAGCGCCCACCCGGGGCCCTGGCGCGGGATAACCGTTTTTTAATGAAAAAACGGCATCTTCCCGAAATTCGCTTCTTGCCCCCCCGTTCGTTTACGATTATTAAACGCCTCGTTTCACAATGTGAAACGGGCCGGGAGCGCTGGGAGGCCGCTTCCGTCCCCGGGCGTCCCTGCCGGGGCGAACCTTCTCAATTTCCACTTCTATCACGGAGTGTTGCCAGTAAAAGCCGGCAGTTAGGCCGGCCTATGGCATGGATCATGCTGCCCGAAGCGACCGTTGGGGGACGGATTTTTCGCCGAGGGTTTCGTATCACTTTTTCAAACGGGGAGAACTCATGCGACGCGTATTGTTCCTAGCCATCGTGCTGTGCCTGATCGGGCCAAAAACGGCGCTGCCGGCCAAGAATCCCGGGAAGCTCGCCGTCAAGGCCGCCATGGTCACGGAATACGGCTCCGGCCGGGTTCTCTACACCCAGGACGAGGACAAACGCATCGCTCCGGCTTCGGTCACCAAGGTCATGACCATGTATCTGGTCTTCGACCTCATCTCCTCGGGCCAGGCCAGCCTGGCGGACAAGGTCAAGGTGAGCCGCCGGGCCGACGCCACGGGCGGATCCACCATGAACCTGCGCGCCGGCGAGGTCGTCACCCTCGACGAACTCATGCGCGGCATGGCCGTGGCCTCGGGCAACGACGCCGCCGTGGCCGTGGCCGAGCACTTCGGCGGCGTGCCCCAGTGGGTGGACCGCATGAACCGCAAGGCCCGCGAACTGGGCATGACCAGCACCACCTTCAAGACCCCCAACGGCCTGCCCGCCCCCGGCCAGCTGACCACCGCCCGAGACCTCACGAAGCTGGCCACCAGCTACCTGCGCCACTATCCCCAGGCCCTGCGCTACCACTCCACCACGGAAATCAACCACCGGGGCGCGGTCCACGGCAACACCAACCGCCTGCTCGGCGTGTGCGAGGGCGTGGACGGCATCAAGACCGGCTACGTCGGCTCCAGCGGCTACAACATCATCGCCACGGCCAAGCGCGGCGACACCCGCGTCATCGCCGTGATCCTGGGCGGGCGCACCAAGCAGGCACGCAACCGCGAGACCGAGCGCATTTTGAACGCCTCCTTCTCCGGCGCGGTGAACACCATGCTGGCCGCCACCGACAGTCCGGCCCCCAGCGACGACTCCCCCGCCCCGGCCAAGATCAAGCGGAGCAAATCCGGTCGCCACGCCAAGGCCCTGCGCGTGGCCGAGGCCGACCACCGCTCCAAGGTCAGCGCCAAACGCGGCGCTTCCGCCCGCATCGACGCCCACGACGCCAGCGTCAAGAAGTCCCACCACAAGGGCTCGTCCAAGGTCACGGCGGAGAAATCCGGCAAGTCCTCCTCCCGGGCCAAGTCCAAGTCGCACAAGAAGTCCGGCGCTTCCGGCCGCTAGCGCGCCGGTCCGCCGCTCCCCCTGTCCCCCCGCGCCGCCGCTCCCCGGAAAGCGTCCGGGAAGCGGCCAAGGCCAGCCGGCGCGCCGCACCTTCCCGCCAGCCATGGCGACTTCGCGTTTTCCCGCCAGGCAAAGACGGCGCGCGACAAGGCGCGATGCATATTCATCCCCCTTTCGCCCACGCAACAGTCCGTCCGCAATCATCACGCCGCTTCGACTTGGCGAACAGTCACATTCCATTTCAAAAGATCGTGACAGCATCAAAGAATTTCTGACAGCATTGACCCCAGCGAATCCCGGCGACTATCATAGGTTGTTCTCCTAACCACCAACCAGGAGTAGCCCATGAAAGTCAGCGCCAGAAACCTCATCCCCGGCAAGGTCAAGGCCATCACCAACGGCATGGTCAGCAGCGAAGTGGTCGTCGAGATCGCTCCCGGCGTGGCCATCACCTCGGTCATCACCAAGCATTCCGTCGAGGACATGGGCCTCAAGGAAGGCGACGCGGTCAAGGCCATGATCAAGGCCTCGAGCGTGATGCTCGTCACGGACTAGCCTTTCCGTAGCCACGGCACGGTTCGCCAATACGCCCCCGCCGGCCCGGCCCCGCTGCCCACGGGACCGGGCCGGCGTTTTCGCGTCGCGGCCCGGCCGCCTCCTCCTTGCCAGCCCCCGCGCCGAGGTGGCACTCTCCGGCCGAGCCGCATCCGGCGGCCTGGGAGACGCCCGTGAAGCATGCCGTCCCGTCCTTGGCCTTGGCCCTGTGTCTCGCCGCCTGCCTCGTCCCTGCCCGGGGGACGGCCGGGTCGCGCGCCGTGTTCGAGGCCGTGTCCGACGCAGCCACCCGGCAGGTCGATGCGGCCGAGAAGAAATCCGGCCGGGTGAGCGCCCCGGACCGTTCCCCGCCCGAGGCGACCGCCGCCCCGGAACTGCCGCCGCTGCCGCCGTCGCAAACCGGCTCCATCCGCCGCGTGGACACCCACGGCGTCAAGCTCGTCGCCCTGACCTTCGACCTGTGCGAGCTGGCCGACCAGGTTTCCGGCTACGACGGCGCGGTGGTGGAGGCCCTTCGCGCCGCCGGGGCCAAAGCTACCTTCTTCGCCGGCGGCAAATGGATGCGTTCCCATCCCAGGCGGGCCATGGAGCTCATGGCCGACCCCCTGTTCGAGGTCGGCAGCCACGCCTGGACCCACGGCAACTTCGGCCGCCTGGACGACGCGGGCATGGTGCGGGAAATCGCCTGGGCCCAGGCCGAATACGCCCTGCTGCGGGAACGCCTCGCCCGCCTGGCCCGGGAAAAGGGCGTTTCGGAGGCGGACATCGCCGCCATCCCCCCGGCGCCGACGATCTTCCGCTTCCCCTACGGCCGTTGCCGGCCCGAGGCCCTGTCCCTGCTCGCCGCCATGGGCATCCGCGCCGTGCAGTGGAGCCTGACCGTGGGCGACCCCGATCCGGCCGCCACGCCCGCCCGCATCCTGGAAAACGTGCTGCCCCGCGTCCGCCCGGGCGACATCGTCGTCGGCCATGCCAACGGCTTCGGCCACGGCACGGGCGAGGCCCTGCCGCGGCTGCTGGCCGCGCTTTCCGGACAGGGCTACAGGTTCGTGACGATAAGCGAACTGCTCGCCGCCGGCCGGGCCGTGGCTTCCTCGGACTGCTACGACTCCCATCCCGGGGACACGGCCCGCTACGACGCGATCTTCGGCGACGGCACGCTGCATCCGCACCGGGTTAAAGGCTCAGGGGAAAAGCCTCCGGCGGCCAAAGGGCTTTCGCCCTCTGGACTCCCCTGACGCTTGCGGCCGCGGCGAATGCGCAGCCGAAGGAACGACTTTCACCCTAGCGGGGAGGTCCAGGAGGGGGGCACCCCCTCCTGGCCGCCGGAGGCATCTCCCCTCCTCCTCTCCCTACTGCCCTGCCGGGCTGACAGCTTCGCGGCGGTAGTGGGTGATGGAGGCGACCTTGGAGTCCTTGCCCGCCTCGAGGTATTTGACGATCATGGTGTTCTTTCCGGTCACCTGGCCGATGTAGACGCCGTCGTCGTCGGCCAGGTAGATCTTGTTGCCGTCGAGCACGCCGAGGACCGTTTCCTTGGCCTTGGCCGAGGCCTTGACGCCGGAGAAATTCGGCCCGTCCTGCTTGTCGATGGTGAGCGTCCAGTCCACGTGCAGGAACTGCGGCGCTTCGGCGGCGTCGGCGTGGCCAAGCTTGCCCATGGCCACGGAGTCCGACGTCCCCTTCCACACGCCCGTGACGTCGGGCACGGTCTTGTCCCTTTTTTCCTTGTGCTCCCTGGCCAGGGCCGGCACGGCGAAAAGGATCAGGCAGACGAGGCAGAATACGGGCAGCGCGACGCGGATGCGGACCATGGGACCCTCCGTTGCTCGGTTGGCGGCCGGCCCCGGCGGCGCCACGCGGCGCGGGGCCGGGATACGGACCGGTTGAGGCAATGATCTGCGCCAGGATGTAGGAAAAAGGAGCCGACATGACAACCGCCGCAGCACCCATTCTCATCGCCAGGGGAACAAGCGACTGCCTGCTTTTCCCGGCCATGGCCAACCGCCACGGCCTGGTGGCCGGAGCCACGGGCACGGGCAAGACCGTCACCCTGCGCGTCCTGGCCGAGGCTTTCTCCAACCTCGGCGTGCCGGTCTTTCTGGCCGACGTCAAAGGCGACTTATCGGGCCTGGCCGCGCCCGGGGGCGACAACCCCAAGATCGCGGCCCGGGCCAAGGAACTGGGAATCGCGCTTTCGCCCCGGGCCTGTCCCGTGACCTTCTGGGACGTCTTCGGCAAGGAGGGGCATCCGTTGCGGGCCACGGTGTCCCAGCTCGGGCCGCTGCTGTTCGCCCGCCTGCTCGGACTCAACGAAACGCAGGCCGGTGTGCTGGAGATCGTCTTCCGCGTGGCCGACGACGCCGGCATGCTGCTGCTCGACCTCAAGGACCTGCGGGCCATGACCGCCCATGTGGGGGAAAACGCGGCCGCGTACCGCACGCGCTACGGCAACGTGTCCGCCGCCTCGGTGGGAGCCATCCAGCGGGGGCTGCTCTCCCTGGAGGGCCAGGGCGGCGAGGCCTTTTTCGGCGAGCCGGCGCTTGACCCCGACGACCTGCTCCAGACCGACGCCGACGGCCGGGGCGTGGTCAACATCCTGTGCGCCAGGACGCTTTTCTCCTCGCCCAAGGTCTACGCCGTGCTGCTTTTGTGGCTGCTGGCCGAGCTTTTCGAGAACCTGCCCGAGGTGGGCGACCCGGAAAAGCCCAAGCTGGTCTTTTTCTTCGACGAGGCCCACCTGCTCTTCGACGACGCCCCGCCGGCGCTGCTGGAAAAAATCGAGCTCACGGTGCGGCTCATCCGTTCCAAGGGCGTGGGAATCTACTTCGTCACCCAGTCGCCGCTGGACCTGCCCGACGCCGTGCTCGGCCAGCTCGGCAACCGGGTGCAGCACGCCCTTCGCGCCTTCACCCCGCGCGACCAAAAGGCCGTGGCCGCCGCGGCCGGGACGTTCCGGCAAAATCCCGCCTTCGACGCCGAAGCGGCGCTCACGGAGCTGGGCGTGGGCGAGGCCCTGGTCTCCTGCCTGGACGGGCGCGGCCAGCCGGGCGTGGTCGCGCGCGCCCTGGTCGTGCCGCCGGCCAGCCGCCTGGAGCCGCTCTCCGAGGCCGAGCGGCAGGCGGTGGTGCGCGCCTCGCCGCTTTTCGGCCACTACGAGCAGGCCGTCGACCGGGAATCGGCCTACGAGCTGCTCAAATCCCGGGCCGAGACCCGCGCGGACCAGGCCGAACCACGAAAGGACAAGCCGTCCCAGGCCGAAAAGCTCGTCATGGGCATGGCCCAAAGCGCCCTGCGCTCCATCGGCGCCCAGATCGGCCGCCAGATCGCCCGGGGCGTCCTGGGCGCGATTTTCGGCGGCTCGCGGAGATGAACAGTGCATAATCATTCTTTTCAATACAAAGCGCTGCGTGAGACACTTGCAATATTCAGCAACTACAACTTATTAGAGCATCAAGTCTCTCCTCATCTCCTTCAAACATCTTTCGATATAAACAGACTTCGACATAAATTTATCATGAAGATAACTAGGCCAAGAATCTAACACAAATCTGCAAATATCGAGTGCTGTAATATATTTATTACTGCGAATACAAACATTTACAAATTGAAACATTCCTGTCGTAACATTTTGTCTTGAAACTGAATTCAACTTGCTAATGTCACTTATTTTTTTTACATGAGTGAACAATAGCATGCCATACTTTTTATAAATATCCTCAAAATAGGTCCGAATAGCCGAGTTGTTTAACCTATATTCATCATCAGATATCTCGCCATATCTATACTGAGCCTTCAGCGCTTCTTTTTCTTGAATTGCATCGATGCAAATATATGTCAACAAAAGCCCACTAAGCTCCAGATAAAAGCTATGGCTGATATTTTTCACAACATCTTTTTGAGCCATAAAATCTGACAATATTTGGATTGATTTTTTATAGTCATCTATAGCCCAGCTATATGTCGCATACATTTTCACAAAATTTGGATCAGTATTAAATTTATGATCAAATTCTCTGAAAACCTTGACAGCTTCTTCTTTCTTCCCTCTTGAATTAAACAAAAAGTCTGACAAGTTTAGTAGTGCAGTAATTTTTATATCATCGGGACTTGATGTACGAAATAAAATATGCCTAAAGAGGCTGACAACTTCTTGTTCAGACTTTGAATATCTCGCTGCACAAGCATTCAAAAACAACGCATGTTCATTATCCAACTTTCTATCGCTTGTGATATTCTTTAACCGCGCTGAGACGCTTCTTCTAAAATTCATACTCCTTCTTTCATAACAATTAACCATTTTTTGCAACACATCTTTCGAATAAACCCTAAAAAAGTCATCCTCCAATATTTCTATTATTTTAAGTTTCTCAAGCTCCTTTATCCCTTGAAAAAACTTATC
>NZ_JARKOZ010000184.1 GCF_029978005.1 Solidesulfovibrio sp. | reverse complement strand
CGACCGCCGCCGCGCCGGCTGCTCACGGGCTCCGGCGCGGGGGGCTGGCGCACGGGCGCGACCGCGGCCGGCGGCGCTTGGGGCGCGGGGGGGCTTTCGGCGTTGGCGGCGGCCGGCGCGGGCATGGGGATGCCGTGGGGCGGTTCCGGTTCGCCCGGCTGGTGAGGCACCTGGGCTGCCGTGGGAGCAGGAGCGGACGGTTGGGGCGCGCGGGCCTCGGCCGCACCGGCGGCGACGCCGGGATTGGCGAAGCCCACACCCAGGGCGCTGGCTTGGGGTTCGGAAGCGGCGGGCAGGGCCATGCCCCTGGACTTGAGTGCGGCGGCCATGTCGCCGACCTGCTTGCGCAACTGCGCCAGGGCGGCCTCGTTGTGCCCCTGCTGGCGCTTGAGTTCCTTGAGCTCGTCCTGGGTCTTTTCCAGGGAGGATTCCACGCCCTTGAGACGGAAGTCGTCGCTGCCGCTCGGCGTGCGCAACGTATTGCCCGGCCCGCATGCGCCAAGCAGGCAGGCAATGAAAAGGACCGCCGCCGTATGGAGCCGTTTTCCCATCATGCGCGCAAGGTGTGGATAGATGTTGGCAACTCTCGCAACTTCCAACGAAAGTACGTCAGCGGAACTGATTGCGCAAGCCGATTCTTGCCCGGCCGCGCCGGCCGCTTTGTTGCATCCACGACGAATTTAGGGCACAAGCCCACGGCAGGGCGTCTCGCGCCATTGCCGCCAACCCGGATTCAAGGAGAACGCTCCCCATGCCCGAGGCCCTCCGCATCGCCGTCTTCTGGGCGGTCATGGTCCTGTGCGCCGCGCATCTCGGCCTGGCCCTGGCCGTGGCCGGCGTGCCCACCATCACCGCCGTGGCCGGGCTGGCCAAGGTCAAACGGCTCAAGATCTTCATCGACAAGTTCGGCCAGCAGGCCGCCACCTTCGCCCTGCTCGGCGGACTCTGGGTCTTCGTGGCGCTCTGCGCCGCGCTGGCGGCCGTGCGCTTTCTCGCCCCCGCCGCCGCGCCGTATTTCGCGGGCGTTCCCTTGCCCCTGGCCGCCCTGGCCGGGCCGGTGGTCGCCGGCGCGGCCGCATTCCTTTGCTATCGCGGCCTGTGGCAGCGGCTCAAGGCGCAAAAGCCCCTGCACGGCTCCATCGGCTTCGCCGCCACCCTGCTCCTCTGGCTGGCCTTTTTCGCCGGGCTGGCCATGTTGCGGCCCTTTTCCCTGAAGCTGCCCGCGCCGACGACGCTTGCCGCCCTTTTGCCGCCGGCCGTCTCCCTGTTCTGGCGCTTTCTGGCCGAGGGCGTGGCCCTGTCCCTGTGCCTGGCCGGGACCTACACCGGAGCCTGGCTTGTCTGGCGGCGCGACCGGGACGACTTCGGCCGGGACTACTACAACTTCACTCTGCGCCTGGCGGCCAGGGTCGCCTTCGTGGGCCAGATCCTGGCCCTTTTCGCCATGGGCTGGATCGTGCTCGGGCTGTTGCCGCTGGTCGGCGAGCTCTCCGCGCGCCTGACCATGGCCGTGGCCCTTTACGGCACGGGCAGCCTGCTCACGCTCTTCTTCGCGGCCGTGGTCATGCCCCAGGAAAACGCCCTGCGCCACAAGTTCATGCTCACGGCCGGATTCGCCGCCTCGATCGCCGGCGTCACCGGCCTGCTGGCCGGGCTTACGACCGTCTTTTTGCCCGGCGCGCTGCCGGCCTTCCTCCTGCCGTAGTTTCGCCAAGCCCCTTTTCCAAGGCATGGCCGTCGTCGTGCCCTGGAAAGGGAGTCTCCCCTCAGGCGGCGGCCAGCCGCAGCATGGCCCGCAGCCGCGCCACCTCGAAGAGCAGCTCCGGCGCGGCCAGACACTGGCGAAGCGCGCTCTCCCGCACAAGCGGCCTGTAGGAGGCCCGAAGCGGCGACAGGGCCACTTCGCCCCCCGCCTCGCCCGCCTCCAGGCAATGGGCCAGGCCGTCGGCCACGGCCAGGGCCACGGCCACCCGGATGCCGGCCATTCCCGCGTCCAGGTCCTCGAGGTCCAGGCAGACCGGCGCATGGTGCAGCAGCACGCCCTGGCGGATGGGCAGAGGCAGGTCGAAGGCGGCGCAGGCCGCCTCCCCGGCCACGGCGTGATGGACCCCGCCCGACCCCACCCCGCAATCCGCCCCGAAAAGGACGAGCCGGCCGATGTCGTGCATGAGGCCGGCGGTGAAGAGCATCCCGGCGTCGAGCCCGGGAAAGGCCGGGGCGATGCGCCGGGCCAGGGCGGCCGTGGCGCCGAGATGCAGCCACAGCTCGCGCCGCAGGGCGGCGGGCAGGCCGGCCCCGGCCCCAGCGCTTTCCAGGAACTCGCCGAAAAGCAGCATGCGCAGATTGGCCAGGCCCATGACGCCGATGGCCTGGGACAGGTGGGTCACGGCCGCGCGCAGGCCGAAAAGCGGGCTGTTGACGATCTTGAGCACCCGGCCGGTCAGGACCGGGTCGGCGGCGATCAGGTCGGCGAGCTGTCGCGGCCCGGTGGCCGGGTCGTGCAGCCGGCGCAGGGCCTCGGTCCCGGCCGCGCCGACACGAAGGCGGGCCAGGCCCCGCGCAAGGCGCGCCGCGCCCTCCTCCCCGGGCGGCGCGAAAAGCTCCGGGTCCCCGGCGGCTTCGGCCTCGGCCGCGCCGTCGGCCCCGCCCAAAAGCCCGTCCGCGCCCCGGCGCAGCCGCTCCAGCCGGTCGCCGTACACGCCGCACGAAAAGCCCCCCGCCTCCCCGTCCCCGGTCGGACCGGGGACGGGGGCGGGCTGGCATGGCGACTCATGGGCATGGCCGCCCTGTTTGAGGCATATCCGGAATACGACGAGAAGACCGGCCGCCGTGGCCATGCCGAGCATGGCCCACGTCCACGGCATGGACGCTCCTCGGGGATGCGAGCTTTCTGCCTACGCGGTCCGGGCCTCGTGACGCGCCCGGC
This sequence comes from Solidesulfovibrio sp., assembly GCF_029978005.1. Lineage (GTDB taxonomy): Bacteria > Desulfobacterota > Desulfovibrionia > Desulfovibrionales > Desulfovibrionaceae > Solidesulfovibrio. The sequence continues at coordinate 50,789 of NZ_JARKOZ010000184.1, read as the reverse complement.
CGCGAAAACGCCGCCTGAGCCAATCCTGGAGCGCGTCCAGGTAGATGTAGTACACCGGCGTGAAATACAACGTCAGAAGCTGCGATACCACAAGGCCGCCGACCACGCAAAGCCCCAGCGGCCGCCGGGCGGCCGCTCCCGCCCCGAAGCCCAGGGCGATGGGCAGAGTGCCCATGAGCGCGGCCATGGTGGTCATGATGATGGGCCGGAAACGCGTCACCGCCCCTTCGAGGATGGCCTCCCGGGCGGACAGGCCGTGGCCGCGCTGGGCCTCCAGGGCGAAGTCGATCATCATGATGGCGTTTTTCTTGACGATGCCGATGAGCATGATGATGCCGACGAAGCCGTAGATGTTGAGGTCCATGCCGAAGAGCATGAGCGTGGCCAGGGCCCCGGCGCCGGCCGAGGGCAGGCCGGAGAGGATCGTGAGCGGATGGATGAAGCTCTCGTAGAGGATGCCGAGCACGATGTAGATGACGAGCACGGCCATGCCGAGCAGGAGCGACAGGCCGGTGAGCGAGCTCTGGAAGGCCTGGGCCTCGCCCTGGAAGCTGGTGAAGAGCGACCCGGGCAGTTCCTTTCGCGCCAGATCCTCCACGGCCGCGACCACGTTGCCGAGCGACGCGCCGGGACGCAGGTTGAACGAGATGGTCACCGACGGAGACTGGCCCGAGTGGTTGACCGACAGCGGCCCCACGGCCACCGAGCGCTTGATGAGGGTGTCGAGCGGCACGAGCTGGCCGTCGGCGGAGCGGACGTACAAAAGGGCCAGGGCCTCGGGGTTGGCCTGGTAGTCCGGGGCCAGCTCCATGATGACCTGGTAGGTGTCGTTGGTGGCGTAGATCGTGGAGATCTGCCGGTTGCCGTAGGACGTGGCCAGGGCGTCCTCGATCTGGAAGGCCGAGATGCCCAGCGCCGAGGCCTTGTCGCGGTCGATGTCGATGCGCAGCTCCGGGTTTCTGATCTGCAGATCGGAGCTCACGTCCTGGATGTCCGGAATGCCCTGCATCTTCGCTTCGAAGGCGGCGGCGGCCCGGAACAGTTCCTCCGTGTCCGGCCCCTGCAGGGTGAACTGGTACTGGCCCTTGGTGGTGCGGCCGCCGATGCGGATGGGCGGCGGGTTTTGCAGGTAGGAACGCAGCCCGGGCACCTGGGCGAACTCCCGCCGCAGCCGCTGCATGACCTCGTCGGCGCTGGCTTCGCGCTGGTGCATGGCCTTGAGGGCGATCATCATGCGGCCGCTGTTGTTGGTGTTGTTCGGGCCGCCGGAACCGACCACGGACATGTACTCGGCCACGTCCGGGTCCTTGGACAGCAGATCGTTGAGGCGCTTTTGCCGGTCCATCATGGCCGAAAAGGCGATGCCCTCCTCGGCCTCGGTGGTCACGGTGAGCTGCCCCGTGTCCTCGCTCGGCAGGAAGCCTTTGGGGATGGCCGTGAAAAGCCAGGCCGTCAGGCCGAGCAGGCCGATGGAGATGCAGAAGGTCACGAAATGATGCCGCATCACCAGGCGCAGGCTGACGTCGTAGAAGTCCCGCAGGCCGTCGAAGGCCCGTTCGATGGCGTTGTAGACCGCACCGTGGCGCACCACGGCGTGGGGCTTGAGCACCAGGTTGCACAGCATCGGGGTGAGCGAGATGGACACGAAGCCGGAGATGAGGATGGCCACCATGATGGTCACGGCGAATTCGTGGAAAAGCCGCCCCACCACGCCGCCCATGAAGAAGACCGGCAGGAACACGGCGGCCAGGGAGATCGTCATGGACACGATGGTGAAGCTGATCTCCCGGGAGCCCTCCATGGCCGCGGCCAGGGGCGTCTTGCCCATCTCCAGGTGGCGCACGATGTTCTCCAGCATGACGATGGCGTCGTCCACCACGAAGCCGACCGAGAGCGTGAGCGCCATGAGCGAGATGTTGTCCAGGCTGAACCCCAGCACGTACATGGCGGCGAAGGTGCCGACCACGGACATGGGCAGGGCCAGGCTCGGGATGACCGTGGCCGGAATGTTGCGCAGGAACAGGAAGATGACCATGACCACCAGGCACACGGTCAAAACGAGGGTGAACTTCACGTCGGCCACGGATTCGCGGATGGACACGGACCGGTCGTAGAGCACCTTGAGCGACACCGAGGCCGGCAGCTGGGTCTGGAAGTGCGGCAGCAGGTTTTTCACGGCGTCCACCACCTCCACGGTGTTGGTGCCGGGCTGGCGCTGGATGGCCAGGACCAGGCCCGGGGTGCCGGAAAACCAGTTGTAGCGCCGGGTCTCCTCCACGGAGTCCGTGACCTTGGCGATCTCGGCCAGGCGCACGGGCGAGCCGTTGCGCCAGGCGACGATGAGCGGCTTGTAGCCCTCGGCCGAGAGCAGCTTGCCGCTGGAGCGCACGGTGTATTCCTTGGACGGGCCGGACACCGTGCCCACGGGCAGGTTGACGTTGCCGTTTTTGACCGCCGTGGAGGCCTCGTCCACGCCGATGCCCTTGGCGGCCATGGCCTCGGGGTCGAGCTGGATGCGCACGGCGTACTTCTTGGAGCCGTAGACCGTGACCTGGGCCACGCCGGGCACCATGGAGATGCGCTGGGCCATCATGTTCTCGGCGTACTCGTCCACGTCGGACAGGCGCATGACGTCGGAGGAGATGGCGAGGTAGAGGATGGGCGCGTCGGCCGGGTTGACCTTGCGGAAGTACGGCGGCGAGGGCAGGTCGTCGGGCAGGTCCTTGCCGGCCGTGGTCATGGACGACTGCACGTCCAGGGCGGCGGCGTCGATGTTGCGGCCCAGCGCGAACTGCAGGGTGATGCGGGTCGAGCCCACGGTGTTGACCGAAGTCATGGAATCGAGGCCGGCGATGGTGGCGAACTGCTTCTCCAGGGGGTTGGCCACGGAGGCGGCCATGGTTTCGGGGCTGGCCCCGGGCAGGGACACCCGCACCTCGATGGTGGGGAAGTCGACGTTGGGCAGATCGGAGACCGGCAGCTTCAGATAGGCCATGACCCCGAAGATGAGGATGGCGGCCATGACCAGGGTGGTCATGACCGGCCGGCTGATGAATATGGCGGCCGGGTTCATTGCGCCGCCTCCGTCTTGTCCTTCTCGCCGGCGACCACCACGTCCGTGGCCGGCTTGACCTCGGCCTTGGTCCCGGGCGCGAGCCTGACCTGGCCGTCCACCACCACCATCTCGCCGGCCTCGAGCCCCTTGTCCACGGCCGTGAGGTCCTCGACGATGGGGCCGGGCGTGATCGTGCGGGCGTCCACCAGGCCGTCCTCCTTCACCACGTAGACGTAGGGCCCCTTGAGGCCGTCCATGACGGCCCGGGTGGGGATGACCACGGCGTCCTTGAGGGTGTCGAGGCCAAGGCCCACGCGCACGAACTGGCCGGGCCACAGGCGATGGTCGGCGTTTTGGGAGACGGCCTTGAGGCGGATGGAGCCGGTCTTGGAGTCCACGGCGTTGTCCACCGAGGAAAGCTGGGCCACGACGGGCGGCTGCTTCTCCTCCCCGGCCGGCACGGCCGAGACGGTCAGCCCACCCTTGGCGGCCTGGGCCCGGATGGCCGGCAGGTAGCGCTCGGGCACGGAAAAGGAGATGAAGATGGGGTTGATCTGGTTGATGACGCACATGACGCGGTCGTCGTTGGCCGCCACCACGTTGCCCACGGTCAGGAGCACCGAACCGACGCGGCCGGCGATGGGGGCGCGGATCTCGGAATATTCGAGGTCCAGCCGGGAGCGCGCCAGGGTCGCCTCGTTGAGGCGGATGGTGCCCTCCAGGGTCTTGGCCTGGGAATAGGTCTCGTCGTACTGGCTCTGGGCCACCACGTTTTTCGTCTTGAGTTCGGCGTAGCGCTTGAGGTCTTCCTCGGCCTTGACGAGCAGGGCCTTGTCGCGGTCGAGCTTGGCCTGGGATTCGCGGATGGCCAGCTCGTAGGGCCGGGGGTCGAGGCGAAAGAGCAGGTCGCCCTTGGCCACGTCGGCCCCGTCGTGCACGGGCTGGGCGACGACGGTGCCGCCCACCTGCGGCTTGACCGAAACCGAGGCAATGGGCTCCACGTTGCCCACGGCCCGCACCACCAGGGGCAGGGTCTGGATCTTGGCCGGCACGGCCAGGACCGGCACGGCGCGGCCGGCGGCTTGCTGCTTCTTCTCGCCACTGCTGCAGGAAAACAACGTAAAAACGGAAAGCGCCAGGACAACGGCGCGCGAAATCATGCGGCTCACAAGGCGTCTCCACATTCGGATGCAAGGATTGGGGGGACATAGTCCCTGGCGTCGACACAGCCGAGCGCGGCCAGGGAAAACCGGACGACATGCAGGGCCACGGCTTCGATGCCGCCCTGGCAGGGATCGCAGTCGGGGTGGAGCCTGGACAGCACCTGCCTGTCCAGGACGAAATGCCGGCACTGGCCGACGATGCTCTGGGAAAAGCGGGCCACCTCCAGGGGCTGGGCCCCGGGACCCAGCAGATCGGCCACGATGCTCCGCAGCACGGCGCTGGCCGGGGCCAGGCAGCGCTCCACCACCAGGGTCAGGTTGGACGTGGGTTCGGCCATTTCCCGGGCCATGAGGCGAGCGAGCCAAGCATGGCGGCTCTTGTCCTCCAGGCGCAGCAGCAGGGCGCGCACGTAGGCGTAAAGCCGCGCCCTGGCGTCGGCCCCCGCCGGCAGGCCGAGGTCCGGCGGGAAGCGGCGGCCGGCCTCGCGGTGGGCGTGCTCCAGCACGGCCTGGTACAGCCGGTCCTTGCTGCCGAAATGGTAGTGCACGGCAGCCAGGTTGGCCCTGGCGGACCTCGTGATCTCGCGGACCGTGGCGGCCTGGTAGCCCTTGCAGGAAAAAATTTCGCCGGCGGCTTCCAGAAGCCGCATCCGGGTTTCGTCCTCGCGACCGTTGCCCGACATCAGACCGCCTTTCGAACACGCGTTCACGTGGAATCTAGGGGCCATCCCCAGGCCGGTCAATACTTTCCGGCGACGACGCGGAGCGGTTACGCCTTTGTCATAAAATATCGTGACTTCCGTTGACCTTGCCATCAAAACAGCCTAGCCCGGATCATCCCTGCGGCAAACCCCAACAGAAGGAGCACGCCCATGGCCGACGGCATCGTCAACGTGGTGGCCCGGTTCGTGGCCAAGCCCGGGAAGGAAGCGGAACTCAAGGCCGGCCTGATGGCCCTTGTCGCGCCGACGCAAAAAGACCCCGGCTACATCGCCTACGACCTCTACGAGTCCACGGCGCGGCCCGGGGAATTCGTCCTGGTCGAGGCCTGGCAGAGCCGGGAACTCCTGGCCAGCCACCTCGACACGCCGCATCTCAACGGCTTCAAGGCCAAGACCCCGAGCCTCTTGGCCGAGCCCATGTCCGTCAAGCTCTTCGCCGAGTTGCCCGGTTTCTAGCCCCCCGCGGCCGGCGGCCCGCGGCAAAAACGCGGCCGCCGGCCGGCCCGACGCCCGCCCCGAGAACTCCATGGCCAGAAACATCGAAATCAAGGCCCGCATCGACAGCGTGGAACGCCTGAGCGGCCCGGTCCGGGCGCTGGCCGACGGTCCGCCGGCGGAGCTTCTCCAGGACGACACCTTCTTTTCCTGCACCAGCGGCAGGCTCAAGCTGCGCGTCTGCAACGGCGAGGGCGAGCTCATCGCCTACGAGCGCCCGGACGCCTCCGGCCCCCGGGAGAGCCGCTACGCCATTTACGCCGCGCCCCGCCCCGAGGAACTGCGGCAGGTGCTGGCCCAAACGCTTGGCGTCCGGGGGCGGGTGGTCAAGCGCCGGCTGCTCTTCCTTCGCGGCCAGACGCGCATCCATCTGGACCGGGTGGAAGGGCTGGGGGATTTTCTCGAACTGGAGGTCGTGCTGCGAGAGGGCCAGACCGCGCAGGAAGGCACGGCCATCGCCGAGGACATTTTCGCGCGCCTGGGCCTTGCCCCCGCGTCGCGCATCGCGGTCGCCTACCGGGACCTTCTGGAAGAGGCCGACCGGGACGCCGCGTCCTGAAAGCCGGCCTCAGGCCGCCGGCAGGCGCACGAAAAAGACCGTGCCCGAAGCCGGCTCGCTCCTGAACCCGACCTCACCGCCCAGGTAGTTCTCGGCGAAGAGCTTCATGCCGTAGGTGCCAAGGCCCCGGCCCGCGCCCTTGGTGGAGAAGGCGCGGCGAAATATCTGCGGCCTCGCCTCCTCGGGCACGACGCCGGAGTTGCGCACCCAAAACCGCACCCACTCCCCGTCCTTGTCGCAGCCCGCGACGACCGTGTCGCCGGGCCGGGAAGCCTCCAGGGCGTTTTTTTGCATGTTGACCAGGATGCGCGTGATCAGCTTGCGGTCCGAGGTGAAGAAGGCGTCGGCGCTGTCCGGGGCGACGACGAGTTCCTTGCCCCGGGCCGAGGGATCGCGGCGCATGAGGCCGGTGACGTCGGAAAGCAGCGAGAGCGTGCCCATCTTGTTGTGCGCCACATCGTACTCGCCGTGCTCGGCCAGGCTGAAGTCGCGCTGGGACAGGATCAGGTCGTTGATGCGCTCCGCGGCGAAGGCGAGCAGGTCGAGTTCGGAATTGCGGGCGCACTCCTCTTCTTCGCGCATCAGTTCGCAGATGCCGCGCATGCCCGAGACCATGTTGAGGATGTCGTGGTAGAAGATGCGCTCCATGAGCGCCAGGCGCTTCTCGGCCCGGATGTCGGTGAGGATGGCGGCGTGGAACGTCTCGCCGCCGTGGGCCATGGCCCATATCCAGATGCGGAAGTCCAGGCTTTCGAGCTTGTTGCCCCCCTGGCGGGCCAGGGAGCATTCGCCCTGGGCCGTGCCCGGCGAGGAAATGGATTCCAAAAGCGCCCGGGCCATGCCGCACGAGCGGCACAGCTCGCTCGTGCCGCAGCCGCCCATCTCCAGGCCCGCGCCCAGGCAGGAGAGCGCCTCGCCCAGGCGCTTGCCGACAAGTTCGTGCCCTTCGCAGTCCAGGGCCACGAGCTCCCGGAACTTCTGGTTGGAATACACGATCTGGCGGGCCCCGTTGCATACCGCCACGCCCAGCGGCAGGCGGTCGAGCACGCCCGCCGCCGGGCTTGCGGCGAAAAGCTTCGCCTGACGATTGACCGCCTCCAGGGGCAGGCGCTCGGCCGGCAACAACGGTACGAATCCGGCATCCACTAGGCAAACCTCCCGGCATAAACGCCGCCGGGAATCCATAGCGTACGGGAACGCAATCCGCAAACGTCTTTCAGGCGGCCAAACCCTGGGCGACAACTCGCTGGAAATCAAGAAGTTCCATTTCCCCCTGCCGCGCCTCGCGCACGCCGGGCAAAGCCGACAGCTCGTGCAGCAGACGCGGAATGCGTCCGTCGTCGGCCAACGCCACCAGCAGCCGCCCTTCCCCGTCCGGACCGGGCAGGCACAAAAGCCCGAGCAAGGCGTGGGACCGCCGGGCCAGGCAGGCGGCCACATGACGCACGGCGTCCATGGCATCGGTCGCGATCAGTTCCACCACGGCCCGGGCCGTTTCCTTTGCCGCGTGTCCGCTAGGCTTTTGCATGGCGCTTCTCCAGAATCATCTCGCTGTTGGCGGCGCCGGGAGGCACCATGGGATAGACGTGGGCGTCGGGATCGACGGCCAGGCGCACCAGGGCCGGCCCGGGCGCGGTCAAGGCGGCGGCCAGGGTCCCCCGGGCGTCGCGGCAGTGCTCGAGGTCCACGCAGGCCATGCCGAAGGCCTTGGCCAGGGCCGGGAAATCGGGCCGGGCCCCGAAGGTCGAGGCCGTGTGCCGCCCGCCCATGAGAAACTCCTGCTGCTGGCGCACAAGCCCCAGCACGCCGTTGTCCATGAGCAGGATCTTGACCGGCAGCCCAAGCTCCGCCAGCGTGGCCATCTCCTGGATGTTCATGAGCAGTCCCCCGTCGCCGGTGACGCAGGCCACGGGGATGCCCGGCGAGGCCAGGGCCGCGCCGATGGCCGAGGGCAGGCCGAAGCCCATGGTGCCGAGGCCCCCGGAGGTGAGGAAGCTCCCCGGCCGGCGGCACGGCCAGACCTGGGCGGCGCGCATCTGGTTCTGGCCCACGTCCGTGGTCACGATGGCCTCGGGGCCGAGGATGTCGGCCGCCGCCACCAGCATGCCGTAGGGGCTTTTCGGGTCGTCGAGGCCAGGCGGCATGAAGGCGTGCTCGCGCCGCAGCCCGGCCCGATGGCCGTCCCAGTCCGGGCGCGGCCGCGACGGCACCAGCGGCAGCAAGGCCTCGAGCACCCTGGCGGCGTCGCCGGCCAGGGCCACGTGGGCGCGACGATTCTTGTGGTGCTCGGCCGGGTCGATGTCGATGTGCACCACCGCCGCTTCGGGACAAAAGCGCTTGGCGTCGCCCGTGGCCCGGTCGTCGAAGCGCGCGCCCACGGCCACCAGCAGGTCGCAGTGGCAAAGGGCGTGGTTGACCGCCGGCCGGCCGTGCATGCCCACCATGCCGGCGTTTCTGGGATGGTCGTGGGGCACGATGCCAAGCCCCATGAGCGTGGTCACCACCGGCGCGTCCAGGGCCTCGGCCAGGGCGGCGACGAGCTCCCCGGCCCCGCACCGGGCCGCGCCGCCGCCGCACAGAAGCGCCGGCCGCTCGCTGCCGGCCAGAAGCGCCGCCGCCCGGGCCAGATCGGCCGGACTGGGCATGGGCTGCGCCTCGGGCCGGGCCGGCTCGGGCCAGGCGTCGAGGGTCACAGCCTCGGCCTGCACGTCGCGCGGCACGTCGACGACCACCGGCCCCGGCCGGCCCGAAGCGGCGATGCGAAACGCCTCGGTCATCATGCGCGGCAGATCCGACGCCCGACGCGCCAGCATGTTGTGCTTGGCGATGGGAATGGTCAGGCCGTAGACGTCCACCTCCTGGAAGGCGTCCGTGCCGATGAGCCCGCGCGACACCTGGCCCGTGATGCACACCAACGGCACGGAATCGGCCTTGGCGTCGGCGATGGCCGTGAGCAGATTCATGGCCCCGGGGCCGGAAGTGGCCAGGCACACCTGCGGCCGGCCCGTCACCCGGGCCATGCCCTGGCTGATGAAGCCCGCTCCCTGCTCGTGGCGGGCCAGGACGATGCGGATGGCCGTCTCGGCGAGGGCGTCGAAAAGCGGCAGGTTGGCCCCGCCGGGAATGCCCGCCACCACGTCGATGCCGTGACGCACGAGACTTTCGGCGATGATTCTCGCTCCGGTCGTCTGGATCATGACTGACCTCCGTCAGCGTATGCCCCGGACGCGCGGCAAAGGACGCAAAAAGCCCCCGCCGGCGCGCCGGCGGGGGCTTCAAGGACATTACGAAAAAAGATTCCCCGCTAAGGCGCCGCTATGGCGACGCCTACTACGACCACGCACGTCACAAAGGACGAAGATAGCAGAGTGCGGGTCATGGCAGGCATTACAGGGATTCCTCCAAAGTTTTGGTGAGTGTTACGCCTGGGGAGGGCGGGCCGTCAAGGAGAAAAGAGACCGTGTCGGGAGCGGCGACGGTGCGGTGGCTCGTCCTGGCGAGAACGGTTTCTAACTCTCGGGAAAGACGAGCACCCGGACGCCCCGCTCCGCCGCCTGGCATTCCGCCCTGAGGGGCATCGCCTCGATGGCGCCCGAAAACCAGCGGGGAACATGGTCGCACAGAATTTCCAACTCGTCGAACGCCCCCGCCTCCAAGAGAGGAAGAAGAACCATTCTGGAGTTGAGGTCCGGGTCTCGTTTCAGCGTGTCGACGAGGTCGATCCGATAGCGGCTCTCGCCGGTACGTTCCAGGGAAGAAAGCGGCACGGCGGGGGCCGGGTCGAACGCCTTTTGTCGACGGCCCCCGCCGCAGCCGCCCCGGCACCCCGCTCCCATTTCCAAGGGCGGTTGCGGCGCGGACGCCTTGGCGAGTTCCGCCTCCCTGGCGGCGATCCCGTCGAGCTGGTCCTGCAAGGCCCCCTGCGACTTCCAGGTGTGAAATCCCAGTTCCTCCTGAAAGACGACGGGAACAAGCCCTCTCGCTTCCGCCGAGACGACGATGCGACAGTCTTCCAGCTGTCGCGCCGCCTCGCGAACGACCGTCTTGACCTCGGCCAGGCTCATGTCCGACCGGATCGCGAAGGCGACGTCCCTGACCGGGGTCCATGCGCCGGTCCCGTTTTCGCAGAGGCGCAGACGGCATTCGCCGTACGGGGACGTGATCGTCCCCTCTCCATCGACAAAACCCGCAATCTTCATGCCCGTTCCCTCCATCGCCGACGCCGGGGCCGCTGCACGCGCCAGCCGCCGGCCAGACTGCGACGAGAAACCCCTATCTCCGGCATTGTGTTGGTGTCAATCTAACAAAAATGGAAAGGCCGGGAGGGAAACCCCCTCCCGGCTCCGGAAACGGATGCGCCCCGCCCGGCCGCTACGCCTTGGAGCGGCCGCCGGGGGTGGACATCATGTAGAGTTCGTGGGGGTCGAGGATGAGCACCACGGAGCCGTCGCCCATGATGGTGGCTCCGGAGATGCCGCGCATGTCGAATTCCGAGAGGTAGGTGCCGAGCGGCTTGATGACGATTTCCTGGCGTTCGAGGAGCCGGTCGACGATGAGTCCCAGCCGGCGTTCGTTGTCCTGGAGGATGACGATGGGCACGATTTCGCGGTCGCCCTGCTCCACGGGCAGGTCGAGTACCTCGGCCAGCTCCACGATGCCGAGCACTTCGCCGCGCAGGGTGACGCATTTGCGCTTGTTGACCTCGGTCATGCGCTTGAGCTCGATCTTGGTGGTCTCGGACACGGAGTCCAGGGGCAGGGCGTAGGTCTGGCCGGCGACCACGACCATGAGGGCGTCGATGATGGCGAGCGTGAGCGGCAGGGCCAGGGTGAACTTGGTGCCCTTGCCCACCTCGCTGGTCACGTTGACGGTGCCCTTGAGGTTTTTGATGTTGGTGCGCACCACGTCCATGCCCACGCCCCGGCCGGAGATGTCGGTGATTTTTTCGGCCGAGGAGAAGCCGGGCATGAAGATGATGTCGATGGCGTCGCGGTCGTCCAGGGCCTTGGCTTCCTCGGGGCTCATGAGGTTTTTCTTGACCGCCACCTCGCGCATCTTGGCCGGGTCGATGCCCTTGCCGTCGTCCTCGATCTCGATGGCCACGGAGTTGCCTCGGTGGTAGGCACGAAGCCACACGCGCCCGACGGGCGGCTTGCCGGCGGCCACGCGTTCGGCCTCGGTCTCGATGCCGTGGTCCACGGAGTTGCGGATGAGGTGCACCAGGGGGTCGCCGATGACCTCGACCACGGACTTGTCGAGTTCGGTTTCCTCGCCTTCGGTGATGAGGTTCACTTCCTTGCCGGACTTGCGCGACAGGTCGCGCACCAGGCGGGGGAAGCGGGAGAAGACCGTCGAGACCGGGACCATGCGCACCTTCATGATGGTGTCTTGCAGGTCGTCGGAGATGCGGGCCATGGAGTAGGTGGTCTCGGTGAGCTGCTGGCCGATGTGGGCGACGTCGTTTTTCCCCTCTTCCAGGGAGCGGGCGAGCATGGCGAAGCGGTTGCGGTTGATGATGAGCTCGCCGATGAGGTTCATGAGGTGGTCCAATTTTTCGTGGTCCACGCGGATGGTGGCCGAGACCTTGGGCTTGCCGGCGTCGGCGGCGGCTTCCGGCGCGGGCGCGGGCGCGGGTTTGGCTTCGGGCTTGGGAGCCGGTTTGGGCTTGGGTTCAGGCTTGGGCGCGGGCGCGGCGGCCGCAGCGGGAGCGGCCTTGGGGGCCGGTTCGGGCTTCGGTTCCGGCTTGGCTTCCGGTTTGGGTTCCGGTTGCGGCGCGGGGGCCGGTTCCGGGGCCGGGGCGGCGGCCTTGGGCGCCTCGGGGAGGGAGGCGGCGGCGGCCGGGACCTTGGCCTTGCCCGAGCGCAGAGAGGCCATGGCGGCGGTGAGCATGTCGCCGAGGATGGAGCATTCCTGACGCAGCATGTCCAGGAGCAGTTCGAAGGACAGGCCCTGCTTTCTGGCCTGGGCCACGATGCCGGCGGTGCGTTCGGCCTGGACCTTGAGATCGGCCAGGCCCATGTAGCCCGAGGAATTCTGGATGGTGACCAGGGCCCGGTACAGGCCGTCCACCATGTCCTTGGATTCGGGGTTCTCGGCCAGGCCGGCCAGGGCCTGGGTCATGTAGACCATCTGCTGGTCGATGGTGGATTCGAAGACGGCCACGTCTTCGGGGTCGTAGCCCGAGCCGGCTTTGGCTTCCTGTCCGGCGGCCTTGGGTTCGGGGACGGGCTGCGGTTGCGGGGCGGGTTCGGGCTCCGGTTCGGCGGCCGCTTCGGGCTCGGCTTCAGGTTCGGGTTCGGGGGCGGCCGGGGCCTCGGGCTCGGGTTCGAGCACCTCGCCGTCCTCGGTGGCCTGCTTGAGCCGGGCGACCAGGGGGCGGATGTCCTGGGGCGTGGCCACGCTGGTCGCGGGTTCGATGTGGCTGACCAGGGCTTCGACCTGGTCGACCACGGCCAGAAGCAGGTCCACCATGGCCCGCGTGGCGGGGATTTCGCCTTTGCGCACCCGGTTGAGCAGGGTTTCGGCCTCGTGGGTGAGGCTGTTGAGCTCCTTGTGGCCGATGATGCCGCTGTTGCCCTTGAGATTGTGGAAATAGCGGAAGATGTCGTTGATGCTTTCGGAGCGGCCGTCGCCGGCGGACTCCAGCTCGAGCAGGGCGGCGTTGAGGCGTTCGATGATTTCCCGGGCCTCTTCCAGGAAGTCGGCCATGTGGCCCTCGCCGATGGAGGTCAGGGGATAGGCCTCGGGGGCGAAGGGCGGCAGCTCGTCGAAAATTTTGGCGATCTTGGCGGCGGCCAGGGAGGCGGGCGAAGGCCCGGCGGGTTCGGTCGCTTCGGGCTCCTCGGGGGCGGCCGGATTGTGCGCCTCGGCGGCGGGAGCCTCGGGAGCGGCGGGCGGGGCGTCCTCGGCCGGGAAATCCCCGGCTCCGGCCGGGGCCGGCGGCGGCGTGGGAACGGCCGTCCCGCCTTCGAGCTGGGCGGCGATGCGGGCGATGACCGGGGCGGTGTCCACGTCGCCCTCGCCGCCCGTCTGCTCCAGGTTTTCGATCATGGTGCGCAGCATGTCCGTGGCCGCCAGGATCACGTCCATGATCTCGGGGTTGACCGGGATATTGCCCTTGCGCAGCTCGTCGAGGATGTTTTCCGCCTTGTGCGCCAAGCCGTTGATGGCGTTTAAGCCGAGAAACCCCGAGGCCCCCTTGAGGGAATGCATGGGCCGGAAGATGTCGTTGAGGAGGCTCAGGTTGCCAGGGTTGCGCTCCAGTTCCAGGAGATTGGGCTCGATGGTCTCGAGGTGCTCCCTGGCCTCCACGATGAAATCGGCGAAAAGTTCCGGATCCATGAAATCCTGGCTCATCAAAGCACCTCGCGGCTGTCGGCGGCGTTCGTCCTACCCCAGCAGCATCTTGACGTTGCGCACCATCACTTCGGGCTGGGCCGGCTTGACCATGTACAGGTTGGCGCCGATGGAAAGCCCCGCGTGGATGTCGCGCTCTTCGCCTTCGGTGGAAAGCACGACGATGGGGGTGTCCCGGTAGGCGTCCTGTTCGCGCACGGTCTTGATGAAGGTGATGCCATCCATGCGCGGCATATTGATGTCGGTGATGATGAGATCGACCTGGGGATCGGTGTACAGCTTCTCGAGCCCGTCCAGGCCGTCCTCGGCCGCGGTCACCTTGAAGCCTTCCTTGCGCATGATGAAGGCCACGAGGTTGCGCACGGTCTTGGAGTCGTCCACGATGAGGATATGCTTGGGCATCGACTACCTCCTCAACTCTTCAAAACCTTTTGAAAAAGACTGTCAACGGAGAGGATGGCCACGAGCATGTCGCCGACCTTGAGCAGGCCGGAAACCATGTCCGAGGCCACGCCCACACGGGACTCCAGGCCCCACTCCACATCCTCGCCCCTGGCCTGATGCATGGTGGTGAGCGCCTCGACCAGGAGGCCGACGAGCATCCCCCGGCAGCGGCAGACGATGATGAAGCGATCTTCGCCGCGCGCGCCGGACAATTCCATGAGCCCGGCCAGGTCGATCATGGGCGTCACCCGGCCGCGCAGGTTGAGCATGCCCTTGACGTGGGGCGGCGCGGCCGGCAGGCGGGTGACGGGCATGGCCCGCAGCACCTCCTGGACCTGGGCGATGGGCAGGGCCAGCTCCTGGCCGGCCAGCCGGAAGCCGACCAGCTTGAATTCGCCGGCCTGGCGCAGCTGCTCTTCCAGGGCGGCGTCTTCGGAGAGCGCCCGCGCCTCGGCCGGCGCGGGCGCGAGGAACCCGACGTCGCCCTTCGCAGTCCCGGCCGGGGCCGGGGCCGGGGACAGGGGCCCGGTGACCGAGGTCACGGCCGAGGGCCGGGAAAGGCCTTCCCGGGCCAGCACGCTTTCGAAGTCCGCGCCCACGTAGCGGGTGAGGAAGGTCCGCTCCGCCTCGGTGAAGGAGCCGGCGTGGGCTTCGGGCAGAGACACGGAATCCTTGAAGTAATTTTCCAGATTTGAACTCACAGGGAAAGCACCTCACGTGCCAGGGCGGCGTATTCGCGGGAGCCCCGGCTGTCCGGGGCCACGTCCTGGATGACGCGGCCGGCGGCGCTGGCCTCGCGGAACTTGGTGTCCAGGCCGATGACGGTCTCGAACATCCGGCCGACGAATTTTTCGCGCAAAAGCGCCAGCACCCGCAGACAGGCCCGGGCGCGCCGGTCGAACATGGTGGCCAGGGCGCGGTAGGCCACGGGGCGCGGCAGGGCGGCGTTGAGGGCGCGCATGGTGTCGAAGAGGTTGCGCACGCCGTGCAGGGCCAGAAAATCCGTCTGGATGGGGATCAGGCACAGGTCCGCGGCCACGAGCGCGTTGACCAGCACCACCCCGGTATGGGGCGGGCAGTCCAGAATGACATGGTCGTACGCCGGTCCCGACGCCAGAGCTTCCCGCAAAAGCACGCCTTTCCCCTTCCTGTCCCGCAGATCCCATTCCATGTCCGACAGCCGGGCATGGCTCGGCGCCAGATCGAACGCCGCCGCTTCCGGCCGCGTCACCACGCGTTCCCAGGGCACGGCCTCCGGGGACGCGGCCCAAAAAACCTCCGCCGACGAAGCGGCCACGCCCTCGAGGAAAATGCCGAGGTGCGCCGAGGCGCAGCCGTGGGGATCGAGGTCCATGACCAGGATCCGCCGCCCCGTCATGGCCAGAGCCGCCGCCAGGGACAGGGCCGTGGTGGTCTTGCCCACCCCCCCCTTCTGGTTGGCTATGGCCAGAACGCGAGGAGCCAACGCCTGCCTGTCCCGTCATCGACGCCAGCCGACATCGCCCTACTCCTCCTTGCCGTAGATGATGGCTCCGGGATAATGCTTGGGACGAAAGGCCCGGGAGATGTTGTGCAAGGATTCCGAGTGGCCGATGAGCAGTTGGCCGCCGGGGAGCAGGTTGTCGTAGAAAGCCGCGATGACGTTTTTCTTCATCTCGTCGTCGAAGTAGATGATGACGTTGCGGCAAAAGACGATGTGGGAGCGCTCCACGCGCTTGAGCATCATCCGGTCGCTCAGGTTGATCTGGCCGAAGGCGACCAGCCGCTTGACCTCGGGCTTGATCCTGAAATTCGCCCCGTCCGGGGTGAAGTACCGCGCCACGATCTCCTTGGGCGTGGTACGCAGGCTGTAGTCGGTGTAGACGCCTTCCCGGGCCTGGGCCAGCACGGCCTCGGACAGGTCGTTGGCCGTGATGCGGATGTCCCAGGTGGACAGTTCCGTGCGCAGCACCTCGTGGAGGATGATGGCGATGGTGTAGGGCTCCTCGCCGGTGGAGCAGCCGGCGGACCAGATGCGCAGGCGCTTCTGCCGGGCGGCCCGCTGCTTGTCCAGAACGTCCTTGAGCACCATGTCCTGGAAGACCTTGAGCTGGGGCGGGTTGCGGTAGAAGCTCGTCTCGTTGGTGGTGATGACCTCGAAGAGGCGGTTGAGCTCCTGACGGCGGCCGGCGTCGTACTGCAGGTAGGCGTGGTACTCGGAGAAGCTTTTGAGGTTGAGTTCCTTCAGCCGCGTCGCCAGGCGGTTCTCGACCAGGTACTTGCGGTTGTCGGCCACGAAGATGCCGGACTGGGCGTAGATGAAGTCCCGCAACTGGGCGAACTCCGCGTCGGAGATCTTGAGATCCTTGCGCAGCGAGATGGTCTTGGAAAAAAGCGAGGTCATGGACTAGCGCTCCCCTTGCTCGTCCCGCAGTCTGGCTATGGCCGCCTCCACGGCGGCGACCAGTTCCGGGTCGTCGCCCGCGCCCAGGCGCAGGAGCCCTTCGAACGCCGCCGGGCCGCCGATCTCGCCCAGCACTTCCACGGCCTTGAGCGCCACGAGCTTGCTCGGTTCCCCGGCCAGCTCCAGAAGGCGCGGCACCGCGTCGCGCTCGCCGCGGTTGCCGAGCGCCTCCAGGGCCCTGATGCGCACCCAGTCGTCCGTATCGGACAGGGCCTGCTCGAGGTAAGGATAGATCTTGTCGCTGTCGCAGCCGCCCAGGAGCTCGACCACGGCCAGGCGCACGTCGCGGTTCTCGTCGGACAGGCCGGCCACGATCAGCGGCAGCCCCTCCTCCTCGTGGCCGCACATCTCGGCCAGGGCCTCCAGGGCGATCTTGCGGATGTCCGGCACCTCGTCGGACAGGGCGGAGCGGATCACGTCCATGTGGTCGCGCACGCCCATCTTGCCCAGGGCGTACACGGCCATCAGACGCTCCATGGGCTCGTCGCTGGCGAACATTTCGCGGAATCGGGCGTCGAGGCCCTCGCCGCCGATGGCCACGCAGGCATCCAGGGCCGCTTCCGTGACCGCGGCCGAGGGATGGCCGAGCAGGGCGAAGACGGCCTCGCCGGCGGCGGGCAGGCGCAGCTTGCCGCCGAGGAAGGACACGGCCTCGAGCAGCAGGGCCTCGTCGTCGCCGCCGAGCAGCTCCAGGAAGAATGCGGCCGCCTCCTCGCCGGCGATGGCGGCCAGGGCATGGGCGGCGGCCGGGCGCATCTCCTCGGGCAGGTCGGCGAAGGCGTCCATGAGCAGGCCCGAGCAGGCGGCGCAGGGCAGCGCGGCCAGCACGTCCAGGGCCACCATGCGCCTGGCGTCGCCGCCCTCGCGCAGGGCCCGGCCCAGGGCTTCCGTGAGCCCCATCTCCCGCATGGCGGCCACGGCATGCTCGTAGCGTTCCGGATGCCGGTCCCGGTCGATGCGGGCGGCGTGGGCCAGGACCGCCGTCGCCGCGGCCTCGCCGCCGACGGAGCCCAGTCCCGACACGGCCGCGTCCTGGACGTCCTCCTCGTCGTCGGCAAGGGCCGCCAGCAGGTATTCCCGAAACCGCTCCCGCTCGGCCGCCGACAGCAAGGAGAGGGCCTTGCCACCGAGGATGCGCACCACGGCCTTGACGATCTTGTTGCGAAGGACCTCGGGCGAGGCGTCCATGCGCTTGAGCAGCATGGTCACGGCCTTGATGTTGCCGATCTCGCCCAGGGCGTCCACGATCATGGAGGCGACCAGGTCCGAGCTCCTGTCCAGGGCCTTGACCAGCGCCCCCACCGAGGAGGCGTCGCGGATCTTGGCCAGAGCCTCGATGACCGCGAACTGGACCCACTCGTCGTCCTCCATGGCCTTGCCCAGACACGAGGAGGCATCGGCGAAGGCCAGCTCGCCGAGGCTCACCGCCGCCTGGTAGCGGACGTTGACCTCGTGGTCCTTGAGCAGGGCCTCGCACAGCGGGGCCACGGCCAGCCTGGAGTCCGTGGAGCCCAGGATGTCCGAGGCGAAGATGCGGATGTCGGGGTCCGCGTCGTGGAGCAGTTCGATGAGCGTGGGGAAATCCTGGACGCCCACGGCCCGCAGGATGTCCATGGAAGCGTTGCGGGTGGGGGCGTCGTCGGAGCGCAGGAGCGGCTTGACCGCGGCCACGACCTCCTTGCCGCCGATCTTGCGCAGCGCCCTGTCCGCCGCCTCCTGCACGCCGAGGTTGCGCGAGCACAAAAGCCTGGCCAGGTGCCCGACGGCCTCCACGCAGCCGCTCTCGCCGGCTTCGTACGCGGCGTCGCGAAGCACGTCCGTGTCGTCGCTGCCAAGCCTTTGGCAAAGATCCTTGCAGTCCGCCATGCCGCGTCCTCGCCCGGCCCCTGGGGGCCCGTCATTTGTAGAGGTTTTGGAGGATTGCTTCGCCCATGTCGTCGATGTCCACGATCTCGTCGGCCAGGCCCGCGTCCACGATGGCCTTGGGCATGCCGTAGACCACGCAGGTGGAGTCGGACTGGGCCAGGGCCCGCCCGCCCTTGGTCTTGAGCGCGCGCATGCCCTCGAGGCCGTCGCTGCCCATGCCGGTCAGCACGACGCCGAGGGCCCGACGGCCCACGCCCCCCGCCACGGAATCGAACAGCACCGTGGCCGACGGCTTGTACAAGGCTTCGCGGGGTTCGTCGACCACCCGCACGTCGATGCGGCTGACTTTCTGGTCGATGCGCAGATGCCGGCCGCCCGGAGCCACGTAGGCCACGCCGTGCTGGAGCCGTTCGCCGTCCTCGGCCTCCTTGACCGCGATGCGGCATACGCCGTCGAGGCGCTTGGCGAAGGGCCCGGTGAAGGCGGCGGGCATGTGCTGGGCGATGAGGATGCCGGCCGGAAAATCCTGGGGCAGCACGGAGAGCATCTTCTGCACCGCCGGCGGTCCGCCCGTGGACACGCCGATGGCCACCAGGTCCCGGCACTGGGAGCCGGACGGCCGGACGGCCTGGCGCGGCGCGCGTTCGGCCCCGGACGTCGCCGCGGCCGGGGTTCCCGAGGCGGACGGGCCGGCCGGCCGGGACCGGCCGGCCAGGGAGGCCCTGGCCAAATGGCTCATGCGGCGGCGGGCGATGGTCTTCACCTTGGCCCGCAGTTCGTCCTCGATCTTGACGATGTCCAGGGACACCTTGGAAAGCTGTTTGGGGATGAAGTCCACGGCCCCGAGCTCCATGGCCTTCAGCGTGGCCTCGGCCCCCTCGGTGGTCAGGGAACTGACCATGAGCACCGGGCGCGGCATTTCCATCATGACGTGCCGCAGGGCCGTCAGCCCGTCCATGCGCGGCATCTCGATGTCCATGGTGACCACGTCGGGCTGGTGGCGCCGGATCATCTCCAGCCCCTCCTCCCCGTCGCGGGCCGTGGCCACGACTTCTATCTCGGGGTCCTTGCCCAGCATGGCCGCAAGGGCCTTGCGCATGAAGGCCGAATCATCGACCACCACTACCTTGATCACGCCTGTCTCCTGAGGCCTGGCGGCCTGTCTCGAAGCCCGCCAGGGCGGCGGCGTCCGGACGGCCCGTGCCGTTGACCATGATTAGATGACTCCGGCCGTTCTGACAACCGACATTAGTGCTTGCCAAAGCCCGTGCGATGGTCTAAAGGCTCTTCTTCCACGTCGGGATGTGGCTCAGTCTGGCTAGAGCGCTGCGTTCGGGACGCAGAAGTCGGAGGTTCGAATCCTCTCATCCCGACCAGACTTTTCAAGGGGTTATGCGCAAGCATGACCCCTTTTCTCTTTGCGGCGCGCGCCTGCCGCCGCCCCCCGCGGCCGCCCGTCCGGCCTCGGGGAAAACCTCTCCACCGCCTCAGGCCTCGGCGCTTCCGCCTCCCGCGCCCAGGCAGGAGGCGGCCTCCGCGGCCCGCTCCTCGGAAAGCGTCTCCACGGCCCGGATCAATACCCCAAGCAACGCCCCGACGTGGTTGGCGCAGTACGTCTCGAGTCCCTCGGGAGTGGCCGTGTCCACGGACAGCCAATCCGGTTCCGGAAACAGCTGTTCGGCCTCGAGCAGACGTTGTTCCAGTTGTTCCAGCAGATCGTCGACGCCCCCCGGGCACAGCGAGGGCATGTCCAACACCATGGACAGTTTCTCGAAAACGTCGCGAAGCCGTTCCCATCTGTTCGGTTCGCGACCTTGCGCTTCCCAAAAGGAAGCCATCATGTCGGATTGCATGCCCCGGGCTCCTTTGCCGTCTCTTTTTCCGTGCATATCCTCAAAGCCGCCTGATTGCCAGCCTCGCCCCGGCGCAACGCCCGTATTTGCTTCCCTTTCGAAAATGATTATCACCAACGACATGGAAACATCCGACGCCACGTCCGTCTCCCTGCTGCTTCCGGTCTCCGGCATGCATTGCGCCGCCTGTTCGGCCCGCATCGAACGCGTCCTGCGGACCGTTCCCGGCGTGGCCGAGGCCGACGTCAACCTGGCCGACGAGACCCTGCGCCTGCGCTACGATCCGCAGGTCGCCAGCCTCGACGCCATCCGCGCCCGGGTGGCGGACCTGGGCTTTTCCCTGGGCGAGCCCGCCCCGGAAAACGCCACCGTGGAACTGGCCATCTCCGGCATGCACTGCGCCGCCTGCTCCACGCGCATCGAGCGCGTGACCGGCCGGCTGCCGGGCATGGTCTCGGCCGCGGTGAACCTGGCCGACGAGACGGGCGTGTTCACCTTCGACCCGTCCGTGCTCTCGCGCCGGAAGTTGCGGGAGGCCATCGCGGACCTCGGTTTCGGCGCTACGCCGGCCAAGGACGGCGGCGGGGCCTTCGCCGCCCGCCAGAAGCAGGCCCGGGAGGCCCTGGCCGGCCAGAAGCGCGCCCTGGTTCCGGCCCTGGTACTCGGCGCGCTGCTGCTGACGCTTTCCATGGGCCACATGCTGGGCCTGCCCCTGCCGCACTTCCTGCACCCGGACGCCGCGCCGGCGACCTTCGCCCTGGCCCAGTTGGCGCTGACCCTGCCCATCGTCTGGATCGGCCGGCGCTTCTACCTCGACGGCATCCCGGCGCTTTTGCGCGGCGGCCCCAACATGGACAGCCTGGTGGCCATGGGCACGGGCGCGGCCCTGGCCTACAGCCTGGCCAATCTCGCCCTGATCCTGGCCGGCTCGGACCCGGGCGCCCGGGCCATGGACCTCTATTTCGAATCCGCCGGCGTGCTTTTGGCCATGATCAGCCTCGGCAAGTACCTGGAAGCCGCGGCCAAGTTCAAGACCTCGGGAGCCATCGCCGCGCTCATGCGCCTGGCCCCGGACACGGCCACGCTGGTGCGGGGCGACGCGCAGGAGACCGTGCCGCTGGCCGAAGTCGAGGTCGGGGACACGCTCCTCGTGCGACCGGGCGAGCGCGTGCCCGTGGACGGAATCGTGGCCGAGGGGGAATCGCGGGTGGACGAGGCCATGCTCACGGGCGAGCCGATCCCCGTGGCCAAGGGGCCGGGCGACGCCCTGTCCGGCGGCACCCAGAACTCCACCGGAGCACTGGTCATGCGGGCCACGCGCGTGGGCGAGGACACGACGCTTGCGCGCATCGTGGCCCTGGTGCGCCAGGCCCAGGGCTCCAAGGCGCCCATCGCCAACCTGGCCGACACCGTGAGCTTTTATTTCGTGCCGGCGGTCATGGCCGTGGCCGTGGCGGCGGGGCTCGGCTGGTATTTCCTGGGCGGGGCGGGCTTTTCCTTTTCGCTGCGCGTGTTCGTCGCGGTCATGGTCATCGCCTGCCCCTGCGCCATGGGCCTGGCCGTGCCCACCTCCATCATGGTCGGCATGGGGCGCGGGGCGCGCCTGGGCATCCTGGTCAAATCCGGGGCGGCGCTGCAGACCGCCGGCGACGTGGGCGTGGTGGTCTTCGACAAGACCGGCACGCTGACCCACGGCCGGCCCGAGCTGACCGACGTGGTCGCGGCCGAGGGCTTCCCGGCCGAGGATCTGCTGCCCCTGGCGGCGGCGGCCGAGGCCCGCTCGGAGCATCCCCTGGCCCGGGCCGTGACGGCGGCGGCCGAGGCCCGGGGCCTGCCCCTGGCCGCGCCCGAGCGCTTCGAGGCCCATCCGGGCAAGGGCGTGGCGGCGCGGGTGGCCGGACGCGAGGTGCTGGTCGGCACGGCGGCGCTTCTGGCCGAACAGGGCGTCTTCGCCGGCACGGCCGCCGACGCCGACGAAGCCAAGCTCGCCGACGAGGGCAAGTCGCCCGTGCGCGTGGCCGTGGACGGAACCTTCGCCGGGCTTCTCGCCGTGGCCGACACGCCCCGGCCCGAGGCGGCGGCCGTGGTCGCGGCGCTTGCCCGCGACGGCGTGGCCGTGGCCATGCTCACCGGCGACGACGCGCGCACGGCCAAGGCCGTGGCCCGCAGGCTCGGCGTCAAGGAAGTGATCGCCCGGGTGCTGCCCGAGCGCAAGGCCGAGGAAATCGGCCGCTTCATGCGCACGGGCCGCAAGGTGGCCATGGTCGGCGACGGCATCAACGACGCCCCGGCCCTGGCCGCCGCCGACCTCGGCATGGCCATGGGCTCGGGCATCGACGTGGCCGTGGAGTCCTGCGACGTGGTGCTCATGCGAAACGACCTGCGCGGCGTGCCGGCGGCCCTGGCCCTGTCCCGGGCGGTCATCGCCAACATCAAGCAGAACCTCTTCTGGGCCTTCGCCTTCAACACCATCGGCATCCCGGTGGCCGCCGGGGCGCTGCACATCTTCGGCGGCCCGACGCTCAACCCCATGATCGCCGGCGCGGCCATGGCGCTGTCGTCCTTCACCGTGGTCACCAACGCCCTGCGCCTGCGCTTCTTCACGCCGCACCCCATCGACTGACGCAACGGACGCGGCCGTTCACGCGCTTCGACAGGGGCCGCCTCGCTCTGGCCGGACGCGGCGTCGTAGAAGGAGAAGCGCCAGTCCTGCCGCCGGTCCCCGGCCAGGAGATGCGGCAGGGCGTCGGTGACCGCCGCCGCGAAAGCCTCGGGCATGACGGAGCGCGCTCCTGCGGCCACCGCCTCGGAAAAGGGACGCGGCGGAACGGCCGGGGGCGGACACCCCAAGGCGGCCATGTCCGCGCCGAAGACCGCGCCAAGCTCCTGCCCCGACGCACCATGGTCCGTCGCGACAGCCGGCGCACCTGCCTGGCCTCGGGCTCCGGCAGAAGCCGCAGGGCCAGCCCCACCCGGCGCAGCTTGCCGCTGAAGCAGACGTCCTCGTGCAGCCGCTGCCGGTATTCGCCGAAGCCGGACTTGCGCCCGACCCCGGGCGCAGGAGCCGCAGTCCGGCCGGCAGGACCTTGGGGTTGCCGGGCGTGGCGAGCTGGAGGCCGAAGCGCAGGCACTGCGAATCGGCGGCAAACCCTTGCCGGCGTCATCGCGAACGGGCGTGGCCACCAGGTCGTGGTCGTAGCAGGTGCAGGGGACGACGGACAGGCCGTACCGATCCTTGTTCATGGAGCGGCGCGACGGCAGATTCCCGGCCTTGGCCGCAGGCACCACCCCGGCTGCAACGCGTAACGCAGCCGGAACATGAACAAACATTTCATCATCTTGTAATTTTTCAACTTCCGAAAAACATTGCCCCATCGACCGAGGTAGTCTACACAGGAATCTTCGGTTTCGTATCCGCCATCCGGCTCCGCTCGTAAACTGTCAGCGCTAAGGTGGTGCTATGCCTCGATTGTCTCGCCTCCTTTTGACCATGCTCTGCCTGAGCCTTCTCGCCACCGCCAGTCCCGGCTCCGCCCGGGCCTATACCGTGCAAGCCGGCGACACGCCGCTCTCCATAGCCAAGAAGCACAACATTTCCGTGGACGATCTGCTCAAGGCCAACAAGGGTCTCAAGCCGAGCAAGATGAAGATCGGCGACTCGCTGACCATCCCCGGCGGCTCCTCGTCCAAGGCCGAACCGGCCAAGGAATCGAAAAAGGACAAGGCCGACAAGAAGTCCGAACCCAGCTCGCGCAAGGAGCGCGCCGCCGAGGACCGGGACCGTCGCCAGGAAAAGGAGCCCAAGTCCGCGCCGACCAAGGGCGGCGGACACTACACGGTCAAGAAGGGCGACACCCTGGGCTCCATCGCCAGCAAGCACGGCGTGTCCGTGGACGACCTGCTCAAGGCCAACAAGGGCCTCAACCCCAGCCGCATGGGCGTGGGGCAGGAGATCGCCCTGCCCGGCGGCCCCGCGCCCGCTTCCGCGGCCAAGGCCGAGCCGGCCGAGAAATCCCAGGCCAAGTCCCACAAGGCCGCCGAACCCGAGGCCCACAGCACCTACACCGCCCACCGCAAGGACACGGTGGACTCGGTGGCCCGCAAGTTCCACATCAGTCCCAAGGAGCTGGCCCGGCTCAATCCCGACATGGGCAAGAAGCTGCACTCCGGCCAGAAGCTGGTCGTGCCCCTCAGCAAGGGCAAGACGGTCGAGGAGCCCGAGGAGGCCGCGCCCGTGCGCCAGGCCCCGGCCCGGCAGGCCCCGCCCGTGGTCGAGGAGCCGGCGGCCCTGCCCGAGAAGCCCTCGCGCGCCAAGGCCGCGCCCGAGGCCACGCCCTCCCTGCCCGAGAGCCGCGAGACCGCCGACGCCGAGGCCGCCTTCGAGAAAGGCATCGAGTTCGGCAAGCAGAACAAGTTCCAGAAGGCCGTGGAGAGCTTCGACAAGGCCATCAAGCTCAACCCCAACCGGGCCGACTACTTCGCCAGCCGGGGTCACGCCAACTACTACCTCAAGCAGTACCCCAAGGCCATCGACGACTACACCAAGGCCATCGAGAAGAACCCCAACTTCGCCCTGGCCTACTCCATGCGGGGCTTAAGCCGTACCCGGACCGAGAAGTACCAGCAGGCCATCGAGGACTTCAACAAGGCCATCAGTTTCGGCCCCAACGAGGCCGACTACTACAAGGGGCGCGGCTTCACCTACCTGCACCTCAAGCAGTACGGCCCCATGTGCCAGGACTACCAGAAGTCCTGCACGCTGGGCGACTGCGAACTCCTCGACAGCGCCAAGAAGGAAAAGCTCTGCCAGTAGGCGGGGGCTCCCGAGACGCGAAAAGCCCGGCCTCGGCCGGGCTTTTTTATTGGGCAAGGGACCGGGCGCGGCGCACGGGGGCGCGGCGACGACGCCCAGGCCGTCGCCCGACCGGGTGTCGGATGACGACGGGGATGCGAAGGAAACAGCCGCCGGCGAGAGGTCGTCCGGCAGGGACGGAGACAGGGGCGCGATGGCCGCGCCCGGCCATGAGCCTGTTCCACGGCCAGGCCGCGGCTCGGGACAGAACGCGTCCGCTCGGGACAGAACGCGCCCGGTCGGGGCAGGCCGGCGGCCGGGGGTCAGCTCCCCTGGTAGAGCTCCAGCAGGCCCGGCGGCGGGTCGATGACCACGAGGCGCGCCCCGAGGTCGATCTCGGGAACGAGTTCCTCGGCGGCGGGAAAGAGGATCTCGTTGCCGGCGGCGTCGCGGATGACCCACAGCTCCGCGCCGCCGGAATCGCGGACGTCCTCGAGGACGCCGAGGTCCGGATCGGCGGGGGCGGCTCCGGCCAGACGCACGCGCAGGCCGAGCAGTTCGTGGAGGAAGACTTCGTCGGGATCGGGCGGGTCCAGGCGCGAGGCCGGCACGCACACGGCCAGGCCGCGCAGGGCCTCGGCGGCGTTGCGGTCCGGCACGCCGTCGAAGCTGACGAGCAGGCGCTCCTTGTGGACGCGGGCGGCGCGCACCGCGTAGTCGCGGCCGCGCCCCGGGGCCTGGCGGGGCGACAGGCGCACCACGGCCCCCCTCTCGAAATACGAGGGGGAGTCGGCATGGCTGTCGATGCAGACTTCCCCCCGGATGCCGTGGGCACGGACCACATCGCCCACGATGATGTATTTTTCCCCGGCCATGGCTGGGATGCGGACTGGAACGCCGGTGGGGCGCACCGGTCCGGCTATTCGAGGATCTCCAGCACCGAGCGCTTGCGCGCCTTGGTCGAAGCCGCTCCGAGGATGGTGCGCATGGCCCGGGCGGTACGGCCCTGTTTGCCGATGACCTTGCCGAGGTCCTCCTTGGCCACCTTGAGCTCGATGACCGAGGTCTGCTCGCCCTCAATCTCGGACACGTGCACTTGATCCGGGTTGTCCACCAAGGATTTGGCCATGTACTCGATCAAGTCCTTCAACATACGTACCTCCTGAGGGAACCGTAAGAACAAGCGAAGGACTTCCGCCTCCGTTTCCGGATTGCCCCCGGGCCGTACCCGGGGACGAACGCGGCGACGTCGCGGCTCTCGGCCCGGACCTCTCCTTCCAAAGCGGTGTCGGCCGCGGCCTTAGACGCCAGCCTTCTGCAGCAAGGCGCGCACGGTATCCGAGGGCTTGGCGCCGCGCTCAAGCCAGAACCGCACTTTTTCACTATCCACTTTTATTTCCGCCGGGTCAACCATGGGGTTGTAATGCCCGAGGTACTCCAGAGCCCGGCCGTCGCGGCGGGTGGCCGAGTCCATGGCGACGATGCGGTAAAACGGGCGCTTCTTGGAACCCATGCGGGTCAGACGCAGTTTCATGGCCATGACGTATCTCCCTTTATGCGATGCGTGATCGTTTGTTGTGGAAAGCCCGCGCCTTGCGGCTAGCGTTTTTTCCGTTTCTTCCGCTGTTCCTTCTTCTTCTTGGCGGCGGCCTTGGCCGCGGCCCGGGCGGTCTTGACCGCCTCGGGATCGAGCGGCATGCCGCCCCCGGGCATCTCGCCCATGCCGCCCATGCCGGGAGGCATCTGCGGCATCCCGCCGGGCATGCCGCCGGGCAACTTCATGCCGGGGGGCATCTTGGGCATGCTCGGCATGCCCTTCCCGCCCATCATGCGCTGCATCATCTTTTGCATCTGCGTGAAATTCTTGAGCAGCTGGCTGACTTCCAGGACCGTCGTGCCGGAGCCCCTGGCGATGCGCTCCTTGCGGCTGGTATTGATGAGCTTGGGGGCGACCCGCTCGGCCTTGGTCATGGAATTGATGATGGCCTCGACCCGGGCCATCTCCTTTTCCGGCATCTGCGCCTCGCCGAGCTGCTTGCTGACCTGGGACATGCCCGGGATCATCTTGAGCAGGCCTTCGATGGAGCCGAGCTTTTTGATGCGGCGCATCTGGGTGCGGAAGTCGTCCAGGGTGAACTGCGCCTTGCGCAGCTTCTTCTCCATGGCCGCCGCTTCGTCGGCGTCCACGTCGGCCTGCGCCTTCTCGATGAGCGTGAGGATGTCGCCCATGCCGAGGATGCGCGAGGCGGCCCGGTCGGGATGGAAAATCTCGAGGTCGGCGACCTTTTCGCCCACGCCCACGAGCTTGATGGCCTTGCCCGTGACCTGGCGCACGGACAGGGCCGCGCCGCCCCGGGCGTCGCCGTCCATCTTGGTGAGCACCACGCCCGTGATGTCGAGGTGGTCGTTGAAGGCCGCGGCCACGGTCACGGCGTCCTGGCCGGTCATGGCGTCCGCCACGAAGAGGATCTCGCCGGGGCGGGTCTTTTCCTTGATGGCGGCCAGCTCGTCCATCAGCGTTTCGTCGATGTGCAGCCGGCCGGCGGTGTCGAGGAGCACCACGTCGTGGCCGGTGCGCCTCGCCTCTTCCAGGGCGGCCGCGCAGATGTCCACCGGGTTCATGTCCGGGGTGGACGGATAGGCTTCGATGTCGAGCTGGTTGGCGAGCTTGTGGAGCTGGTCGATGGCCGCCGGGCGGTAGACGTCGGCCGGGACGAGGTAGGGCTTGCGCTTGAATTCGCGGCGCAGCTTCAGCGCCAGCTTGGCGCAGGTGGTGGTCTTGCCCGAGCCCTGCAGGCCCACGACCATGATCACGGCCGGCGAGGCCGAGAGGTCGAGTCCTTGCGCCTGGCCGCCGAGCAGTTCCACGAGCTCGTCGTGGACGATCTTGACCACCTGCTGGCCCGGGGTCAGGCTCTTGAGGACGTCCTGGCCCATGGCCCGCTCGCGGACGCGGTCGACGAAGTCCTTGACGACCTTGAAGTTGACGTCGGCCTCGAGCAGCGCCAGCCGAACCTCGCGCAAGGCCGCCTGGACGTTCTCCTCGGTCAGACGGGCGTGGCCTCTGATCTTGCGGAAGACGTCTTCGAGTCTGTCGGTCAGGTTGTCGAACATGGTCCCGGGGTACCTCTGTAAAGGGCAAAGTTTGACTACTTAACCGCCAACTGTCCAGGCGTCAAGCAAGAGGCCGTTCCTGGCCGGGAGCGGGAAAAAAAGGCCCCGTCCGGCGAGCGGACGGGGCCTTGACGTCGTTGATCGCCGGCAGTGGGGACTACCAGCTGTTGCGACGGGAGCCGCCGCCGTAACCACCGCCGCCGCCGCCGGAGCGGGGCTGACGCTCCTGCGCCTCGTTGACGCGCAGGTCGCGGCCGCCGAAAGCCTTGCCGTTGAGGGCTTCCATGGCGGCGTCGGCGCCTTCGGAGGTCATCTCCACGAAGCCGAAACCACGCAGGCGGCCGGTCTCGCGATCAATGATCAGGTTGACCGACTCCACGTCGCCGTAGGCAGCGAACAGGTCGCGGATCTCGTCTTCGTTGGTGGAAAAAGGAAGGTTGCCGACATAGAGTTTCTTGGACATCTGCAAAAGCTCCAGACTGGGATTTGGCTAATTCTTCAAGGTCGCGGGAGCTTGGCAAACGCAAAGATCCTCGGGGACGGTGACAAAGACTTAGCCGGATTGGATGGCCTGCATTATGCCGGCCCCAAAAAGCTGTCAACAGGTATTTTCCCGCCGGCGCCGCGCGGCGATCCGGCGCCGTCCCCCTCTCCCGCCGGGGTCAGCGTCCGATGGCCCGGGCGAAGCCCGCTTCGGAGCGGTCGATGACCGCCTCGTTCACGCAGAAAGCCAGCCGGAAATAGCCGGGCAGGCCGAAGCCGCGCCCCGGCACGGCCAGCACGCGCTCGGCCGCCAGGCGCTCGACGAAAGCCACCTCGTCCGGGTCCGGCGATTTGGGGAAGAAATAAAACGCCCCGCGCGGCATGAAGAACTCGTACCCGGCCTTGGAGAGCACCCTGGCCATGGCCGCCCGACGCCGGGAGTAGACCTCCCGGTCCACCTCCTGGCCCAGGGCACGCAGCAAAAGCGCCTGGCCCACGGCCGGCGCGTTGACGAAGCCCATGATGCGGTTGGCGATGACCATGCCGGCCACGAGCTTTTCCCGGCCGGGCATGTCCGGCGAGACCACGACGTAGCCCACCCGCTCGCCGGGCAGGGACAGGTTTTTCGAAAAGGAGCCGATGACCAGGGAATAAGGATACAGCGGCAGCACCGAGGGCACGGTCGCCCCGTCGTAGGCCAGGAAACGGTAGGGCTCGTCGGCCAGGAGGTAGATGGGCCGCTCCCGGCCGGCGCTTTTCCGCGTCAGCATGGCCGAAAGCTCCCGCAGGCGCTCCTCGGAATAGACCTGGCCGGTGGGATTGTTGGGGGAATTGATCATGACCACCATGGTGCGCTCGGAAATCGCCGCCTCCATGGCCGCCACGTCCAGGTCGAAATCGCCGGGCCGGGTCGGCACGGACTTCAGGGTCGCGCCGTGGTTGGCGGCGTAGAAGCCGTACTCCACGAAGTAGGGCGAAGGGCAGAGCACCTCGTCGCCGGGAGTGAGCACGGTGCGGAAAAAGACGTTGATGCCGCCGGCCGCGCCGCAGGTGAGCAGCAGGTCGGACGGCGAAACGGCGACGCCCTGCTCCTTGGACAGGTGCACGGCCAGGGCGGCGCGCACCTCGGGATAGCCGGGGTTGGGCATGTAGCCCAGGGCGAAGGGCCTGTCCATCTGGCCGGACAGTTCGGCCAGGCACTCCCCCACCACGGGCGGCGGCGGCAGGTCGGGGTTGCCGAGCGAAAAATCGCACACCGCCTCTTCGCCGAACTGCTTCTTGAGCTCCAGGCCCTGCTCGAAGATCTTGCGGATCCAGGCCCCGCCCGCCAAATACTGTTCCATCTGCTCGGTGACCAGCTTCACGGCCCGCCCTCCAACGAAAAATGTATCGCGGGACCTTCGCACCAAACCCGTCCCGACGCAATACGGCAACGGGTTTGCCGGCGAGCCGGCACGGCGGTGGCCGGGGGGTGGCGTCTTCTCCCCTTGACAAAACCGACCGGACGGTATCTTTACGCGGCATGTTCGACGCCTGCAGAAGGAAGAAGCAGCCCCAGCTCGTCCGGGCGCAGCTGCTCGAAGCCACGGCCCACATCGTGGCGGAGTGCGGCCCCGCAGGGCTGACCCTGGACGGCGTCGCCCGGCGGGCCGGAGTCAGCAAGGGCGGGCTCATCCACCACTTCCCGAGCAAGCAGGCGCTGATCGAGGGGCTCTTCGCGGCCATCGTCCAGGCCTTCGAGGACGCCCTGGCCGCCCTGATCGCGCGGGACGACGACCCGCGCGGCCGGTTCACCCGGGCCTATGTCGCGGCGGTGCTGGCCCCGTGCGACGGCGTCTTCTCCTGCAAGCTCATGGACGCCTGCGCCCTGGCCCTGACCGGAGACGTGGCCCTGCACGAGGCCTGGCACGCCTGGATGCGGGACCAGCTGGTCCGGCACGGCGAGGACGCGGAAAACGTGCTCGGGCGCATCATCCGCTACGCGGCGGACGGCCTCTGGCTCGAGGCGCGCACGCACCCGGCCGGCTTCCCCCTCAAGGACCGGCAAGCCGTCATCGAGCGGCTCACGGCCATGACCTACGACCTGTAACCTGTCGGAACGCAACAGGACCGCGCCCCGGCATTTCCGGCGCGGCCGCGGAAGCGGCCGGTCCGGCCCCAAGGAGCACCCCATGCCGCACAAGGTCGTTTTCCTGCACGGCAGCCCGCGCAAGGCGGGCAACACCCGCGCCCTGGCCGAGCTGGCCATGGAGGCCCTGGCCGCCCGGGGCGTGGCCTCGGAGGCGATCGACGTCCCCAGGCTCGAATACAGGCACCCGGGCTGCGTCTCCTGCTACCAGTGCCAGCAGGGCGAGGACTTCCGCTGCCACGTGGACGACGAATTGGCCAGAACCGTGGCCACGCTTCCCCGCTACGACGCCCTGGTCGTCGCCACGCCCGTCTACTGGTTCAGCCAGCCGGCGCAGCTCAAGATGTTCGTGGACCGCATGTTCAGCCTCGTCAAGATCGACGAGGACGGCAACGTCTTTTCGCCGCTGCGGGGCAAGGTGCTGGCCCTTTTCGCCACGGCCGGCGGCGAGGAGGAGGAGAACGTGGACATCCTGGTCAAGCAGTGGCGCATCCCGGCCGAGCGCATGGCCATGCCGTTTCTGACCTGCCTGTTCCCGTTCTGCCATTTCCCGCCTGGCGAGGCGGCCGGGGACCCGGAATCGGCGGCCCGGGCCCGGGAATTCGGCGACAGGCTGGCCAAGGCCCTGGCCGAGGCGCGCTGACCGCATCCGCCTTCCGGCCCGGGCCGCGCGCCTTGGGCCTCTTTTCGGGAGGGAACCGACAAAAACGGTTCCCTCCCGGTCGATAATCGCTTATTGTATTCGCCTCGCGGCATCTCCCGCCGACAATTCCTGCAAACGAGTATCCCTATGACCGAGGCGAAAAAGCCTGAAATCCTGGCCCCCGCGGGGGATCCCTATTCCTTTCTGGCGGCCCTGGCCGCCGGGGCCGACGCCGTGTACTGCGGGCTCAAGCACTTCTCCGCCCGCATGCTGGCCCGAAATTTCTCCGTCTCCGAGCTGGCCGCCCTGGCCGAACTGGCCCGGGCGCGAAACGTGCGCACCTACGTGGCCGTCAACACCCTGCTCAAGCCCGACGAGGCCGACAAGGCCGGCCGGCTCGTCAAGCGCCTCGTGGCCGACGTGGGCCCGGACGCGCTCATCGTCCAGGACATCGGCGTGGCCGCCGTGGCCCGCCAAGCCGGGTTCACGGGCGAGCTGCACCTGTCCACCCTGGCCAACGTGTCGAGCCCCACGGGCCTGGCCATGCTGCCCAAACTCTCCTTCGCCCGGGCCGTGCTGCCGCGCGAGCTCTCCGTGGACGAGATGCGCGAGATGGCCGAGGCCGCGCCCGAGGGCTTTTCCCTTGAGGCCTTCGTCCACGGTGCGCTGTGCTACAACGTCTCGGGCCGCTGCTACTGGAGCAGCTACCTCGGCGGCAAATCGGGCCTGCGCGGCCGTTGCGTCCAGCCCTGCCGCCGCCTCTACGACCACCGGGGGACCAAGGGCCGCTACTTCTCCTGCCAGGACCTGAGCCTCGACGTCCTGACCAAGGCCCTGCTCACCATCCCGCAGGTCACGGCCTGGAAGATCGAGGGCCGCAAGAAAGGCCCGCACTACGTCTACCACGTGGTGGCCGCCTACAAGCTCTTGCGCGACGCCCCGGACGACGCCTCGGCCAAGAAGATGGCCACGAGCTTCCTGGAGCAGTCGCTGGGCCGGGCCTCCACCAACTACAATTTCCTGCCCCAGCGCCCCAAGAATCCCGTGGACACCAAGGAGCGCACCGGCTCGGGCATGCCCGCCGGCAAGCTCACGCGCGGGGTCAAGCCCGGCCAGTGGAACCTGTCGGCCCGGGTGGCGCTCCTTCCCGGCGATCTGGTGCGCCTGGGGGCCGAGGACGAGCCCGGCCACCGCATCGTCAAGGTGACCCGCTCGGTGCCCAAGGGCGGCCGGCTGACGCTGACCTTCTCCGACGGCCCGCGCCCGGAGTCCGGCATGCCGGCCTACCTCATCGACCGCCGCGAGCCCGGGCTCATGGAGAAGATCCGGCCCCTCGAGGAGGCCCTGGCCAGGATTCCCGAGCGCGAGCCCAAGCCCGTGGAGTTCGTGCCCACGCTGCCCAAGCCCCGCAAGGCCGGCCGGGCCGAGCCGGCGAACATCAGCGTCTGGCGCCACCCGGACATGCGCAAGGAAAAGGGGCCGTTCGGCGTGTGGGTGTCCACCAAGCGGGCCCACAACCTGCCGCTGCAGCGCGCGGCCACGGTCTGGTGGTGGCTGCCGCCTGTGATCTGGCCCGACGAGGAAAGCGAATTCGTGAGCCTCGTTTCCGCCATCGTCTCGCGCGGCGGCAAGCGCTTCGTGCTCGGCGCGCCCTGGCAGACCGGGCTTTTCCCGGCTTCGGCCAAGGGGCTGGCCTTCTGGGCCGGGCCTTTCTGCAACATCGCCAATCCCATCGCCGTGGCCGAACTGGCCCGGCTGGGATTCGCCGGGGCCTTCGCCTCGCCGGAGCTTTCCGGCGAGGACCTCCTCGCCCTGCCCGGGCTCTCGCCCCTGCCGCTTGGCATCGTGCACAAGGGAGCCTGGCCGCTCGGGCTTTCCCGGGTGCTCTCGGGCGAGGTCAAGACCTGCCTGCCGGTAGTCAGCCCCAAGGAAGAGGGCCTGTGGGCGGTCAAGTACGACCGCACCTACTGGCTCTACGCCAACTGGGAGATGGACCTGCACAAGCACCGCGACGCCCTGGAAAAGGCCGGCTACGCCGTGTTCGCCGACCTGCGCGAGCCCCTGCCCAAGGACGTGGCCCGGCGGGAGCGCACCAGCCATTTCAACTGGGAGGTGGGCTTGCTCTAGGGCGGCCGCCCTTGCGCAAAACGTCGGCGTTTTTTAAACATACGGCGACGATCCGTCCGTATCCTCGCCGCGTTCGCCAAACCTTTCGCCAAGGACAGGACACATGGCCCGGCCGCGCAAGCTCTACATCGCCATGGTGGGCTTGCCGGCCATGGGCAAGTCCACCATCGCCGCCAAGATCAAGGAAAACCTGGAAAAGGACGACATCAAGGTCGGCCTTTTCAACAACGGGGACGTGCGGCGGCGCATGATCCCGGGCAACACCTCCCACCCCGACTTCTACAATCCCGCCAACGCCCAGGCGGCCGGGCTTCGCGAACGCATCGCCGCGGTCAACTTCGCCGAGGCCAAGGCCTTCCTCGCCACCGACGGCGACATCGCCATCCTCGACGCCACCAACGTCTCGAGAAAGCGCCGCCAGACCCTGCTCGAACAACTGCCCAACCATCCGGTGCTCTTCGTCGAGTGCATCAACGACGACCCGGAGCTTTTGGCCCTGTCCGTGGCCCGCAAGACCCGGCTGCCCGAATTCTCCCACTTAAGCGAAGCCGAGGCCAAGGCCAGCTTCGTCACCCGCATCGGCTACTACCGCCACATCTACGAGCCGCCGGACGAGGTGCGCGACCTGGTGCGCCTGGATACGCTGAACAACCGCATCCTGGCCGAGCATGTCTCGGCCGAGATGCCCTACTACGGCCGCATCCGCGACCTGCTCATGTCCGACTGGATCAAGAACCTCTTTCTCGTGCGCCACGCCGAGAGCGAATACAACGTGAAGGACCGGGTGGGCGGCGACTCGGGCCTGACGGAAAAGGGCCGCAAGCAGGCCTGGGCCTTGTCGCGCCATTTCATCGGCACGCCGCTGCCCTACATCTTCACCAGCACCCTGAAGCGCACCCTGGAGATGGCCGAACCGCTGCTCGAGACGCGCAAGGGCACGACCATCCACCACGCCTTCCCGGAATTCGACGAGATCGACGTGGGGACCTGCGACGGCATGTCCTACGCCGAGATCGAGCGCGACATGCCCGATCTTTTCGCGGCGCGCAGCCGCAACAAGTACAACTTCGTCTATCCCGGCGGCGAGGGCTACGCCACCATGGCCGGCCGGGTCTACCGGGGCGTCAAGAAGGCCATCTATCTCAGCGGCAATTCCGAGCACATCATGATCATCGGCCACCAGGCGGCCAACCGCATGATCCTCTCGGACTTCCTCTTCCGCCGGGCCGAGGACGTGCCCTACATCTTCATCCCCCAGGACAAGTTCTTCCACATCGTTTCGACCCAGACCAAGAAGCTCTTCGAGCTGCGCAAGTACTGATCCGCCGCCCGGCCCGCCCCGCGTCGCCACGTCCCCGGGTCGCGCCGGGGCCGCGTGGTCGGAATGCCGTAGTCGCAGGCCGACAGGACGTCGCACCGAGCCACGCCGGGGACGCGCCCAGCCGGCCCGGTCGGCCGGTCGGGGCCTCAGCGGCAGCCCCGCGCGAACGTCCACCTCGGCGGGCGGGCGGTGCTCGCCAACGGTCCCGCCCTTTCGGCTCCGCCCCTGTCGCCGCCCGTCGGCCAACCAAGGGGCGGATGCACCGCCGCCGCTCCTCCCGCAGCAAATCTCGGACGTTTTCCGCGCCGCAGCATCGTTGGAAGCGATGCGGGGACAAATTGTCCCTTGCAAAACGCCTCCCGCCTGCTACTGTTTCCCAAACTCATAATTCATACCGCAACGATGCGGATGAAGGATGCGGCCGCGCTTTTGTCTTGCGCCTGGGGTCAGTCACGCGGCCGCACTGTGTAACAATGCTACACAAGGAGGGACGACATGACCACATGGGAGAAGAAGATCGACATTCGCAAGGTCTTCGTGCTGCAGCCCACCCGCCCTGTCACCTACTTCGGTGTCGGGGCCGTGGCCAAGATCGACGGCATACTGGAAGGGCTGGCCGCCAAGGGCACGGACAAGTTCCTCGTGGTCACCGACGCCGTGGCTTACAAGGCCAGCGGCGCCTGGAAGACCGTCAAGCCGGCGCTCGACGCCCGCGTCGCCTGGAAGCACTACGACAAGGTCCGCCCCAACCCCACCTACGCCAACTGCGAGGAGGCCGCGGCCATGGGCCTGGACTTCGGGGCGAAGGCCATACTGGCCATCGGCGGCGGCAGCGCCATGGACACGGCCAAGACCGCCGCCGTGCTCATGCGCCACCCCGGCCAAAAGGCCGTGGACTTCTACGAGAAGGGCGCGCCCATCGACGACGCCGCGCCTTTGGTGCTCATCAACACCTCCCACGGCACGGGCTCGGAGTGCGACGCCTTCGCCGTGGCCCAGTCCGACGGCGAGGACAAGCCGGCCATCAATTCGCCCCACATCTACGCGACCTTCACCATCGAGGACCCGGCGCTCACGGCCACCATGCCGACCAAGCAGACCATCTCCACCTCCATCGACGCCGTGAACCACGCCCTGGAAGCGGCCACCACCATCACCACCACCCCCTACTCCATCGGCCTGGCCCGCGACGCCATCCGCCTGGTGGCCACCTACCTGCCCACGGCCATCGTGGAGCCCGGCAACCTCACCGCCCGCTACTGGCTCATGTACGCCTCGGCCATCGCCGGCATCAGCTTCGATCTGGGCCTGCTCCACATCACCCACGCCATGGAGCACGCCATGAGCACGCTCAACGCCTCCGTCACCCACGGCGACGGACTCGGCATCCTCATGCCGGCCATGGTCCAGGAAATCTATCCGGCCGTGCCGGAAGTCATCGCCGAACTCTTCGCCCCGATCATTCCAGGTCTCAAGGGCGTTCCGGGCGAAGCGGACTACGTTGTGGAAAAACTGCGCCAATGGTGCCACGGCGTGGGGCAGTCCACGTCCATGGCCGGCTGCTTCAGCGAGGCCGACGTCCCGGCCCTGACCAAAACGGCCATGGCCTCGTCGCTCTCCAAGATGCTCCTTCCCCTGGCCCCGGTGCCGGTGACCGAGGAGCTGGTGGCCCGCATCTTCCGTAATTCGCTGTAGGCGTTTCCCGCGCCGACGCCCGGGGCCGGGGTCTCGGCCCCGGGCGGGTTCGCCGTATAAAAGGCATGGATTCCATAGCTTTGCAAAAATCAGGCCGACTTGACGCAGACGGTCCTTTGCCCTAACAGGAGACTGGCGCGAGCGCCTGCCCCCGGACGCTTTCGTTGCGTGTCCGGAGCGGCCGCCGCGCCGTCAACCGCCGGGTAAGTCCGTTTGAACGTCATGCCGCCCCACCCCGCCCAGACTTCGCTCATCTTCTTCTCGCTTTCCGTGGCCGCCCTGTATGGCCCGGCCCTGCTCGCGGCGTTCGGCCTTTACCTGTACCTTTCCCGGAAAAAGACCCGCCTGGCCCGCCGCCAGGAGAAGCACCAGCGCATCCGCGAGGCCATCGCCGCCCGGGGCTTCGCGGCGCGCCGCAAGCTGGCCCTGGAGCGCCAGCGCGCCAACATCCGCGAGCTGGCCGTCATCGTGCGCGAGCAGCTCGAGGGCAACAAGCGGCGCATGACGCCCTACATGCACCAGCGCACGTCGGTCTTCATCGAGAAGGCCGTCACCGTCGTGGACTTCGACGGCCTGCTGGCCCTGCACCGCTATCTGGCCGAGGCCGACCCGACCGAGGCCTCGCTGCTCATGGATCTCTTTTTCGAACAAACGAGGTAGGCATGTCGTTCCCTGAAGACATCGGGAAATTCTTTTCCAGGCTCATCAACAGCTTTCGCGGCGAGGCCGCGACCTGGCAGCGCGAGAACCAGCCCGAGCTCGACCGGCTCAAGGGAGAGAAGCTCGTGGCCGCAGCCGAACTCAAAAAGCGCCTGGAGATCATGGAAATCCGCTTTCGCGAGGAATGCAGGCGGACGCAGATGGAAGAGGAGCGCCAGACCGAGCAGTTCGGGGAATTCCTGGCCAGCATCGACGAGATGAAGGCCAACATGCTCGAATATTACGCCTCCATGCCCAAGCCCCTGGCCCTTATGATCCACCACCACGCCGCGGAGCTGCTCAAGGAGGCCTGGCACAGCCCCGACGCCCGGGAGCGGGTGCAAAAGCAGGCCCGCTTCACCCAGTTCATGCTCACCATCACCGAGGACCTGACCGAACTCGGCAACGGCGGCGCGCCGAAAGCCCTGCCGGAAAAGACCATCGCCTTCATCCGGGACGAGGCCGACTGAGGCCGGATGGCGCGCAAGGCCGCCACAAGCCCGTCAGAAAGAAAAAGAGGCGAACCGACTTCCGCCCTTTCGCCCCTCGCACGCACAGAATTCTCCCCCTTGGGGGTGGTCCAGGAGGAGCCCCCGGCCCCTCCTCGCCGCCGGAGGCATTCCCCCCCGCTCCCTCACTCCGCCTCGCCCTGCGGGCGCGACGCGGCCCGGCGTTTTTCCCGGGCCTCGGTGAGGCAGGAGACGCCCTCGCCTTTGCGCAGGGGCACGAAGCACAGGTTGTCGCTCACGCAGGCCGACGGGGCGACGTCCCCGGCGCGCCAGCGCGCCACCAGCCCGGGCTCGCGGATGAGCGGCCGCGACAGGGCCACCATGTCGGCCATGCCCGAGGCCACGACGGCCTCGGCCGTTTCCAGACTGCGCACCCCCCCGACCAGGATGAGCGGGATGCCCAGCCCCTGGGCCTTGAGCGCCCTGGCCGACTCGCGGTACCAGGCCTCGCCCTCCGGGATGGCGAAGCGGCCCGGCCGCACCGGCGAGAGCCGGCCGGAATCCAGGGTGCCGCCGGAAAGCTCCACCGCGTCCACGCCGGCCGCCTCGAGCCAGGCCACGACCTGCCGGCTCTCGGCAGCGGTCATGCCGCCCTCGATGAAATCCTCGCTGTTGATCTTGACGAGCAGCGGAAAGTCCCGGCCGACCAGGCTGCGGATGGCCCCCACGGTTTCGAGCAGCAGCCGGGCCCGGTTCTCCAGCGACCCGCCGTAGGCCCCGCTGCGGCGGTTGGTACGCGGCGAGAGGAATTGGCTCAAGCCATAGCCGTGGGCAGCGTGGATCTGCACCCCGTCCGCGCCGGCGTCGCGGCAAAGCGCGGCGGCCGCGCCGAAGGCGGCCTGGACGCGGGCCAGGTCCTCGGCGGTCATGGCCCCGCTCGGACCGATGCCGGCGGCCGCATTCCCCTCGCTTTCGGACGGCCCCACGGCCGGCTCCCCGGACAGGGCCGAATCGGCCCGGCCGCCGGCATGGGCCAGCTGCACCACGAAGCGGCCGCCGTGGGCGTGGACGCACCGGGCGAGCCTGGCCACGCCGGCCTCCATGGCGGG
Organism: Solidesulfovibrio sp.; assembly: GCF_029978005.1. Classification (GTDB taxonomy): domain Bacteria; phylum Desulfobacterota; class Desulfovibrionia; order Desulfovibrionales; family Desulfovibrionaceae; genus Solidesulfovibrio. The sequence goes on along the minus strand of NZ_JARKOZ010000184.1, from coordinate 12,273 downwards.
CGTGTGCACGCCCATCTGGCCGACCCCGGCCTGGCCGCGCTTCTCCACATAAGCATGACCCGAAACGACGAGCCCCACCCCGCCCCTGGCCAGGGCGGCCATGGCCGCTTCCAGCCGGTCCGTGACCGACCCGTCGGGCGCGGCCAGGCCCTCGGCCGTGGCCGAGCGGACGAAGCGGTTGGCGATGCGCATGCCGTTTACGGCAATGGGGGAAAAGACCTGCATGGCGGTGCTCACGCCGCCTCGAAGCGGTCCAGGAAGCGTTCCAGGTCGTTTGGCTCGCCGTCCTGGTAGTCTTCCGGATAGAGCAGCGCGCCCATGAAGAAGATGCTCTCCAGGGACAGGGCCATGCCGGCCCGGCGCGCGAAATCCTCGAGCCCGGCAACGAAGGCGGCCGCGCCGTCGGCGTCGCTGTCCGTCAACGCCTGCGACGCCTCCTCGGGCAGGGCCTCCAGAGCCAGGCATTTTTCCGTGAGCCTGGCCCGGTGCGCGGCGGCGTCCCCGTCCTCGTGCAGCGCCCGCGAGGCCTCGGCCTCCAGACGCCGCACCTCCCGGGCCGCGTCCGCGACCAGATCGTACGCCTCGGCGGGAACCTTGCTTTTGGCCATCGTGCCTCCCTGCGCGACCCTTGGTCAGGTCACGCTCCCGCGATCCTAGCAAAACCGCGCCTCCAGGCCAAGTTCCGTCGACATCTCCGGGCGGGGACGCCGCCGCCGGCCCCTTTCCCCCTTCCCAACGACCCCTTTTTTCCGTAACATACGAAACGCTCATGACTTCCTCCACCGACAAGCCGGCATCGGCCCCTGCCGCCCTCGACCACGCAAAAGCGACGCCGGAGGGCATCTGGTCCCGCCTGCGCTTCGACAGGCGCGACAGGGTGCTGCTGGAGCTGGTGGACGACGTGCTGGGGCATCCTTCCTCGAGTCTCAAGCGGCTGCTCGCCCCCTATCTCCACCCCCACGGCATCAAGGAAATGGCCGCCCCGCGCGAGCTGCGCATCGCCTACGCCACGGCCCGGCTGCTGAACTCCCTGGAAGCGGACCAGGTCGAGCGACGGCTTTCCGCCCTGCGCTCCCTGCGCGACGAGGTGCTGGTCACGGCCGAGTCGGGCCTGGAAAAAAACACCGCCCGGGTGCTCCTGCAGCTCATGAAGGATCTGGTGCGGGCCGGGGGCGACCCTCGCCGCCGGCTGGAGCTGGCCCACGACTTCCGGGCCGCCGTGACCGGCAAGCCGCGCCTGGTGCGCCGGCTGCTGGCCGAGCGCCACCTGCTGGAGATGCCCGAGGCCCAGAACCAGATCGCCTTCGACGACCACGTCCACGACGCCAGCACCAAGGGCCGCAAATCGCCCACCCACCTGGTCCTCGACGCCTGGATCAAGGGCATCCGCCGCCTGACCGTGGTCCACTACCATTTCGTGCGCCAGGAAACGGCGGCCGAACTGCTGGAGGCGGCGGCCATCATGGGACTGGCCGCGGACATCGCCGTCGAATGCATGGCCCGCCAGGGAGAAAGTACGGTCAAACTCCTGTGGACGCCCGAGGGGCTGACCGAGCCGTGGAGCTTCGCCGCCTTCCTGGGCCGCCCCGAAGTGCGCCGGTTCATGGAGGAGGGGCGGACCGTATCGGCGCGCTGGCGCGACAACGCCCTGGCCCTGCTCGCCGCCTTCAACGTGCGCCACGCCCCGGGGCTTCGCGCCGCGACGGGGCTGGCCCTGCCGCCGCTCGCCCCCGAGGCCTTCCTGGCCTTCGTGGGCGCGGGACAGCCGAGCGCCTACCACCTGGGCCGCTACATCCACGAATCGGCCCTGCCGCTGCTCGAAGCCCGGGCCGGGGAACTGGCCCACCTGCCCGCAGACGCCCCGGAATGGAAGGCCCTGGGCGCGGCCTGCGACGCCCTGGAGGTGGAGGCCCTGCTCGGCGGCTGCCTGTCGCGCCGGGCCAACCCGGAGATCACCCCGCCGGACGCGGCCGCGCCGGGGCAGGCCCTGCCCGAGCGCCTGGCCCAGTCCCCGGCCGCCCTGGCCAGACGCCTGGCCGGGCTGCACCGGCCGGCCAGGCTGACCCTCGTCGCGGCGGAGCTGCGGCAGCAGGACGTGCTGCTGGCCCTTTTCGCCTGCCAGGGCGCGGTCACCCACCTGGAGATCTTCAACCTGCGCGTCTTCGAGACCCTGCCCCAGTCCACGGACGGCTCGCTGGAGCTTCTGGCCGCCTGCAACGCCGGCGACGTGGCGGCGGTCAAGCGGCTGCTCGTCGCGGCCTCCGCCGCCGCCTCCCAGACCGGCGAGACGGACGCGGCGGCGCGGCTCCTGGAGCTGCGCCAGGAAGCCGCCGGGCTTTGCGACGCCTACCGCCGCGCCCCCCTGGGCGTGCGCCTGGGCTCGGACTCCGCCGGCCGCTCCACCCGCAGCCACGGCATGGGGCTGGTGGTGGCCGACACCCTGCCGGCCCGGGCCAGGGCCCACCTGGCCCGGCGGATGCAATCGCCCCGGGAAAGCCTGCGCCGGGCCATCCCCGTGGGCGTGGCCGTGACCCCGCGCCTTTCCGCCCTGCCCGACGCCTTCACGCCGGGGCCGTGCACGCGGCTTCTGCGCCGCCTGCGCGAACTGCCCGGCCTGCGCCTGGCCGGCCACCGCTGGCGGCTGTCCTGGATCGTGCGCCGCCACTACAAGGCCACGCCGGACACGGCCAACATCCACACCCTGGGCGGCATCCAGGAAACGACCTGCGACAGGCTCGCCGCCGAGACCACGCGCTGCCGAGACCGGCTGCAGTGGCGCTACGTGAGCGGCACGCTCAAGAACACGCTGAAGATCCTCGTCGGCTTCGGCGTGGCCGCCGCCTCCTTCGCGGCGGTCAACTCCTGGTGGGTGCTGGCCTACGGCGGGGCCTGCATCTGGTTCGGCATCACCGGCCTTCGCAACATCATCCAGGCGGCCATCGGCTGCGGCGGCCTGCACCGCAGCCCCATGCTGGCCCTCACGGACTACGTCAGCGTCGACCGCATCGCGGATTCGCTTTTCTACACCGGCTTTTCCGTGCCCCTGCTCGACATCCTCGTGCGCAAGCTCCTCCTGGAACAGACGCTCGGCATCACCACGGCCACCGACCCCCTGGCCCTGTTCGCGGTCATGGCCCTGGCCAACGGCCTGTACCTGGCCAGCCACAACCTCTACCGGGGCCTGCCCACGGCCGCCGCCGTGGGGAACCTCTTCCGCAGCATCCTGTCCATCCCCCTGGCGCTCGGCATCAACCAGGGGCTTGCCCTGGCGCTTCGCCTCTCCGGCGCGGCCGCGCCCGAGGCCGCCCTGGAGCCCTTCGCCGCCATCGTGTCCAAGTTCGCCTCGGACGGCGTGGCCGCCGGCATCGAGGGCCTGGCCGACCGGGCGCGCTACGTGCGGCTGCGCATCCGCGACTACCGCGACAAGTGCCGCCAACTCTACGAGGCCCAGAGCCAGATCGAACGGGCCTATCCCGACGCGGACGCGGTCAGCCTGCTGGAAGCGCCCAAGACCCTCATGGCCGAACTGCGCCAGCGACGCGGCGACCTGGAGAAGATCGTCATCGTCAACGCCCTGGACTTCCTCTATTTCTGGATGCACCAGCCCCAGGCCCGGCCGGTTCTGGCCAAGACCATGCGCGGCATGACCCTGGAGGAACGCCGGGTGTTCCTGCTCTCCCAGGACGTGCTGCTGCGGGAAAAGGAGATCAGCCGACTGCTCATCGACGGGCTCGTGGGCCGCAACTTCGCCCCGGCCCTGGCCTTCTACCTGAGCAGCTTCCGGCGCTACCTGGCCGACATGCGCCACCTCGCCGAGCGCTTCCCGCCGGCCGCGAGCCAAAGCCTCGAAAACACCGCCCCCGGCCGCCGCAAGGACCAGGAACTGCCGTAAGCGGATGGTTGAGAAGCCGGGGGGGATGCCTCCGGCGGCCAGGAGGGGCGACGGCCCCTCCTGGACCACCCGTCCGGCTGCCGGCCCGGGCCGGCAAGACGACGCCGGGACAGGGGACGGCGGAGGCTGGCCGTTCCCCGCCGCCCGACCGGACGGTCCGGGGCGGCGGGGAAGGTCGTGCGGTGACAGGCTAGGATTCGCTCGCGCCCACGCCCGAAAGGGCGCTCGAAATGATGCTGTCCATCTTTTCCATGGGATTGCTGCCCGAGGCCTGCTGGGCCGCGTTGCCGTAGGCCTGGGCGGCGGAGGCCTGGGCGTTGCCGCCGCTGGGGGCCTTGGGCGGGGTCAGGGAGGACATGTCCCCGGATTGGGCCGCCTCGGAGAACTTGTCGGCCATTTCGCTGTACATTTTCGCTTCGTTGGAATCCGACGAGTTGCTGGCCGCTTCGCTTAAGCTGTCGGAAATCTTCTGGGCCGCCGCCTTGAACTTTTCGGGGTCCGAGCTGGCCAGGTCGCTGAGCTTTTGCATCATCTCCGCGCCCTTGGAAAAATTCTTGTCGTCCCCGGACACGGTGAGCTGCGTGGAGGAGTCCGAGTCCGACGTGGAGCTCGTGCTCGACGTCGAGCTGCCGGTCAAGGTGGAAAGCGTCGTGGAGCTGGAATAATTCAGGCTGACGAGGTCAGTGGTCATGGCGTTTCTCCTTTGGTTTCGTGCACCCTTGCCGGCCTTATCGGCCATGATCCAAAGGAGTTTATGGGGAAAAAAATATTTTTATCTTGTAACCTTTCACACTATCCATCGTCACCAAGCTCTTCAGCATGCATCGCCCTCAAAGTACACAGCATTTGCAAAGCTACAAGGCCATCCTCCCCCGTTACTTCTTGTAATTTTTCCCGCTCTATTCGACACACAAGATCAATTTCCTTCACATAATCATCCATATTTTGCCACAGGACACATTATTCCTAAACGATATCCGCCATAGCTCTGTCGTTTACGTCAAAAAGCCCGCGGAAATCGGCGATACGCTTTCCTCTATCCTCTCCCGGCAGCCGCACGGCCCCCCCCAGGCCGCCGATGGCCGTTGGCAGCCCGTGCACGGAGGCGTCGCCGCAGCCGCTCGCGCGGCGCGACCGCGCACGCCGCGACACGGCGGACTGCACGTCCGCCGCCGCGGCCTGAAAAAAAGCGTCCGGGGAATACGAAGGCCGGCCGGGAAACGACCCTGCCGGCGACAGGACAGCGGAACAGGCAGCCGCCGGCAGGCCTAGAACATCTGCTTGAGCAGGTCTTCGCCCTTGCCGAGCGGCGCGTTGGGGTCGGTGAAGAAGGCCTTCTCCTGCTCCTCGTCCATGATGGCCATGGAGCCGCGCTCCGTGCCTTCCTTGAAGGCCATGGGCACGCCGTCCACGTTGCCCATGACGATGCCGGGCGGGCGCGAGAAGTCCTCCACCGGATAGTCGTCCTCCACCACTTTGCGGTAGTTGAGCCAGATGGGCAGGGCCGCCCGGCCGCCGGTCTCGCCCTTGCCCATGGGCTTGGGCTGGTCGAAGCCGATGTAGCAGCCGGTGAGGAGATAGGGCGAGAAGCCCATGAACCAGGCGTCCTGGAACTCGTTGGTGGTCCCGGTCTTGCCGGCCAGGGGGCGGTTCAGGACCTTGACCGCCGTGGCCGTGCCGGCGCGCACCACTTCCTTGAGCAGGCAGTCCATGACGTAGGCGGTCTGGGGCGAGAGCACCTGCTTGATCTCGGGCTTGTTGACGTAGATTTCCTCGCCCCAGGGACTTTTCACATCCAGAACGAAGCGGGGCTTGATGGTGGAGCCGTCGCGGGCGAAGGAGGAATAGGCCTGCACCATGTCCAGGAGGTTGACGGCCACCGCCCCCAGGCTCACGGGCAGATAGGGCACGAATTCGCCGCGAAGCCCGAGCTCCCGGGCGCGGTCCACGATCTTCTTCATGCCCACCTGCTGGGCCACGCGCACCGTGACCAGGTTCTTGGACTTGGCCAGGGCCGAGCGGATGGTCATGGGGCCGCCGTAGTCGCCCTCGTAGTTGCCCGGGGACCAGACCTGGCCGCTCCAGGGATCGCGGTAGGAAAAGGGCCCGTCCATGACCACCGTGGCCGGGGTCATGCCGTTGTCCATGGCCGTGGAATACACGATGGGCTTGAACGACGACCCGGGCTGGCGGAAGGACTGGGTGGCCCGGTTGAACTGGCTTTTTTCGAAGGAGAAGCCGCCCACGCAGGCCAGCACCTCGCCCGTGCGCGGGTCCATGGACACAATGGCCCCCTCGATGCGCGGCTCGAGCTGCATGGCCAGCTTCCACACCGGCCGGCCGGGCTTGACCGAGGCCGGAGCGGCGGCGGGCTGGGCGGGCTTGGCCGGGGCCTTGCCCTTGGCCGGCGGCGTGCCGGGCTGGGCCGGGGCCTCGGCGGCCTTCTGCGCCCCGGGCTTTTCCGGCATGGCCAGAACCGAGGCCCAGACCAGGTCCCCGGGTTCGACCTTGCCCTTGGCGAAGCTCATCTCCTCGGCCGGGATGAAGCCGTACTTGTCGCCGAAGCGCACCGTCGCGCCCTGGGCCGAGACCTCCTGCACCAGGGCCTTGACCCAGCGGCCGGGCACGAGCAGGGACTCGGGCACGTTGCTGTGGGCGTAGAAATCCTCGTATTTTTCCTTGTCGAGCTTATCCAGGGACGGCTTGTACCCCCGGCGCTTCTCCGAGGCGACCAGCCCCTCGCGCAGCGACCGCTCGGCCGCCTCCTGGTGCTTGAGGTCGACCGCCGTGCGCACGTGCAGGCCGCCGTTGTAGACCTGGTCCTCGCCGAAGCGGTCGATGAGCTCCCGTCGCACCTCCTCGAGGTAGAACGGAGCCACCTCCCAGGACGGGTCGGGCATGCTTTTGAACACCAGCGGCTCGACCACGGCCGCGTCGTGCTGGGCCTGGGTGATCCAGCCCTGGACCAGCATGCGGCCGAGCACGTACTTCTGGCGGTTCTTGGCCGACTCGAAGTCGCGGAAGGGGCTGTAGCGGGTGGGCGCTTGCGGCAGGCCGGCCAGCAGCGCCGCCTGGGCGATGGTCAGGTCGCCGACGTGCACGCCGAAATAGGTCCGGGCGGCCGCTTCCACGCCGTAAGCCCGGGAACCCAGGTAGATCTGGTTGAGGTAGATGGTGAGGATCTCGTCCTTGGTCAGATACTTCTCCAGGCGATAGGCCAGGATGGCTTCCTTGATCTTGCGCTTGTAGCTTTTCTCCGAGGAGAGCAGCAGGCGCTTGATGATCTGCTGGGTGATGGTGGAGCCGCCCTGCTTGATGCCGCCGCGCTGGAGGTTTTTTATCATGGCCCGCACGATGGCCGAGATGTCCACGCCCTCGTGCTGGTAGAAAGTGGAGTCCTCGGCGGCCAGAAAGGCCTTGGGCAGAAATTCCGGCATTTCCGAGAGCGTCACCAGGAAGCGCTTCTCGGAATAGAGGTAGCCGAGCACCTTGTTTTCGCGGGTGTAGATGGTGGTGACCAGCGGCGGCCGGTAATCGGTGATTTTACGAAAACTCGGCAGATCGCTCGAAGCCCAGTAGTACAGGCCCACGAGCCCGGCCGCGCCGGAGATGCCGCCGACGACGAGCAGGAGGATCAAAAGGACGAAGAGCTTTTTCACGTGCCAAATCTCGCTGGGGGGGGAGTGACGGCGGGCATGCCTTCCTTGGGGGGCAATCCCCAGGCCAACCGCAACCGGCCATGCAAATCCCGTACCTGGGCCTCGGCGACCTCAAGCAGGGCCAGCATGCCGGCCACGGTGCGCCCTTGCCGGTGGACCAGACAGTTCGTGGCCGCGAAGGCCGACACCCTTCCCGAGGACATCCAGAAGGGGAACAGACGACAATAATACGGCCGCGCCGGCCTTGGCAAGGAGCATCCGTCGGCGCGCAGGAAGACGCAACGCCCCCCGGCGGAGACGGACAGGCGCAGATGCCGGCCGCCCGCGGGGAAAAGCGCCTCCACGGCCCGGCGTTCCCTGGGGAAGAGCCGGTGCATGCCGGAGAGGAACGAGGCGCTGTTGGGCTCGGCGGTGAACGCCCCGCGACCGAGCCCCACGTGTTCGACGATGCGGCCCCGCTCCATTTCGGACACGGGAAAGCACTGGTCCTCGTGGCCCGGGGTCAGCTCGCAGCAGGTGGGGCCGGCGGCGGCGCACCGGGCGCAGACGTCCGGCGCAAGCGGCGTGGGGGCCTCCCCCGGCCGATCCATGGACATGAGCCAACCTCCCGGCGCGTCGCGGACGCGGCGTCTTCGCGACTCGCGAGGCGTACATAATACCCGACGCCCCGGCCGTAAAGGGCGTGCACGCCCCAACGGACGCGAGACGACGCGCCGCGCCCGGCGAGCGACGGCGACGGCGCGGCGAACGCATCGGGCCGCGTCAGCGCGACAGCTTCTCCAGGGCCAGCTCGGTCAAGGCCAGCCGGCCGTCGACCTCCTCGAGCAGGCCCAGGTGCACGAGGTCGCGCACCATGGGCTGGACCTGGGAGAAATGGCGCACCAGGGCCCGGCTGATGTCCTCCTCCGTGGCCGGCGGATCGCAGGCCCGCAGGATGTCCTTGGCCGTCTGGGTCAGGGCGCCGTCGGGCTTTATCGCGGCAACGCTTTCGTCCGCATCGATACGTCTGTCGGACGTCATGCAGTCTCCTTTTTGCAAAAATACCAATCCGGGCAGGCCGCGCCGCCGGCCTTGGCCCTCTCCTCGGCCATGGCCTGCGTGCGCGGCGGCGGGGCGAGCACCGGCTCGCCGGGCTTCCAGCCGGCCGGGGTGGCGATGCCGTGGGCGTCGGTGGCCTGCAGGGCGGCCACCAGCCGCACGATCTCGCCCACGTTGCGCCCGGTGGTCATGGGGTAGGCCGAAAACGCCCGCACGATGGTCCGGTCGTCGATGACGTAGGTCATGCGCACGGGTTCGTTGGGCGATTCGGCGGACATGAGCATGCCGTAGCGCCGGGCCATTTCCCCGGTGACGTCGGCCGCCAGGGGAAAGTCGATGGTCACGGCGAACCTGGATTCCAGGGAGCGCACCCAGGCGATGTGGGAAAAGATGGAGTCCACGGACAGGCCCAGCAGTTCGCAATGCATGCCGCGCAGCTTCTCGCGCGCCCCGGCGAAGGCGATGAGCTCGGTGGCGCATACGGGCGTGAAGTCCGCCGGGTGGGAAAAAAGCACCAGCCAACTGCCCCGGAAGTCCTCCAGGCGCAGGATGCCCTGGGTGGTTTCCGCCTCGAAGTCCGGGGCCTGCTCGCCGATGCGGGGCGGCAGTAGAGTCGCGTCGCGGTCCGTCATGGATGCTCCTTGCCGGCCGCGTCATAACGTCACGGCGCGGCGCGGATGTCCAATATATCGCCGCATCGACGCCCGGCGTCAAGCGCGGCAGGCGCATTCACGACCGCGCCGCCCTGTTTCGGACCGGGCGGACCTTCAGTGCATGACGCACATATCGTCGGCCAGGCGGTGGTGCAGGGCGGCCTTGATTTCCCGTACCTGCTCCGGGTCCTCCACGCGGCGGCCGTCGCAGCCGCGCACGTAGAACACGTCGCGCACCCGGCCGGCCGGGGTCATGACCTTGGCCAGGTGCGTCTCCAGGCGCAGCTCGTAGAGGGTGCGGGCGATGTCGTAGAGCAGGCCCACCCGGTCGTCGCATTCCACCTCGACGACCGTGTAGAGGTCGGAAATCCTGTTGTCCACGTTGACCTCCGGCGGCGTGCGCGGCCCGGAGACGGCCGACGTGCAAAGGGGCGAGGCCCGCTTGCGGGCCAGGCGGTAGGCCAGGAAGAGCTTGCCGCACAGGGCGTAGCGCACGGCCCGGGCCACCCGGGCGAAGACCTCGTCGGCGTAGAGCACGTCCGGGGGATTGGCCGTGCGCAGAGAGAGGATGGTCACCCCGTCGTCGAGGACGAACACGTCGGCGTCGTGGATGCACAGGTCGTGCAGCGCCAGCACGCCGGCCACGGTGGCGAAAAGCGCCCGCACCCGCCGGGCGGCCACGGTGACGCGAAAGCCCCCGCCCCCGGGCAGGGCCTCGTGGGAGAGCGCCACCACCTCCCGGCCGCTTCCTTCGCGGGGCGTGGGCCGCATGCGGCGGTCCTCGGCCTCGGCCGCGTCCAGCTGTCCCAGGAGTTCCAGGTGGGCCAGGATGGCCTCGGGACTCTCCACGACCAGGTAGCGCGGCGGCATGGCCAGGATGGCCCGCTCCAGGGCCTCGGGGTCCAGGCGTCCCCGGGCGGTGTCGCGCAGCCGGTCGCGGGTGGCCAGCATGACCTCGGCGTCGTCGCGGTCGAAGATGCGCCCCTGCTCGATGGCCTGGCGCACCTTGGCGTAGAGGTCGAGGACCAAGCTTTCCTTCCAGGCCGTCCAGGCTTGCGGCCCGGTGGCCAGGCCGTCGCAGCGGGCGATGAGCGCCAGCATGTCGAGGAGCTCCACGGTGGCCGCCCGGGAGGCCACCCGGGCCACGACGTCGGGGTCGGCCAGGTCGCGGCCTGTGGCCGTCTCGGGCAAAAGCAGATGCTCGCGCACGAGCGCGGCCACGGCATGCCGGGCCTCGGGCGGGGCGGAAAGCCGGGCGAGCATGTCCTCGGCCAGGGCCGCGCCCTTCTCGGCGTGGCCGCCGCCCAGGCCCTTGCCCACGTCGTGGAGCAGCGCCCCCCAGAAGACCGGCTCCGGCCGGGAAAGCCCCGCGAGCAATCTGCGCCAGCGGGCGTCGCCGCCGCCGGCCCGCAGCTCGGCCAGAAGGCGCACCGCCTCCAGGCTGTGCCGGCCCACGGGATGCACGTGGTAGATGTCGAAGGAGACGATGTCCTCGACCCGGGAAAATTCCGGCAGGGCGGCGCGCAACAGCCCCGAGGCCATGACCGCCTCCATGGCCGTGCCCGTGGCGTCGGCCATCATGACCGCGCCCAGGCCCTCGTAGAGCCGCCGGCCGGTGCGCGGCGAGACCCCGGCCAGGCGGCCGAGCTCGCCGGAAAGCGCCCGCAGCCGGCGCATGGTCTCGTGGGACGGGGGCAAGCCGGCGGCGGCGCAGGCCAGGAGCAGGTCGAAGACCGCGTCCATGGCCGCCGCGTCGGAAAGGCCCGGGGCGAAGCGGATGCCCTCGGCGGCCTTTTCCACGCCACCCGCCAGGGGCATGGCCGGCGCGGCCAGATCCACCGCGCCCACGGCCCCGGCCAGAAGCGGCCAGGCCGAGCGGCGCAGGGCCTTGATGTCGGCCATGCGGCGCAAAAGCCGGGCCAGGAACCGTTCCACCCCGGCCCGGTCGCCACGCGGACCGAAGCCCATGGCCTCGGCCAGGCGCTCCTGGAACTCGAAATAGAGCTTGTCGTTCTTGCGGCCGCACAGCCGGTGGAGGTGCATGCGGGCCGCGAGCACGAAGGCGGCGTCCTCCTCCAGGGCGGCCAGCTCCGGGGCGAGGATGCGGACGTCGCCGTCGCGGGCCGGATCCAGGGCCAGGAGCCAGCGGACCTGGTGGGCGTCGCGAAGCCCGCCCAGGCCGTTTTTGAGGTTGGGTTCGAGCATGCCCCCGGCGTCGCCGTAGCTGGCCTTGCGGGCCTCGTTGGCGGCCTCGAGCCAGCGGGCGAAATCGGCCGCCCGGGCCGGAAAGACGTCCCGACGCAGGCGCGCAAGCAGGCCCTCGCCGACCTCGGGATCGCCGGCCACCAGGCGCATGTCCACGAAGGAGGCCAGTACCTGGTGGTCGGTCCGGGCCAGGTCCAGGCATTCGCTTATGGCGCGCACCCCGTGGCCGAGGTCCACGCCGAGGTCCCACAGGGGGAAAAAGAGGAACCGGGCCAGTTCCGGGGCGTCCGGCGGCGCTTCGCCGCCGTAGACCACCAGCACGTCGATGTCCGAGGCCGGGCACAGCTCGCCGCGGCCGTAGCCGCCCACGGCGACCAGGGCGAAGGTCGGGCGGGCGCAGGCGCCCTCCTCGTACTCGGCCAGGCGTTCGCGGAAATAGCGGTCGTAGACGTCGGAAAGGGCCCTGACGTAGGCCACGTCCACGTTGCCGTCGGCCAGGGCCGTATCCAGGAGGGCCTTGCCCTCCACGAGGCGGGCCGCGCTTTGAGGCCTGTCGGCTGGGACCATGCCGGTCTCTCCCTTGAAACGACGCAAAACCGGGGAGGAGCGCGTGGCTCCTCCCCGGGCGTGTTCTGTTGACGGCTTCGGGGAACGCCCCGAAGCCGGGCTAGACGGCCGCGTTGCCGGTTTCGCCGGTGCGGATGCGGATGACCTCGTCGATGGTGGAGACGAAGATCTTTCCGTCGCCCACCTCGCCGGTCTGGGCGGCGGCCTGGATGGTCTTGATGACCTCGGCGGCCACGCCGTCCTCCACGATGAGCTCCAT
>NZ_JARKOZ010000168.1 GCF_029978005.1 Solidesulfovibrio sp. | reverse complement strand
TTGGTTCAACCGGTTCCGCAAGTTGACGATTCGGTATGAGAAGCTCGGGGCAACCCATTTAGCATTGATCCATTTGGCGGCGGCAATCATTGCATTGCGGAAAATAAAAACCAAAATTATTTATGGATAAGTTCTTAGTTGGCAGTCCGCTGCACCCCCAGCCCCGCCAGAATGAGCGCCAGCCCGACCACCGTCGCAGGCAGGATCGCCTCGCCGACCAGGAAGTGGATGAGCACCAGCGACAGAAACGGCGAAAGGAAGATGAGGTTCGCCACTTTCGCGGCGTTGGCGGCGCATTTGAGCGCCGTGAGCCAGGTGACGAAGGCCAGGCCCATCTCGAAGACGCCCACGTAGGCCGCGCCGGCAAGGCCGGAAAACGACCCCGGCCAGGGATCGGAAAAACACAGCACCGCCAGAAGCGTCAGCGGCAGGCTGCACAGGAAATTCGCCAAAAGTCCCACCACCGGGTCGCGGTCGTCTTTCGTCCCCAGAATCCAGTAGAGCGCCCAGACCACCGTGGAGACGAGCGCCAGCGCCACGCCCCAAGGGCTGGCGAAGCGCATGCCGAAGACGTCGCCGTGGGTGGCGATGACCACCACGCCGCAGTAGCTCACCACCAGGGCGGCGACGTCGCGGCCGCGCAGCTTCTGGCCGAGCAGCGGCACGGCGAGCAGCGACAGGGTAATGGCCCAGGTGTAGTTGAGCGGTTGGGCCTCCTGGGCCGGCAGCAGGTCGTAGGCGGCGAAAAGGATGGTGTAGTAGAGGAAGGGGTTGAGCGCGCCGAGCAGAAACGACCGCTTCCACTGCGCCCGGGAAAGGGCGGCCACCGCCCCGAGCCGCCCCTGGAGCGACAGGACCAGCCCCAGCACCAGGCATGACGACAGGCTGGCGTACAACAAAAGCTGCAACGGGGTCAGATGGGCCAGGGACAGCTTGAAGGCCGAGGCCACGGTGGACCACATGGCCACGGTGGCCAGGCCGTAGCGCGTGGCCTTTTTCTGGTCGGGCATGAAATATCCTTGGTTTTCGGATTGCTATCGCAGCGGTTCGAGAAATCCAAGAACTTTCCTGCCGGGCCTGTTGACAATGGCCGCAAAGCCCGTATTCTTCGGTGTTGGCACTACCCGGCCCTGAGGTGATGTCCCTGGCGATGCGGACTTGCTGCAACTCCATCGCCCCATTCACGGACGCTCCCCCCGGCCGCCTGCCGTTGGCCCCGATCTTCCGATCCTGACGCGGCCCGCAGCCCCCGTTTCTCGATTCCATGATCGCCGCCGCGCGACACAATTTGGCGCGGCTACACGCTTTTGCCAAAGGATATCCTTTTGAGCTTCGATTCTTTTTGCCTCCATCCGACGATTTGCGCCAACATCGCGCGCATCGGCTACGAAACCCCCACGCCCATCCAGGCCGAAGCCATCCCCCATGTGGCCGAGGGCCACGACATCATGGGCCTGGCCCAAACCGGCACCGGCAAGACCGCCGCGTTCCTCTTGCCCATCATCCATCGCCTGATGACCACCAAGCCCGAAAAACGCGGCGTGCGCGCGCTCATCCTCGCCCCCACCCGCGAGCTGGCCGAACAGATCTACCAGGCCGGCGTGGACCTCGGCCGGGGCACGCGCCTGCGCGCCACGGTCATCTACGGCGGCGTGGGCAGGTTTCCCCCGGTGCGCGCCCTGCGCCAGGGCGTGGACATCGTCGTGGCCTGCCCCGGGCGGCTTTTGGACCACATGAATCAGGGCAACGTCCGCTTCGACGCCCTGGAGACGCTGGTCCTCGACGAGGCCGACCACATGTTCGACATGGGCTTCCTGCCCGACCTCAAGCGCATCCTCTCGGCCCTGCCCGCCAAGCGCCAGACGCTGCTCTTCTCGGCCACCATGCCCCCGGCCATCTCGGGCCTGGCCGCCGAGACCCTGACCGACCCGATCACGGTGCGCATCGGCCACCTCGCCCCGGTCTCGACCGTCGAGCACGCCATCTACCCCGTGTCCGCCAACCAGAAGGCCCCGCTTCTGCTCCACCTCCTGGACGAGGCCGGCAAGGATTCGGTGATCGTCTTCACCCGCACCAAGCACCGGGCCAAGAACCTGGCCCAGCAGCTCTGCCGCGCCGGACACAAGGCCACCTGCCTGCAGGGCAACCTGTCCCAGCGCCAGCGCCAGATCGCCATGGACGGCTTCCGCCGCGGCTCCTTCCAGGTGCTCGTGGCCACGGACATCGCCGCGCGCGGCATCGACGTGTCCCAGGTGGCCCACGTGGTCAACTTCGACATTCCGGACACCCCCGAGGCCTACACCCACCGTATCGGCCGCACCGGCCGGGCCGAGCGCGAAGGCCAGGCCCACACCTTCGTCACCGGCGAGGACATGAGCATGGTGCGGGCCATCGAAAACCACATGAAAAAGCCCCTGCCGCGCCGCAACGTGGAAGGCTTCGAGCCCGACCCCGAGGAGTTCCGCCGTCCGTCCGCCCCGGCCCACCGCCCCGCGCGCGGCCGTCAGGGCGGCTACGCCGGCCGGCCCCGCCAGGGCGGCTTCCGCGCCCGCGACGAGCAGCCGCGCGGCGACCGCTTCCAGTCCGACCGCGCCGGCCGCGAGGACCGTCCCCGGACCGAGCGTCCCCGCGAGGAACGCCCTGGGGCCGAACGGCCCATGGCCGCCCGGCCCCAGGGCGGCGACCGTCGCTCCACCTTCGGCCTGTCCCCGGACCGGCCCGAACGCCAGGGCGACCGCCGTCCGCGCCGTCAGCTCCAGGAAGGGGCCAGCGCCGCCTAACCGTCAGTGCCCGTTGCAAATGACAAGCCGCCCCGGAACCGGTCCGGGGCGGCTTTTTTCATTTCGGCGTGATCTCGGCACCGGCTCGGCAGGACTAGGTCGCAGCTTTATACCATATTCTTATCGCTGAATGAGGCGAGTTCGCCAGAGGCCGGTGGTTGCCGAAACCTGACCCGGCTTCCCGCAGCGTGACCACTGTCAGACTCCGGGGAGCGGGCCTTGACAATAACAAAACGATACGGTAGCGTTTTATAAAAGCGTGTCGGCAACCCATGCGGGCGCTCGACGCAACAGTCGGATGGAGCAGCCATGGCGCGAGTAAAGACAGAAGCCCGCCGTGAGGCTTTCCTGGACGCCGCCCGGGAAGTCTTTCAGGAAATGGGCTTCGATCAGGCATCGATGGACGTGATCGCGGCCCGGGCGGGGAGCTCGAAAGCCACCCTGTACCGCTACTTCGACTCGAAAGAGACATTGTTCATGGAACTCGTGCGACGAATGGCCAACGCGCAGGGCGGGCAGATGATGTCCCTGCTGCACCGCAGCGGCGGCGTCTCCGAGGGCGGGGAACAGCCTGTGGAAGCCGTGGATGCCCGCGCCTTGCTGGACCCCGAAGAGGATGTGGCGGCCATACTCACGAAATTCGGCCAGCACGTTCTGAAGGCTTTCCATACACCGCAAGCCCTTGGCATCGTCCGCATGGTGATCGCTGCCGCGGTGAATCCGGAAATCGGCAGGTTGTTCTACGAACAGGGACCGGCGCGCGCGGTGGCGCACCTGGCGCAGTACATCGCGCGTGTCATCGAAGCCGGGCGGCTGCGCCAGGCCGATCCGCACATCGTCGCTTATCATTTCTACGGCTTGCTGGAATCCGAGGTGCATCAGGCCGGCCTGTTCAACGTCGTGACCCAGCTGGATGACGCGCGCATCGCGGCCACCGTGGCGCGGGCGATGGAGGTCTTCCTCCGCGCCTACGGCCGCCCGCCTTGCGAGTGAAGCCGCTTCTCGCGTTCCCGTTTTTAATCCCGGCAATTGCGTTGCTCATAGGCAATCCCGCCCTCCTCATGGTCAAAGGAGAGACTCCCATGAAAGCCCTCCGCCTCGTTGGGATCGTCGCACTTGCGCTTGCCGCCGTCGCCGGCCGGCCCGTCTGGTCCCAGGCTGCCTCCATGCCGCCCGCCGTAGAGGCTCCTCCGGCAACGTCTGCGGCATTCCAGCCGCGAGAGGCCCCAGACGCTGTCGTTCCAAACGAAACGAATGACACAAGTGCCAGCGAGCTTCAGGTCGCTCCGTCTGCCTTGGCAGTTGAAGCATCGGCCTCGAGCAAGAATTCGGGTTCCGATTCGCCTGCGACAGGGGCATTGACATCCGCGGCGTCCGGCGCGACGGCCACTGCGGAGGATGCTGAAGCCATTTACGGGCAACAGAGCGTCGACGACCCTTGGGAGGGGTATAACCGTCGCATCTATCGCTTCAACAGCGCCTTCGATAAATTCATAATCCGCCCGCTGGCGATCGCCTACGATAGGGCCGCGCCGAATCCTGTGCAGACCGGCATTGGCCGGTTCTTCGGCAACCTTCGCGAGCCGGGCACCGCGGTCAACCAGACGCTTCAAGGGAGCCCCGTCAAGACGCTGCGAACGCTTGGCCGGTTTGTCGTCAATTCCACCGTGGGCGTGGCCGGCCTGTTCGATCCGGCAAGCCGTGTGGGCATGCCGAAGGACAACGAAGACTTCGGCCAGACGCTGGCTACCTGGGGGTGGCGCGATTCCCGCTACTTTGTGATGCCGCTCCTCGGGCCGCGCACGGTGCGCGATACGGTCGGCATGTTCGGCGACCAGCCTCTTTCGCCGATGAGTTACATGGACAACAGCATGATCGCCTACGGCCTGAATGTCTTTCAATTCACGGATGCCCGCGCTCGTTCGTTGCCGATGGACGAGAAGCGTCGCGAGGTTTCCGACGAATACGCGATGGTCCGTGATGCCTGGATGCAACGGCGCGCCCACCAGATAGAAAAAGACTTGCCTAGCCCGGATTAACTGCCTCTGTCCCGCGGCAGCCACTGGGGCGCCTGCAAGGGCTGAGAGTGATTTTTCAGCCGGAAGGACTTGGCAGCGGACACTTTCATCCCGCCGTCATGGACAACGGACCAAGAGTGCGGCACATCCCCGAGACCGGTCCGCGCAGCCGGGAAAAGCACACGATCGCAAGGAACCCGGCCATGACGGCACGCAAGCTCTACCGCCTCGAGCTCGACCGCATCGAGGATTCCCTTCGCGACGTGCAGGAGCACTTCGAGGAGATCAACGCCAAGCTGCTCATGCGCCGCGAGCCGCTCACCGATCAGATCATCGGCAACCTGCTCGAGGGCTATTCCTACGTGGACGAGCTGCTCGAGGCCGGCATCGAGCTCTTCTCGCGCTCGGGCCTCGACAACATTCTGGAGCTCAACCATATCGTGCTGTGCGGCAGCAACGAGAGCGTGCGCATGGAATACGGGCCGCACCTGCTCGAAACCCGCCACCGCTTCGCCGAGGGCATCGACGAGGTCTCGGACTGGTACGAACGCAAGCGCCACAAGTCGGCCTACCGACGGGCGGCCGGCGTCTACGTGCTCTCCGTGAGCCAGCCGCAGCTCTTTCTGGAAGGGAACCACCGCACGGGAGCGCTGGTGGCCAGCTACATCCTGGTCCAGGAGGGGTTGCCGCCCTTCGTGCTGACGCGAAAAAACGCCGCCGAATACTTCAACCCCTCGACGCTCATCAAGTACCGTCACAAGGAGAAATTCCTGGACCGGCAGTATTATCTGAAAAAATACCGCCGGGTTCTGCAGGAATTCTTCGAGGAGACGCTCGACAAGCGCTTCCGCCGCTCCATCCGCCTGGACAAGGAAGAGAAGGGCTGATGCCGCTTTCTTAAAAAAATCGCCGGTATTTTTTGCGTGGGAAACGAATCATTCCATCGAGCCTTCCCGGAATCCCGCCGCGCCGCCGCCCTGGCCGCGACGCGGGCGTGATCCGTTCGGGCACCCGGGGTGTCCCTTAAAAAATACGACAGTATTTATTAAGGGAAACAACCATTCAAGCATGTCGCCGGCGAAACGCCCAGAGGTGCGTTTCGCGGCCGCGACGTTAGGCGGACTGGCCGGCCTTCTCGGTCGCGCTCTCGGCGACGACGGTAGCGGCGGGCGCGGCCGCGACCTGGGCGGGCTTCACGGTCTCGGCCTCGGGCGTCACGTCCCGGGCTTCCATGGCGGCCTTGAATTCGCGGATGGATTTGCCGAGGTCATGGCCGACGTTGGCCAGCTTGCCCGGGCCGAAAACGATCAGCACGACGCCCAGGATCAAAAGCAGATGCATGGGTTGCAGCAGTCCGGAAAACATGTTCGCACTCCTTTTTTGGGCTGAACGGTAACATGGATCCCCCTTCGCGACCTTTCCCGGAGGTGACAATGCGGCAAGGAAAGACTCGCTGCGCCGGGTTTTTTTGACACGATCGCGATTCGTCGTCTCCCGGCAAGGCGACCCGGCATGCCGGGAAACCGACAGGTTCACTCCCGGCGCGAAGTCCGTCGCCCCCCTGGCCGCGCCCGCGACATTGGGTTAGAAGGTGGCATGGACGCCGCAACCGAAATCCCGGTGCTGGAGGTGGCCTCGGCGCGCAAGGACTACGGCGCGCTGCGCGCCGTCGACGACGTGAGCTTCGTCGTGCGACGGGGCGAATGCTTCGGCCTGCTCGGCCCCAACGGCGCGGGCAAGACCACCACCATCCGCATGGTCTACGGCTTCTCGCCCCTGACCTCCGGCAGCGTGCGCGTCTTCGGCCTGCCCATCGCCGAGGCCTTCCGCCGTATCCGGGCGCGCCTCGGCGTCTGCCAGCAGGGCAACACCCTCGATCCGGATCTGTCCGTGCTCGAAAACCTGTTGGTTTTCGCCGGCTACTTCCGCATCCCGCGCCGCCAGGCCCTGGCCAGGGCCGAGGAGCTGCTCGCCTTCTTCTCCCTGGAAGGCAAGAAACGCTTCAGCTACGAAGAGCTCTCCGGCGGCATGGCCAGACGCCTCATGCTGGCCCGGGCGCTCATCAACAGCCCGGATCTGCTCATCCTCGACGAGCCCACCACCGGCCTCGACCCCCAGTCGCGAAACACCCTCTGGGACCGGCTCCTCGACCTCAAGCGCCAAGGCCTGACCATCCTGCTCACCACCCACGCCATGGAAGAGGCCGAACGCTTCTGCGACAGGCTGTGCATCGTGGACAACGGTCTGGTCACCGCCGAAGGCGTGCCGCGCGGCCTCATCGAGGCCCATGTCGGCCGCCACGTGCTGGAGGTGGAAACGCCCGAACAGGAATTCCTGGACGCCGTGCGCCAGGGCGGCTGGCAAAGCGAACGCTCGGGCCGGCGCTGCATCGTCTACGGCCGGGAACGCGCCGAACTGGTGGCTCTGCGCGACCGGTTCTGCCCGGAATACGGCCTGCTGCGGCCCGCCACCCTGGAGGACGTTTTCTTGCGCTTAACCGGCCGGGAGCTTCGCGAATGAACGCCGACCCCCGCTTCACAAGCCTCTTCTGGACGGTCTGGCGGCGCAACCTGCGCGTGTACCGCCGCATCTGGGCCGTCAACTTCCTGCCGCCCATCCTGGAGCCGCTCTTTTACATAGTCGCCTTCGGCCTGGGCTTTTCCGGCCTCGTCTCCGACGTCACCTGGCACGGCGAACCCATGGGCTTCATCCGCTTCTTCGCCCCGGCCATGGTCGCGGTCTCGGCCATGTGGCAGGCGTTCATGGAGACCACCTACAGCTCCTTCGTGCGCATGTTCTACCAGAAGACCTACGACGCCCTGCTGGCCACGCCCCTGTCCCTGGAGGAAATCATCGTGGCCGAAATCGTCTGGGGAGCCACCCGGTCGCTCATCGCCGCCGGCCTCATGCTGGCCGTGGTGGCCCTGCTCGGCTACGCCCCCAGTCCCCAGGCGCTCCTCGTGCTGCCCATCGCCCTCCTCGGCGGCCTGACCTTCGGCGCCATCGGCATGGCCACCACAAGCATCACCCCCTCCATCGACATGTTCAACATCCCCGTCTTCCTCGTCATCACGCCCATGTTCCTCTTCTCGGGCACCTTCTTCCCCATCGACGCGCTGCCGCCCGCGGCCGCGCCCATCGCCGCCGCCATGCCGCTCTACCACCTGGCCGAACTCTGCCGCGCCGCCTGCCTGGGACGGCTGAACGCTTGGTCGCTCGTCAACGTCGGAGCGCTGGTCGGATACTTCGTGGTGTTCATCCCCCTGGCGCTGGCAGGGATGCGCCGACGGTTGGTGCGGTGAGGGAAGGGGAAGGAAGGCGAAGATGCCTCCGGCGGCGGGGGGGGGTGGTGCCCCCCCACCCCCCCCCGGGGGGGGGGGGGGGGGGGGGGGGGGGACGGCGGGGGGCGGGGGGGCGG
>NZ_JARKOZ010000156.1 GCF_029978005.1 Solidesulfovibrio sp. | reverse complement strand
TCCCGGCGATGCCGGTGTGCTGCCCCACAATGCCCGGAGTGGGCCGGCCCACCACAATCGGAATTTTCTCCTCCAAGCCAAGCTCGTACAGCAGCCGCCCGGCCACCCGCGCGCGGCCCCAAGTGTGGCCGTGGTCCATGACCAGGCCCAGTACCTCGAACTCGGGACTGGTGAGCAGCAGGGCCACGGCGTAGGCGTCGTCCACGTCGCCGGCAAGGTCGCAATCGAAAAGGACCTTCTGTTTGGAAGCGGCGAGAGCGGGGAAGCCGAGGGCGAGGCAAAGAAGCGTCGCAAGCACGAAGGAGGCCGGACGTGGAACCCATGAGCGGCAAGGGGTCCGCAGCCGCGTCCCGGCAGAGCGTCGCCTGCCCGGGCTGGCTGCAACCGTGACGCGCTTTCCCGATGCCGCCACGGACGAGTGTAGGTTCAGGGGTTTGAGGTTTGTCATGGTGCGGTAAAGGTTGCGGTTTGGCCGGCAAAGAAGCGCGAGGGCTCCCGCGCGGCCTGAGCCGGGGTGCGGTGCGCGGGCAAAGCAGGGTCGTGCGGCCATGGGAGGCGACGCAGCGGACATCGCGATGCGCGGCAGTTCTCCACGTGGTGTGGGCGAATTCAATCTCGTGACACTTGACGCAGGCTTCGGCGACTGCGCCCGTATAATGTAGATACCGCCCGTCGGCACCGTCAACGCCGCAGCAGCGCAGCAGCACTTTGTCGGAGGGCCGACGTCTCGTCGCCGTGGCCCTCGGCTGCCTTGAAGCGCACGTCCTTCACGAGCAAACCCTCTCGGGGAGGCGACGTCCCGTCGCCGCCGCCCCCCTCGCAACCCAAAACTTTCTGGGACGAGACGTCCCAGCCTGGAGTTTGGCCCTGACTAGACGCGCTGGCATAGCGCGCATTTTTTTGTTGCCCTAATTCTAGTTTTATGACTAGATATCGCCGTTATGGGCTATCCCACCAAGCTCCAGTGCATCCAACGCCAGGACTCCCAGCAGTTCTACATCAACTTCCCCACGCCGCTCGCCCAGGCCCTCGACCTCCAAAAGGGCGAGCAGCTCGAATGGACCATCGTGGACAAGGGCCATCTGGTCCTCTCCCGCCAGTGGGTCCCGCCCGACCCCGTCCCGCTCAAAAAAAAACCTCCCTCCTCCAAAACCTGAACCTCCTCCTGGAGCGTGCCCTCGCCTCCGCTCCACAGCCCGCCCGCCATGCCGCTCATGCCCTGGCCCAACTGGTCGCCCTGGGCCGCCACACCCTCACCGGCCTGCTCGCCGCCCAGAACCGCCACCAGCAGGACTGGACCGCCGACTACCGCTTCTACAGCCACGGCCGCGTCCAGCCCGACACCTTGTTCACCACCGCCCGGCAGACGGTCGAAGCGGCCCTGGCTCCCGACGCGCCCCTGGTCGTGGGGGTGGACGATTCGCTCCTGCCCAAGACCGGACGCCGGGTCCACGGCACCGCCTGGCGACGCGATCCCCAAGGGCCGCCCTTCCAGGTCCAGTTTACCTGGGCCCAACGCGTGCTCCAGTTCTCGGCGGCCCGCCCCTTGGGGAGCGAGGGAGCGGTGCGGATGGTGCCCATTGATTTTGTCCACGC
Source organism: Solidesulfovibrio sp. (assembly GCF_029978005.1). GTDB lineage: Bacteria > Desulfobacterota > Desulfovibrionia > Desulfovibrionales > Desulfovibrionaceae > Solidesulfovibrio. The sequence continues at coordinate 854 of NZ_JARKOZ010000156.1, read as the reverse complement.
CCCCACGCCCACCAAGCCCCGAAAAGGCGCCGACGCCGCCACGCAGGCGGCCTACGTCGCAGCGGCCAAGGCGGCCAATCTGGTGGCTTTGGCGCAGCGGCGCTTGGTGGCCTTGCGGGCGCAGGTGCCTGCCAGCCGAAAGCTGCATGTGGTGGGCGATGGGCGTTACAGCAACAAGACCCTCCTGCGAAACTGTCCGCCGGGCACGGTCTATATCGGGCGCATCCGCAAGGACAGCGCGTTGTTCCATCCGCCGCCCGCCCAGCCGGCCACCGGGCGCAAACGGATTTATGGGGCCAAGGCGCTCACGCCCGAGCAACTGCGTCAGGCGGCGGATGCGCCGTGGCAAACGGTGAGGGCGTATGCGTGTGGGCGGGTCCATGAGTTCCGCGTCAAAGTGCTGGCCGACGTGCGCACCCCCTTGTGCGGGGGCCAGCCGGTGCAAGTGGTGGTTATCGCCCCGTTGGGCTACCGGCTGCGGCGGGGCGGCAAGCTGTGCTACCGTCAGCCGGCCTATCTTCTCTGCACGGACCCCACCCTGCCGGTGGCCGCCGTGGTGCAGGAGTATCTGTGGCGCTGGGACATTGAAATCAACTTTCGGGAGGAAAAGACCCTGCTGGGCGTGGGCCAGGCTCAAGTGCGGGTGCCGACGTCGGTGGAGCGGGTGCCGGCCCTGGCGGTGGGCGCCTATGGGCTGTTGCACTTGGCCGCGCTGGACACCTATGGCGACACCGGCCAGCCGGAGGGGGTCCCGCTGCCCCAATGGCGGCGGCGGCACCCGCCCGCGCGCGCCACCACCGGGCGGCTGATCAACCAACTGCGCTACGAATTGTGGGCCAGCGCCCTGCGCCCGG